>NZ_JAELVH010000014.1 GCF_019399235.1 Streptomyces poriferorum | reverse complement strand
GAATGGGGGGTTGAGGCATGGGGGTGGCGATCGGGGCCGTCCGCGCGGAGGGACGGCCCCCCGCGCGAACCCCGGCGGTTCAGGACAGCGGGACTCCGGCGACGGCGATGCGCTCCATCACCCGGCGCTGCGGGTAGTAGTCGCTGATCGCGTAGTGCTGGGTGGCGATGTTGTCCCAGATCGCCACGGAGTCCTGCTCCCAGTGGAAGCGGACCTGGAACTCGGGGACGCGCGCCTGGAGCACCAGTTCGTCGAGGAGTTCACGGCTCTCGGCATCGGACAGGCCCACGATGCGGGTGGTGAACGGCTCGTTGACGTAGAGGAGCTTGCGGCCGCTGCGCGGGTGGCGCACCACGACGGGGTGCTCGACCGGCGGCAGGCTCTCGCGGAAGTGCGCGATCTGCTCCTCGGTCATGGTCGAACCCCAGCTGGGCACCCAGTCGTGCACGGCCGTCAGGCCCTCGACGCGTGCCTTCATCTCGTCGGAGAGGTTGTCGTACGCGGCTCCCATGTCGGCCCACATGGTGTCGCCCCCGGCGGCCGGCACCTCGACGGAGCGCAGGACCGAGCCGAGTGCGGGTGCGGCCATGAAGGAGTGGTCGCTGTGCCAGATGTTCTCGTTGCCGACGGCCATCGCGTCCTTGGCGAGGCGCGACACGCCCACCGTCTCGGACTTCGGGAAGAACGGGTTGACCTCGGGCGGCCCCCAGACCGCGGCCAGGTCGAGGTGGTGCTGCGGCTCCAGTCCCGTCTGGCCGCGGAAGAAGATCACCTTCCACTCGAGCAGTGCCTGGCGCAGTTCCTCGGCGGTCGCCTCGTCGAGCGGCCGGGACAGGTCGACTCCGCTGATCTCCGCGCCGATGTGCGGAGTCAGCGGGCTGATGCCGAGGATCCGGTACTGCGCCGGTTCGGCGCCGGGCGCCAGTCGCTCCAGTGTCCGGCGGCCGTAGCGCATCAGCGGCTTGTCGAGTACGGGCTTCGGACCATCGGTGGTGACGGTGGCGGCCATGGGTTCCTCCCACAATCGACGTTGATTACGTAACCGGCAGTATCGATATAGCGTTGCGACGGGGCAAGGGGTCTGGAGGAAAAGATTCCGGGGAGTGGCCAGGGGACTGACCACGGGACTGACCGGGAACGGCCAGGGGGCTGACCAGGGGACGACCAGAGAGGCCACTGCGCCTGGAGAGCGGCGCCGCGGGAGATCCGGCTGCGCCGCGGCAGCGGCAGGTGGCCGGAGGGCACGCCCGAGCAGCCGTCCCGCACCGGTGCGGGACGGGACGGAACGGAACGGGACGGGACAGGACGAGACAGGACGAGACAGGACGGGGCGGAACGGGACGGCAGGCGGTCGCGAGCGGCCCTACCGGTTCACGACGGGACCCCGGCCGCATGGCCGATCAGGTCCACCGCGGAGGCGCCGAGCGCCCGTCCGGCGCCGCCCGTTCGCCGGGCAGCCGGAACACCGGGGTCGACGCGGCCGCCTGGCCGGAGTCCAGCCACAGATCCCCGAGCTCCGGCAGGTGGCGGGCCCCGCTCATCGCCCCTGCCGTACAGGCCCGGTGGGCGCCGGGTTCCGTCCGGGCCTCCTCCCCGGTCACCCCTGCGAGCAGGCGGCCGGCACCGGCCCGCCGGTACGCCCGGGCGCACACCGTCAGCACGGCCGGCGTCCCGGCGGCCGGGGACGGGCGGAGGGCGTTCAGCCGGTCGGACCGCTGCGCAGCACGTGCTTGGTGACCTTCCCGGAAGGCGTCCGGGGCAGCTCCGCACGCAGGACCAGTTCGCGCGGGATCTTGTAGCGCGCGAGGCGCGGCTCCAGCCATTCCCGCAGCTCGTCGAGGCTCGGCCCGGCGTCGCCCCTCGGCACCACGACCGCGACCACGGTCTCGCCCCACTGATCGTGCGGCCGGCCGACGACGGCGACGTCCAGGATGTCGGGGTGGCCGCGCAGAACACCCTCGACCTCCAGGGAGGCCACGTTCTCCCCACCCGTGATGATCATGTCCTTGAGGCGGTCCACCACGGTGACGAAACCGTCCTCGTCCGCCCTGCCGAGATCGCCGCTGCGGTACCAGCCGCCCGCGAACGCCTCCTCGGTGGCCTTCTCGTCATCGAGGTACCCGACCATGCGGGTGTCCGACCGCAGCCAGATCTCCCCCGTACGGCCCGCGGTGGCGTCCGTGCCGTCCTGCGTCACGATGCGCAGGTCGACGCCGACCATGCCGCCGCGCCCGATCGAGCCGGCCTTCTCCACCTGCTCACCGGGAGACAGCGACGCGCCCACGGGCCCCATCTCACTCATGCCGTAGACCTGATGGAAGTTCTCCGAGCGGTACGCCTTCATCAGCCTGCGGACCGTGTCGGCGTCCATCGGCCCCGCCCCGTAGATCCAGGAACGGACCGAGGACAGGTCGTACCCCTCGAAGTCGGGCACCGCCTGCACCGGGGCGATCAGCGCGATCGGCGCGCCGAACACCGCGGTGATCCGCTCCCGTTGGACGGTCTCCAGCATGACGCGGGGCTCGTACTCGCGCTGGAGCACGACCGTGCCGCCCAGCAGGAGGGTGCCCATCGCCCAGTTGTTGAGCGGGGACGCGTGCCAGATCGGCATGCAGACGAGAAACCGCTCGTCGCGGCGGAGAGGCAGGGTGGCCGCCGTGTACGTGGCGGTCAGGGCGATGCCCCGGTGGGTGTGCACGCAGCCCTTGGGGCGGCCGGACGTGCCCGAGGTGTACAGGATCTGGGCGATGTCCGAGTCGGCCCCGGGCTCGCCCTCCCACTCGGCCGCCGCGGCGATCAGCGCTTCGAAGGACCCGGCGGGCGGTTCGCTCACGGCCGCGTCCGGATGGCTCACCAGCCAGCGCGTCCCGACGGCCGCACCGGTGGCCCGTTCACCGATCTCCTGGTCGACGAGCGCCAGCCGGGCACCGCAGTGCCGTAGCTGATGCTCCACCTCGGCGGACCGGAGCTTGTGGTTGACGGGCACCAGCGTGGCACCGGCCAGCCAGGCACCGAAGGCGGCGAAGAGGAAGGCCGGGGTGTTGTACGTCATCACGGCCAGGCGGTCCCCGGGCTCGAGACCCGCTTCCCGCAACACGGTCGCCGTCCGGCGGACGGCGGCGCCGAACTCGCCGTAACTCCATCGCCGGTCGCGGTAGACCAGGGCTTCCTTGCGGCCGGCCGAGCGGACGACGCTGTCCAGCATGGCACTGAGGTGCACGCCTTCTCCTGGGATCGCGGGCCGGGGCGTCCGACCCTTGTCGGGAAACTATGAATGATGGTTCACTTCTTTCATGGCCTACCGCAAGACCCCAGCCGAAATTCAACGTCTCGAATCGGCCCGTGAGCATCTGGTCACCCGGGCGACCGATGTGGTCGCCGAAGTGGGCTGGTCAGGAGCGTCCGTGACCGCGGTCGCCGATGCCGCGGGCATCGCGGCGGGCTCGGTGTACCAGCACTTCGCGTCGAAGGCCGCCCTCGCGGTGGAGGTCTTCCGGCGGGCGACGGGGCACGAGGTGGACGTCCTGGAATCCGTGCTGAACGGTTCCGGGACCCCGGTCGAGCGGCTCGCCGACGGCGTCCGGGTCTTCGCCCGCCGCGCCCTCGAAAGCCGTGGCCTCGCCTATGCCCTGCTCGCCGCGCCGGCCGACGCGGCGGTCGGCGCGGAGCGGCTCGTCTTCCGTCGCCGCTACCGCGCGCTGTTCGCCGAAGTGATCCGCGAGGGGATGGCGCAGGGACTGCTGCCGCCCCAGAACGGGGAGGTCACCGCCGCCGCGCTCACCGGCGCGATCGGCGAGGTACTCGTGGCGCCGCTCGGCTCACCGGAGGACGACGACCAGGACATCCTCGCCGAACTGACCGCCATGGCGCTGCGCTGCGCGGGCGCGGCCCCCTCGTCCGCGCGCCCCTGATCCGTCATCCGTCCCTGCCCAGGAGGGCTCCTCATGCCTGCGTCGCCCGCACCCCACAGCCGTCCCACCGCCACCACCCACGAGGTCACGAACCAGCCGCCGCCGCTGACCGGCCACGACGTCGCCGACGACCCGGTGCTGATCGAGGGCGTCCGCCGCGAGGGCGCCGAGTGGTACCTGGACGACCTGCACCGGCTGGGCCGCCGCGCCGGCAGCGAGGAGGTGCAGCGCTGGGCGGACGAGGCGAACCGCCAGGAGCCGAGGCTGCGCACCCACGACCGCTACGGCAACCGCATCGACGAGGTCGAGTTCCACCCCTCGTACCACGCCCTCATGGACGTGGCGATCAGCGAGGGCCTCGGCGGCGCCGCCTGGGCGGACGAGCGGCGCGGCGCGCACGTGGCACGCGCGGCGGGCTTCATGGTGTGGAGCAGCGCGGAAGCGGGCCACGGCTGCCCCGTCTCGATGACGTACGCGGCGGTCCCCGCCCTGCGTCACGCCCCCGACCTCGCCAAGACGTACGAACCCCTGCTGACCAGCCGCGTGTACGAGTCCGGCCTGCGCACCCCCGCCGAGAAGCCCGGGCTGCTCGCGGGCATGGGCATGACGGAGAAGCAGGGCGGCACGGATGTGCGCGCCAACACGACCGCCGCCGTACAACAGGCGGACGGCACCTGGCGGTTGCGCGGCCACAAGTGGTTCACGAGCGCCCCGATGAACGACCTCTTCCTCGTCCTCGCCCAGGCCCCGGCGGGTCTGTCCTGCTTCCTGGTCCCCCGGGTCCTGCCGGACGGCAGCCGCAACACGTTCCGTATCCAGCGCCTCAAGGACAAGCTCGGCAACCGCTCCAACGCCAGCAGCGAGCCGGAGTTCGACGACACGGTGGCCTGGCTCGTCGGCGACGAGGGCCGGGGCGTGCGCACCATCATCGGCATGGTGACCATGACGCGCCTGGACTGCGTCCTCGGTTCCGCCGCCGGCACCCGTGCGGCGCTCGCCCAGGCGACGCACCACGTGCGTCACCGGTCCGTGTTCGGGGCGAAGCTCATCGACCAGCCCCTGATGCGCAACGTCATCGGCGATCTGGCGCTGGAGTCCGAGGCGGCGACCACGCTGGCCCTGCGGCTGGCCGGGGCGGCGGACCGCGCGCAGCAGGGCGACACCCAGGAGCGCGCCTTCCTGCGGCTCGCCACCGCGGTCGGCAAGTACTGGGTGTGCAAGCGCCAGCCGGCCGCGGTCGCCGAGGCCCTCGAATGCCTGGGCGGCAACGGGTACGACGAGGAGTCCGGCATGCCCCGCCTCTACCGCGAGGCCCCGCTCAACGGCATCTGGGAAGGCTCCGGCAACGTCAACGCCCTGGACATGCTGCGCGCCCTGGCCCGTGAGCCGGAGTCTCTCCAGGCCCTGCGCACGGAGATCGAGGCCGCCGCCGGGGGCGACCGCCGTCTGGACTCCGCCTGGCAGGAGCTCCAGGGCGAGCTCACCCTCACCGAGGACGCCCCGGTCCGTGCCCGCCGGGTCATCGAGCGCGCGGCGCTCGTACTCCAGGGCTCCCTGCTCGTACGCCACGCCCCGGCCGCCGTCGCCGACGCCTTCTGCGCGACCCGGCTGGCCGGCGACCGCGGACTGGCCTTCGGAACCCTGCCGGCCGGGACGGACTTCACGGGGCTGCTCACCCGTCTGCCCGTCTGACCGGTCATCCGCGGCCGGCTCCCGTCACGAGCCGGCCGCGGCCCGCCGTGCACCCCTTTCTCCTGCGTTCCCGTGACGAGGCGAGTCGGCGGCGCCCGGCTCGTTTCTCTTACGTTCCCGTGACGTACCGAGTCGTCGGCGCCCGGCTCGTCCTGCGCGGCCTACGGTGGGCGGCATGCGTGTACTGGTCACCGGCGGCGCCGGGTTCATCGGTTCGGAGATCGTGCGGACCCTCGTGTCGGCCGGGCACGAGGCGGTGGTGCTCGACGCCCTGCTCCCCTCGGCGCACGGTGCCGGCGCCGCCGTGCCGCCCGGCGCCGGCAGCGGGTTCGTCGTGGCGGACGTGCGCGACCGCGAGGCCGTGGACCGTGCGCTGTGCGGCATCGACGCGGTCTGCCACCAGGCGGCGATGGTCGGCCTCGGCAAGGACTTCGCGGACGCGCCGGACTACGTGGGGTGCAACGACCTGGGAACGGCCGTGCTGCTCGCCGCGATGGCGGGCGCGGGGGTGCGGAACCTGGTCCTCGCCGGATCGATGGTGGTCTACGGGGAGGGCCGGTACGACTGCCCGCTCCACGGCCCGGTCCGGCCGGGCCCCCGCGCGGAGGCCGACCTGGCCGAGGGCCGCTTCGAGCCCCGCTGCCCTTCCTGCGGCACGGAACTGGCCCCCGGGCTCGTCGGTGAGGACGCGCCGGTGGACCCGCGCAACGTGTACGCCACGACCAAGCTCGCCCAGGAACACCTCGCCTCGTCCTGGGCGCGGGCGACGGGCGGCAGCGCGGTGTCGCTGCGCTACCACAACGTGTACGGGCCGGGTATGCCGCGCGACACCCCGTACGCCGGTGTCGCCTCCTTCTTCCGTTCGGCCCTGGCCCGGGGCGAGGCGCCACGCGTCTTCGAGGACGGCGGCCAGCGCCGGGACTTCGTCCATGTGCGGGACGTGGCCGCCGCGAACGCGGTCGCGCTGGAGGCGGTCGTGGGACGCGGGCCCGGCACCTTCACCGCGTACAACACCGGGAGCGGGCAGCCGCACACCATCGGCGAGATGGCCGCTGCCCTGGCCTCGGCCCACGGGGGCCCGGCCCCGGTGGTCACCGGTGAGTACCGGCTCGGGGACGTACGCCATGTCACGGCGGACTCACGGCGGCTGCGCGACGAACTGGGCTGGAAGCCGGCGGTGGGGTTCGCCGAGGGGATGGCGCGGTTCGCGGCGGCGCCGCTGCGGGAGGCGGCCGGGGTGGGAGCGGGGTGACGTTCAGGCCGCCGGCAGCGTCACCTCGAAGCAGCAGCCACCGGTGACGTTGCGGACGTCCGCCCGGCCGGCGTGCGCCTCGACGATTCCGCGCACGATGGCGAGTCCGAGTCCCGCCCCGGCCGGAGGTGTACGGGCATGGGTGCCGCGCCAGCCGGTGTCGAAGACCCTGGGCAGATCCTCCTCCGGAATGCCGCCGCAGCCGTCGGTCACCGACAGCACCACGCCGCCGCCCGAGCGGTGCGCGGCCACCGCGACGGTGCCGTCGGCGGGGGTGCGTCGGATGGCGTTGATCAGGAGGTTGCCCAGGACCCGGCTCATCTCCTTGCCGTCGACCTCGACGGGCACCGCCTCGATCCGGTTGCCGACCAGCCGCACCCCGTGCTCGCGGGCCAGCGGATCGGCCCCGGCCAGCGCGTCGCCCACCAGGTCGTAGACGGAGATCCGGGTGGGGGTCAGGGTGAGCGAACCGGCGTGGATGCGGGAGAGTTCGAAGAGGTCGCCGACCATGTCGTTCATGCGCTCCACCTCGGTGCGTATCTGCCGCAGATAGCGCCGTGAGTCGACGGCCATGCCGTCCTCCAGCGCCTCGGACATGGCGCGCAGACCGGCGAGCGGGGTACGCAGGTCGTGCGAGATCCAGGCGACGAGTTCCCGTCGCGAGGTCTCCAGGGCCCGCTCCCGCTCGCGCGAACTGTCGAGCTTGGCGCTGGTGGCGGCCAGTTCGCGGGTGAGTGCGGCGAGTTCGGCGGTGGCCGGGGCCTCGGGGGCCGCGAAGGTCCCGCCGTCACCGAAGGAGCGGGCGGCGAGTGTCAGATCGCGGCTCCTCGCCGCCACCCAGCGGCCCAGCAGCATCGCGGTGACGAGCGAGACGACGGCGGCCATGGCGACGACGGTGGTGACCACGGTGAGGTCGTGCGGCGACAGGAACATCGCCCAGGCGACGGTCAGGGTGCCGGCGAGCATCGCGGTGACGGCCACGGCGGCGACGACGGTCAGCGAGACGACGAACGAACGGTGCCGGGAGATCCGCAGCACGACGGCGCCGAGCAGGCCGGCAGCGGCGGCGCCGAGGAAGGCGAAGAGCGCGATGAGGAGGATGTCGGTCATGCCGGCGCTCCGGAGCCGGAATCCGTGGCCGCGGCAGGAGGGGTGTGGGCGGTGGGCGCCGTCGGATCAGCCGGCCGGTCCGGAGGCAGGTCCAGTCGGTAGCCGACGCCCCAGACCGTACGGATCAGCTCCGGACGGGCCGGGTCGGTCTCGACCTTCCCGCGCAGACGGCGGACGTGGACGGTCACGGTCGACAGGTCCCCGAAGTCCCAGCCCCAGACCCCGTGCATCAGCTCCTCCCGGGTGAAGACCCGGCCCGGATGGCGCAGGAGGAAGGCGAGCAGGTCGAACTCCCGCAGGGTGAGTGCCAGTGTCCGGCCCGCGAACGTCGCGCTCCGGGCCGCCGGGTCCAGGACGAGGCCCGCGCCTTCGAGCAGTGCCGGGCGGCCGGGAGGCGTCGCGGCCGCCCGGGCGCGGCGCAGCACGGAGTCGACGCGCAGGACGAGCTCGCGGGGGCTGAACGGCTTGGTGACGTAGTCGTCCGCCCCCGTCTCCAGCCCGAGGATGCGGTCGTCCTCGTCGCCGCGCGCGGTGAGCATGATGACCGGCACGGGTCCCTGAGCCCGCATGCGGCGGCAGACCTCGAATCCGTCCATGCCCGGCAGCATCAGGTCCAGGACGGCCAGGTCCGGGCGCCGGGCTGCGTACTGTTCGAGCGCGGCCGGGCCGTTCGACGCCCGGGCCACCTCGTAGCCGGCCCCGGTCAGGTAGCCGGTGACCACCTCCGCGACCGTGGGGTCGTCGTCCACGACGAGTACGTGGCCGCGGGCGGCGGGGCGGCTCGGTGAGGAGTCCGGGGTCGGCTGCATGCCACCACCTTGGCACCTGCGGAGAGGGAGTGCGGACCCTCCTTGGCCGGCACCTGCCGACGTCCATATTTCGTAAGAATCCGGAACCCGATTTGTCGGTTTCTCCTCCGTAGGGTGAGCCGCGTGATTCCTTCCTCCGATACTTCCGGCCCCCGCGCCGACCTCGTCCTGCCGTGCCTGGACGAGGCCGCCGCCCTGCCCGCGGTGCTGGCCTCGGTCCCTCCCGGCTGGCGGGCGATCGTCGTGGACAACGGTTCGACCGACGGCTCGGCGGAGCTGGCCCGGTCCCTCGGCGCGACGGTGGTGCATGAACCGCAGCGGGGCTTCGGCGCCGCCTGTCACGCCGGGCTGCTCGCCTCCGAGGCGGAGTTCGTCTGCTTCTGCGACTGCGACGGCTCACTGGATCCCGGGCTGCTGACGGGCTTCGTCCGCCGGGTCGCCGACGGTGAGAGCGACCTGCTGCTCGGCCGTCGCCGCCCCGAGGGACCGGGCGCCTGGCCGCTGCACGCACGGGCGGGCAATGCGGCACTGGCCCGGATGCTGCGCCGTCGCACCGGGCTGCGGCTGCACGACCTCGGGCCGATGCGGGCCGCGCGCCGGGCCGATCTGCTGGAACTCGGTCTCACCGACCGTCGCAGCGGATACCCCCTCCAGATGGTGGTCCGCGCGGCCGACGCGGGACTGCGCGTCACCGAGACGGACGTCCCCTACCTCGCCCGGACTGGGAAGTCGAAGGTCACCGGCACCTGGCGGGGTACCTGGCACGCGGTGCGTGACATGCGCGCCGTGCTGGCGGAGCCACCGGTCCGGGCGGGGGCCCTGCGATGAACGCACCCGAGTCCGGTACGGCCCGCCCGGCCCCGGCCGGGGTGGCGACCCTCCTCGTCATCGCGAAGGAGCCGCTGCCCGGCCGGGTGAAGACCCGGCTCACCCCGCCCTTCTCCCCCACCGAGGCCGCACGCCTGGCCGAGGCGGCGCTCGCCGACACGCTGTGGACCGTCCGTGCGCTGCCCGCCGCGCGGCGGGTGGTCGTCCTCGACGGAAGGCCCGGCCCGTGGCTGCCGCCCGGCATCGAGGTGGTGGCGCAGGGCCCGGGAGGTCTCGACGAACGGCTGGCCGCCGCGTTCGCCGCCTGCACCGGGCCGACCCTCCTGATCGGCATGGACACTCCGCAGATCACGGCGGCCGATCTGGCCCCCGCCCTCTCCCCCACCGCCTGGGACGGCTGCGGCGCCTGGTTCGGCCCCGCCGAGGACGGTGGGTTCTGGGCACTGGGCCTGGCCGAACCGGACCCCGGACTCCTACGTGGCGTACCGATGTCCGTACCCGAGACCGGCGCGGTGCAGCGGCGCCGACTGGTCGACGCCGGACTTTCCGTACGCGACCTTCCTCTCCTGCGGGACGTGGACACCGCGGCCGACGCCGCGCACGTCGCCGCACTCGCACCGCACGGACGGTTCGCCGCCGAACTCGCCCGGCTGACCCGGGCGGCGGTCCGATGAACCGCACAGGCCGCGATCAAGGCGTGCTGAACCCACCGCACGAGGACGTCACCGCGTGGGACACCGGCTCATGGGGCACCGACCCCTACGCCAACGCCCTGCGCAACGGACACGGTCCGCTGTTCCTCCGCCGTACCGACGGCTGGCTGCTGCCGCTGGACGTGGAGCGCTGGTGCGCCGGCGCGGACACCGCCGACCTGTCGGCACTGCGCCGTTGCGAGGGGCCCGTCCTGGACATCGGCTGCGGGCCGGGAAGGCTGGTCGCCGCGCTGGCGGCCCGCGGCCACCGCGCACTCGGCATCGACGTCAGCGAGGCCGCGGTCGACCGCACCCTGCGGCTGGGCGGCTCCGCGCTGCGCCGCTCCGTCTTCGAACCGCTCCCGGGCGAGGGCCGCTGGGGCACCGTGCTGCTCCTCGACGGCAACGTCGGAATCGGCGGCGACCCGCCCCACCTGCTGCGTCGCACGGCGGACCTGCTGGCCCCGGGCGGACTCCTCATCGCCGAGACCGCACCCCACGACATCGACGAGCGGGTCCGGGTGCAACTGGATGACGGAGGCGCCTCCGCGGCCGGACCGGCACCGGCCGCCCCGTTCCCGTGGGCCCGGATCGGCACGCCCGCACTGCTGGGATACGCCCGCCGCCACGGCCTGCAACGCGTCGATCAGTGGGACGCGGACGGCCGCTCCTTCGTCTCCGTACGACGCAGCCGGACCGTCCGGACCACCAGCCAGACCGCCGACACGGAGAACAGCGCGGCCGTGATCAGCAGCCAGTTCCCCAGGAACACATCGGGGGACAGCCCGCTCGCCGGCTCGTAGCGCTCCGCCTGCCGGGTGATCAGCGGGAACCACACGAGCAGCAGCAGCCCGGAGAGGAGGACCGGCACCCGGACGAAGTTCACCAGGTCCGGGCGCCGGCCGGCCGCCCGGCACAGCAGCCGGTCCGCGCCCGCGTACAGCGGGACCAGCACCAGGTCGTGCACGAGGGCGGCACCGACGAACCACACGATCACGCCCCAGGTGTCGCCCGCCAGCAGCCGTACGCCCGCATAGCCGGCCAGGGCGAAGGAGGCGGCCATCAGCAGGAGATGCAGCGGCCCTTCCCCGTACCATCGCCGCACCACGGCGCCCGGGTTCACTCGGTTCACAGCTCTCCAAAGGTCAGCCGGGACACCCATTTGGTGTTGAGTACGCCGGGAGCGGCCGGGACGATGATCCGCGCCGGGTAGCCGTGATCGGGTGTCAGGTCCTCGCCGTTGACCTGAAGGGCCAAAAGGGAGCGCGGGTCGCGCACCTGGTTGTCGCGCAGGGCGGCCCGGCGGAACGGCCCGCTGCGCTGCACGGACTCCACGAGCACCCCCGGCACATCGTCCGGGTAGCCGGCGAGCGCGGCCAGATCCCTCAGCCGTACGCCGCGCCACCACTGGTCCGAGGTGGACCAGCCCTCCACGCACGCGATCGGGAGCGCCGCGCTGTACTGGTCCATGGCCAGGAGCTGTTCCCGGGTGAACCGGAGGTCCCCGGCCGGGCCGCTGACGGTGAGCCACCAGCCCTCCCCCGTATCGGCAGAGGTGACGCCGACCGCGGCGGCCGTCTTGTTGATCTGGAAACCGTTGGGCCCGGAGCCCGGTTCGGCGGCGCCGTGCGGAGTCAGCGCTGCGAGACGCCGCAGCGGCCCGTCGAAGCTCCGCCCGGCGGAGGTGATCAGCAGGACCAGTGAACCGGCACCGACCATGGCCAGCGCCCCGCGGCGGGACAGCGTCGGCGGAGCAGGAGCGGGTGACTCCAGCGGATCATCCGGCACCTTCCCGCTGAGCCCGCCCGACCTCAGCACCCGTACGGCCTGCGGCGCCCGGAGCCCGGCATGGGCGAGGAAGGCGGCGAAGAACACCCACGCCCCGTAGAAGTGCAGCGGGTAGAAGGAGCCCGGGAACAGGTACTCCAGCTGGATGTTGAGCAGCCCGGTGACGAACTCGAACAGTGCCCCGCCCACCAGCAGGAGCAGCGAGATCCGCTCCAGGGCGTGCCCGAGGGAACGGGCCGGCGGCAGCGCGAAGAGCCGCGGAACCACGGACCAGAGCTTCGCCAGCAGAACCGGCACGAGCACGATGCCGAGGGTGACGTGGACCCCCTGCGTCAGCCGGTACAGCCAGTGCGGACCGGTCGGCCAGGCGAAGAGGTAGAAGCCGAGCAGCCCCTTGTCGGGCGTCTTGTCGTTGACCGGGTTCAGGTCCGGGTTGTAGGCGGCGTACGACAGCAGACCGGTCACGAACAGCACGGTGATCCCGACGAGCAGGACGAGGCCGAGGACCGCGGTGAACCGCACGCCCCGCACCGGGCTGCGCCAGAACGCTGGTGCGGAGGGCAGGTGTTCGATGATCGTCGTCGTCCGTCCGCCGAGGAGACGGGAGAGGAACGCGGGTGGGGTCGGACTCTGCCGACGGCTGTCGCCCATGCCCCGACGCTATGCCGGGGTGGGAGGGGTGAGGCGGTTGCGACTCCTGACGAAACGGTGACGTCACCCCTGGGACGCACGACCACTCGGCGCACGCCCCTGCGCGGACACTCCGGAATCTGACGGTTCCGTGACGCGCCCGGTCACCACGCCTGTGTACCGCGCTGTCGTGCGTACGGTGCCTGCGTGAAGACCGAGGACCGCACCGAACCCGCCATCGAACCGCTCCCCGCACAGCGCTCCGGGCACCGCCGCGACCTGGCCGCCGCCGCGGCGGGCGTCGTACTCGTCGCCGCGGCCGTACTCGTCGGCCGCGCCTTCGACGACCCCGCCCGCACCCTCGTCGTCCACTGGCCGCCCCTGCTCGCCACCTGGTATCCGCACCTCGGGCCCGGCACCTGGATCGCGTCCGTCGTCGCCGCAGCCGTCATCGCGTACGGTCCCGTCCTCGCCGACCGGCTGCGCTGGCGGGGGCTGCTGCTCAGCTGCTACGCCGCCTCGCTCGCCTGGGTCCTCTCACTGGCCATGATCGACGGCTGGGGCCGCGGGATCGCCGAACGGCTCACCACGAAGCACGAGTACCTGCGGGTCATCGGCCGCTTCGACGACATCGGCGCCGCGCTGCACGGATTCAACGGACACATTCTGAGCGGCGCGCCGGGCAACTGGCCCGCCCATGTCGCCGGACACCCGCCGGGCGCCACGCTCACCTTCGTCCTGCTGGACCGCATCGGGCTCGGCGGCGGCGCCTGGGCCGGGGTCTGGTGCATCGCGACCGGCGCCTCCGCCGCGGTGGCCGTCCTGATCGCGGTACGCGTCCTGGCGGACGAGCGCACCGCCCGTCGCGCCGCTCCGTTCGTCGTCCTCGCACCGGTCGCGATCTGGGCGGGCACCTCCGCGGACGGCTACTTCGCCGCGGTCGCGGCCTGGACCGTCGCGCTGCTGGCCCTGGCCGCGACCCGCACGGTCCGCGGCCCCGCAGCCGCCGCGCTCGGCGCCGGTCTCCTCTACGGACTGACCTGCTACCTGAGTTACGGTCTGACGCTCATCGCGCTCCCGCTCCTCGCCGTCCTCGTCCTCACCCGCACCGCCCGGCCGCTCCCCCACTTCGTCCTGGGGGCTCTCGTGGTGCCGGTGGCCTTCACCCTCGCGGGCTTCAACTGGTGGGAGGCGTACCACCTGCTCGTCGAGCGCTACTACCAGGGAGCCGGAGGTACCCGCCCCTACTGGTACTGGGTCTGGGCCAACCTCGCGTGCACGGCGGTCGCCGTCGGACCGGCGACGCTCGCGGGCCTGCGCCGCAGTACGGCGGGTGCTCCCGGTGCGGTACGCACCCTGCGCTCCGGGGCGGCGGCTCCGTCGCAGCGGCTGGTCCTGCTCGTCTCGGCGGCGCTCCTGGCACTGCTCGCGGCCGACCTGTCCGGGATGAGCAAGGCGGAGACGGAACGGATCTGGCAGCCGTTCATGCTCTGGCTGCTCCCCGCGGCCGCCCTCCTGCCCACCCGGGGCCGGCGCGGCTGGCTGGCCGCGCAGGCCGTCGTGGCACTGGCGGTCAACCACCTGCTCTGGACCGGCTGGTAGCGGGTGGAGCGTACGACACCGTCCGCGTCCGGCACCCGGCCACGGGCGCGCCGCCGACGTCCTCGCTTCACTCGGCGGAGTGGAGTCCGCAGCCCACAGGGGTTGTTCCGGCCTCGCCACGCTCAGGTTCCCGTGGTGGTCTGCCGAACGATGAGCGCATGTCACTGAACACTCTGCGCTCGCTGGCCCGCCGCGTGGTTCCCACCCTGCTGGTCGCCCAAGTCGTCCTCCTTCCCCTTCAGCCCGCCTCAGCCGCCGAGCGGGCGGTCCAGCCGTGCCGGTCGGCCGCCGCCTGCGGTTCGGTGATCGTCGCCCCTGTCTCCCAGGCCGCCCCGGACCACGGTGACTGCACCAGCCCGGAACCGGTCGTGTGCCTGATCCGGAGCGAGACGCCGCAGGAGCGCGAGATCGCCCGCGACCAGCGGATGCGCTATCACCAGCTCCTGGTGGACATGGAGCGCACGGAGTGCGCCATGCGGGCCGAAGGCCGCTCGGAGGAGGACATCGCGCGCGCTCTGGTCCAGATGCGCAACGATGCCAAGGACGTCATCCGCGCCGGCATGACCCCGGAACAGGTCGCGGAGCTGGAGGCACGCAACCAGAAGAAGTACGGCAACCCGCTCGGCCCGACGGCGGACCAGCTCTACATGAAGTACGGCTCCTGGGAGAAGGTCGCCGAAGCCGCCACGCGTTCGAGCGCGGCCGTGGACCAGGAGCTCGGTCTGGAGTTCCGCCACTGCTCCTGTGAGGTGCTCCAGGCGGCCTGATCCGACTGTCAGGACCGCACCCGGCGACGTTCCCGCCCGGCCGTCCGGTCGCGGCCGGGCGGGCGCGCACCCGATGACGCGGAAGGGCAAGGTCGCCGTCACCGACGCGGCGCGCGGCCGCTGCCCTTGCCCACGAGGGCGCCCGGGCCATCGCGGCAGGCGTCGGACCCGAATCGGGTCAGCGGGAACGCTCCGCCGGGGGCAACAGCAGGTGGGCGGACTCAGGACGCAGAGAATCCAAGTGCGCGCCGGCTGGAGAGAGCCGGGTACGACGGCTGACGAGCGGCCCCCGAGCGGGGCGCCCGGGTGGTTGTCGGACGGGAAGAGCCCGGCGAGGTCCCGGGTGAATGCGTCCCGCGGCGACAGCGGCGGCCCTCGGCACACGTGCGCGGCGCACACCCCTGATGGGGGCAGGGCGTGCGCCGCGCACAGGGGCGACCGGACCGGATCTCGCAGGTGGGCGGCGATCCCCCGCCGGTGGCCTGCCCGTCAGGCCGAGGACCCGCTGTCGACGACCAGGTCGGTGCCGACCACCGAACCGGCCGCGGGCGAGGCGAGGTAGAGCACCGCTGCCGCCACTTCCCCGGCCTCCGCGAGCCGGCCGAGCGGGTTCTCCGTCTTCACCCGCTCGGCCCGGTCCGCCTCGGTCTCGCCGGGACGCAGCGACATGGGGGCGGCGGAGGCGCCGGGGCTGACGGCGTTGATGCGGATGCCCTGGTGGATGTGGTCGAGAGCGGCGGCGCGGGTCAGCGCGGAGACCGCCGCCTTCGAGGTGATGTACGCGGCGGCGTTGGGGATCCTCAGGTGTGCGCCCAGATTGGAGGAGATGTTGACGATGGTGCCGCCGCCGTTCTCCTTCATATGGGCGATCTCGTGCTTCATGGCCAGCCAGACGCCGGTGACATTGGTCCGCAGCACCGCGTTCCAGTCCTCCTCGCTCACCTCGCCGACGGGTACGGCGCCGCGGAGTATGCCGGCGTTGTTGACCGCGATGTCCAGTGCGCCGAAGCGGGTGACGGTCTCGCGTACGAGGTTCTGGAGCAGGCCGGAGTCGGTGACGTCGACGGTCACAGCGGCAGCCGTGCCGCCGGCCGCCCCGATGAGGCCGACCGTCTCGTCCAGGGAGGCCGCGGTGCGTCCCGCGGCGACCACGGACGCGCCTTCGGCGGCGAAGGCGAGCGCGATGGCGCGGCCGAGGCCGGAGCCCGCGCCCGTGACGAGGGCGGTCCTGCCGGTGAAGCGGTTCATTTCGGTGACTCCCTGAGTGATGGATTACTGGGTGCGGTGGTTCAGGAAGGCCACGACGAGGAGGGCGGCCCCTGTCGCGGCCAGGGCGGCGGCGTCGCTGCCGAGCGTGAGCAGGACGGCGAGGAGGAGGGTCGGGCCGCATTCCATCGCGGTGTTCAGCACGCCGCCCGCGAGCCCGGTCTGCCCCGGCGGTACGCGTTCGGTGGCGAGGACGGAGGCACCGGCGAAGGAGGCCGCGGTGCCGGCCGGCAGCAGCACGAGGCCCGGCAGCAGCCCGTACGCGTAGCCGGTGTGCGCGTCGAGCCCGGTGACCGCGAGGAGCATGAGCCCGGCCGCGCCCGTGCCCATTCCGGCGGCCGCGACAGCCCGGGGCCCGTACCGCCCGATGAGCGGTCCCGCCGCCCGGCCCGAGGCCATCAGGGCTACGGCGAACGGTACGAAGGCGGCCGAGGTGCGCACCTGTGACCAGTCGCGCACCTGCTGGAGGTGGAGCGAGAGGACCACGAAGGTCATGGCCGTCCCGCAGGCGCTCAGCGCGACGGCCGCAAGGGCGAGGGACCGCCGCCGGTCGAGCAGGAACCGGGGAGGCAGCAGCGGGTCGCGGGCCCGGCGCTCGGCGTACCGGAACGCGGCCAGCAGTGCGGTTCCCCCGAGCAGAGGTACGAGCACGCCGGCCGATGACCAGGGCCGGGCGTCGGTCACGACGAGCCCGTAGCTGGCCAGGGTGATCCCGGCGGTGGCGAGCAGGGCGCCCGGCAGGTCGAGACTCCTGCCCGGGTTCGGCGCGGTGTCCGGCAGCAGCCGGCGCGCGAGGGCGAGGGCGGCGAGCGCCACCGCGATCGGTAAGGCGAAGGTCCAACGCCAGGAGGACAGCGCCGAGATGACGCCGGAGAGCAGATTGCCGGCGGTGGCGCCGAGCACGGAGAGCCCGCCCCAGGTGGCCATCGCCCTGCCGTACTCGGGCGGGGAGGGGAAGACGGCGCGCAGCACGGCCATGGCGGCCGGTGCGACGAGGGCCGCGCCCGCGCCCTGGGCGAAGCGCGCCGCGAGCAGGGCCCCGATGCCGGGGGCGAGCGGGGCGGCGGCCGAGGCGACCGCGAAGAGCACCAGCCCCGCGGTGAGGGTGCGCCGCCCGCCGTAGCGGTCGGCCAGGCGTCCGCCGAAGAGCACCAGTCCGGCGAAGGTCAGCCCGTAGGCGGCGCTGAGGAGGATCAGGTCGGCGCGTTCCAGGTCCAGTTCGCGCCCGATGCGGGGCAGGGGGACGGCGATCGCGGCGAGCGTGAAGATCAGCGTGCTCTGGACTATGCCGAGAAGCACGAAGGCGTATCGGTAGCGCATGCCGACGACGCGGGCGGCGCCTGTGGCGGTCATATCTCCCCCTGATACTTGACCGAACGTTCCATTATTCGGGCGCGCAAGGGCACCACAAGAGGCCCCCGGTGGCGCGCCCAGCCGGCTCCGTCGACCGCGAATCAGCCCAGCAGGGTCAGCGCCTGCTCGGCCGCGTCCCGCACCCGGGCCGGATCGTCCGACGCCTTGCCGACGACGCGGATGCCCTGCAGCAGGACGAGCAGCATGCGGGCCAGCGCGCGCGGATCACGGCCCCCGGGAAGCTCGCCCTGAGCCTGGGCCCGCACGAGCGCGGAGTGCAGCGGGGCCTCCAGACGCTCCCAGCTGATCTCGACGCGGCGGGCCGCCGCGGGGTCGTGCGGGGCCAGTTCGGCCGCGGTGTTGGTGACGAAGCAGCCGTTCAGCCGCCCGCTCGGGGAGGCCGCCTCCGCGGCGAAGCGGCGTACCACCGCCCGCACCGCGGGAAGGGCGGGGCCGGGCTGCGACAGCTCGGCCAGGAGGAGCGGGTCACGCAGCTCGGCGTACCGGTCCATGGCCTTCAGGTACAGCTCGTTCTTGCCGCCGAAGGTCGCGTAGAGACTGGCGCGACCGATACCGAGGTGCTCGACGAGGTCCGCCACCGATGTCGCTTCGTAGCCGCGCCGCCAGAACAGCTCAAGAGCCGACTGCAGCGCGGCGTCCGGATCGAATTCCTTGGTCCTGGCCACATCGAAGACCCTAGCCCCATCTGGAACGAACGGTCAAATAACCTGCACCGCAGCCTGGTTCACGGATCCACGCATTGGGGCGCATCGAATTCGAGAAGTACCGAAAGTTTCGAAGCGATCCATGATTCAGAATGGATCACGCACTTCACCACGATCGACCGCCGACAGTTTCCATGCATTCGAATCGCGCCTTGAACTGTGGAAACAACATCAATGTTGCCCTTTCAGCGAGTCCGAAGGTTTCGCAACTCCTGCCGAAACTATTGACAGTCGCTAGGGGCAGATCAAGACTCCGTGATCGGGCCGGACCACCACAGCCGACTGCCATGCGAGCCCAACCATGCGTCAGAACAGCTGTGTTGGGCGGACGCGACAGGACCCGTCCGGCAGCACTCCTACGTAACAACCCCTGGAGGACACCGATATGAGCGCACCCGAGCCATCTCCCCGCAGACGCAGACCCGGCCGCTTCATGACCCTGCTGAGAAGCTCCTGGGCGATCGCCCTGGCCGCGGTCGCCGTGCTGCTGCTGCCCAACGCCGCCAGCGCCGACACCGTCGTCAACTCGAACCAGACCGGCACCAACAATGGTTACTACTACTCGCACTGGAGCGATGGCGGCGGCTCGGTGTCGATGACGCTGGGCTCGGGCGGCAACTACGGCTACCAGTGGAGCAACGTCGGCAACTTCGTCGGCGGCAAGGGGTGGAGCACCGGCGGACGCAAGTCCGTGAACTACTCCGGCAGTTTCAACCCGTCGGGCAACGCCTACCTCGCGCTCTACGGCTGGACCACCAACCCGTTGGTCGAGTACTACGTCGTCGAGAACTTCGGCACGTACCGCCCCACCGGCACCTTCAAGGGCACGGTCACCAGCGACGGAGGCACCTACGACATCTATGAGACGACCCGGGTGAACCAGCCCTCGATCGAGGGCACCAAGACCTTCAAGCAGTACTGGAGCGTCCGCCAGTCGAAGCGGACGGGGGGCACCATCACCACGGGCAACCACTTCGACGCCTGGTCGAGCCACGGCATGAGCATGGGTTCCTTCAACTACATGATCATGGCGACCGAGGGCTACCAGAGCAGCGGCAGCTCCAACATCACCGTCAGCGAGGGCAGTTCCGGCGGTGGCACGGGCGGTGGCACGGGCGGTGGCACGGGCGGTGGCACGGGCGGCGGCACGGGCGGCGGCGGCTCCGGTGGCTGCACCGCGACGCTTTCCGCGGGAGACAAGTGGAGCGACCGCTACAACCTGAACGTCTCCGTCTCCGGCGCCGGCAACTGGACCGTCACGATGAAGGTCCCCTCGCCCGAGAAGGTGCTGTCCACCTGGAACGTGAGCACCACCTACCCGGACAGCCAGACCCTCGTGGCCAAGTCCAACGGCAGCGGCAGCAACTGGGGGGCGACCATCCAGACCAACGGCTCCTGGACGTGGCCCACGGTCACCTGCAGCGCCGGCTGATCCCACCGGGTCCGCAGTGACCCTCACCTTCACCACGCGTCCGGCCGCGCTTCCGGCGTGGCCGGACCTCCGCCACCAGGAGGACCCCCATGCATCTCCTTCCCCGCCGTCGCCCGGCCGCCCTGGCCGCCGGACTCGCCCTCGCCGCGACGGCCTCCCTGGGCCTGACCGCCACGGCCACCGCTCCCGCACAGGCCGTCACCTGCAACGGCTACGTGGGCCTGACCTTCGACGACGGCCCGTCCAACGACCACACCCCCGCCCTGCTCAACGCCCTCAAGCAGAACGGCCTGCGGGCCACCATGTTCAACGAGGGGCAGTACGCCGCCTCCGCCCCGGGCCAGGTGCAGGCCCAGATCAACGCCGGCATGTGGGTCGGCAACCACAGCTACACACACCCGCATCTCATCCAGATGAGCCAGGCCGAGATCGACTCGGAGGTCTCCCGGACCCAGCAGGCCATCGCCAACGCGGGCGGAGGCACACCGAAGCTGTTCCGGCCGCCGTACGGCGAGACCAACTCCACGCTCAAGGCCGTCGAAGCCAAGTACGGCCTGACGGAGGTGATCTGGGACGTCGACTCGCAGGACTGGAACGGTGCGAGCAGCGACGCGATCGTGCAGGCCGTCGGACGGCTCACCAGCGGTCAGGTCATCCTGATGCACGAGTGGCCGGCCAACACGCTCGCCGCGATCCCGCGCATCGCTCAGTCGCTCGCGTCCCGCGGCCTCTGCCCGGGCATGATCTCGCCGCAGACCGGACGGGCCGTCGCGCCCGACGGCAGCGCGGGTGGAGGCGGGACCGGCGGGGGCACCGGCGGCTGCACCGCGACGCTCTCCGCCGGACAGCAGTGGAGCGACCGCTACAACCTCAACGTCTCCGTCACCGGCGCCGGCAACTGGACCGTCACCATGAACGTACCGGCCCCCGAGAAGATCCTCTCCACCTGGAACGTCAGCACCGCCTACCCCGGCGCCCAGGTCCTGACCGCGAAGCCCAACGGCAGTGGGAACAACTGGGGGGTGACGATCCAGACCAACGGATCCTGGACCTGGCCGACGGTCTCGTGCGCCACAGGCTGACGACCTGTCGCGCCACGGCCGAGTGCCTTCCACGGTCGGGGGGGCACCGGTTCAGGCGTCCGCTCGCGATGTCCGGGGGCAGCGGCTTCCGTCGATCACGTTGTCAGTGCCCCCGTCTAGCGTCTCCGGCATGACAAGAAGTGCACACACCTTCGCCTATGCGCGCGCCTCCTCGCTGACCGTCGCCGAGACGGGTCAGGTGCTCGGTCTGGAGACGGCGGGAGGACTCACCCCGGCCGGGGCCGATGCCCACCCGCAGTTCTTCGCCGGGTTCCTGAGCGCGCCCCAGGCGGCCGCGCGAGCACTTCTCGCCGTCGCGGACGTGGCCGCGGCCCGTTACCACCGGCGCTCCCTGCGCGCATCGCTCGATCCGGTGGTGACGGGCAACGGCGACCGGCTCCGTTTCGAGTCCTTCTCCGGGTGCTGCGGCGTGTACGCCCGGCTTGATGTGCTCCCCGACGGGCTGTGCGGCGCCGACACCGGCCACGGCACCACCAACGTCGATGTCAACAACCCGCTGCGCGAGGCGTTGTCCCGGATGGGCGGAGACGATCCACTGCACCTGCGGGTCGGCCCCGACGAGATGGCGGTGACCACCCTCGACGGGCCGGTCGTCGAGAAGAAGGTGCCGCTGCCGGAGCGCTGGCTGCGCGGTTTCGCCGAGTCCCAGGCCGTCACCGCCGGCTTCGATCTGCGGGGTGAGCTGACCGCCGCCGAGACGGCGCGCTTCCTCCGTTCCCTCCCGCGCACCGCGACGGGTGCCGGCGCCGTGACCGGCCCCCTGTGGGTGGTTGCCGCAGGTCGCACGCTGCGCCCCACCACCCGCCCGGTACCCGGCGCGGTCTGTCTGCCCGGCCCCGAACGTCTCGCCGCACTCCAGCGGGTGCTGCGGCACGCCACCGGCCTGCGCGTGTACGGCCCCGCGCCGGACGGCGCCCACCCCACCGCCTCCGCGTGGGAGGTCGGGCTGCCGGGAATGCGGCTCACGCTCACCCTCTCCCCGGAGCCCGACCGCGGGTTCTCCGGTGAAGGCGGTGTGCTGGAGGCCCTCGCCGGCGACGAGACGGCCCAGGACGCCGATCTGGTCTCCGTCCTGCTCGCCTGGGAGCCACGCATCGATCCCGCCGACCTCGCCGAGCAGTCCGGGCTCACCGTGGACCGTGTACGGGCCGCTCTCGTCCGCCTCGGTACGGCCGGCCGAGTCGGCTACGACATCGCCGAGGCCGCCTACTTCCACCGTGAACTCCCCTACGACGCCCGGCAGGCGGAGCGGCACAACCCCCGGCTGGTCGCCGCCCGCACCCTGCTGGAGGCGGGCGCGGTCACCCTGGAGCACCCCGGCACCGCCGTCGTCGTCTCCGGTGAACGCCGCTACCAGGTACGCGGATCAGGCGGCGCGCTGAGCTGCACCTGCCAGTGGTGGGCGGACTACCGGGGCCGCCGCGGCCCCTGCAAGCACGCGCTCGCCACCCGGATGGCCACCAGAGCAGCCGGCACGTCCACCAGCACTGCCACCACCACCTCCGGAGCCACACGTTGAACGCCGTCGACGACGTCCTCGAAGCCGTACGGGCGGGCCGCACCGCCCAACTGCCCGGACTCCTGGAACCACTGGACCCCGCGCAGCGCCGGGTCCTGCTCACCGGCCTGAAGGAACTTCGCCGCACGCTGCGTTCCTCCCGCTCGGAGCAGTGGCAGGACCGGAACCTGATGAACCCGGCCCTGGTGGTAGCCGGAGCCGGGTGCAACTCCGGCGCCGCAGCGGCGGCGGCCTGGATCGGAGCCACTGATCTGCGCCGCTGGACGCAGCTGCCGCCGGCCGCGACGCTGCTCGACGTACTGGCCGGCCGGGACCCGAAGTGGCTGGGCGACCTCGCTCACCGGCTGGCCGCCCGATCCGCCACCGCCGAGGAGGACTACCCGCTGATCCGTGAACTGGTGCGGCTCGCAGGCTGCCCGATGCCCACCACCGACGGCTGCGTCGAGGGCTGGTCGATGGCCATGGCTTCGGCCCGTGCCCCGCTCGTGTTCGCCCTGCGCGAGGACCCGCACGTCGCCACGCTCGTCCCGTGTCTCTTCACGACCGCCGAACCCGTCCGTTCCTTCACCTCCTGGACCCTGGAGCCGGGGCACTCCCACCACTGGCCGACCGCGCTGGCCACCCTGGCCGACGAGGGGCACGTAGCGCGCACCACGCTGTTGGACGGGTGCGTCGCCAGGCTGCTGCGGGGCGGCCGGGCTGCTCAACTGCGGCCGTATCAGGCGATCCTGGAGGCGCTTCGCCCGACCGGTGAGGAAGAGCGGGAGCGGGCCGCCGACTGGATCGCGCTGGCCGCCGACGCCCCGTCCGCCGTGGCCGGGAGCGCCCAGCAAATCCTTGCCCGGCTTGCGGCATCGGGCCTCCTGACCCCCCGCATGCTCGCCGAGATGTCGGGCGCCGTCCTCTTCCGCCCCGAGAAGAAGCTGGTCCGCGCGCAGCTCGTCCTGCTCGGCAAGGAACTCGCCCGACGTCCCGCCGCCGCCCCCGAGATACTGCCGGAGCTCGCCGAGGCCTTCGGGCACGCCGACACCGATATCCAGGAGCGGGCGCTGAAGCTGGCTGCCGCGCACCTCACCGACGATCCCGCGCTGCGCGCCGGACTCGCAGACCGCGCCAGGCTGCTCAGCCCGGCCCACCGGGCCCGGGCGGTGGAGGTCTTCGGGCCCGACGCCGCTCCCGACGAGGAGACCGGCCCCTACCGGGAGGTCCTCCCGCCGCCCCCGGTCCCGGTCCTGCTCGCCCCGGCTCCGGAAACGGTCGCGGAGGCCGTCGAGCTCGTCGCGGCAGTCGTCCACGCCCGCACCTCCACCGTCGAGGAGTTCGAACGCGCCCTGGACGGGCTGGTCCGGCACGCCCACCAGGACCGTGCCGCCCTCGCCGAGGCACTGCGGCCCGCTCTCGCGGGCCGCTGGTGGCTCGATCCTGCGCAAGCCCACCACTACACCCATGAGCTGCCCGGCCTGGAACACGTCGCCGCTGCCGTGCTGGACATGCCGCCGAGCGCCGAACCGCCACCGGCCCTGGTGACGTGGCGCTCCGACTGCTCCCACACCGCACTGCACGCCGTCACCCACGCGCGTGTGAAGGAGGCCGCGCTGCGCATCACCTCCCGTCCGCTGCCGTTCCTGCTCGCCACGCCCACCACGGAATGCGGCGCTCTGGACCCCCGCGTGCTGATCGCACGCCTGGTCGAGTACGACCGCCTGGGCGAGGACCCGGCCCCGGCGGACTTCGCCCAGGCTCTGCTCCGGGTCCGGCGCGACGCCGCCGTCCTTCCCCTGGCTGCTGCCCTCGGTACGCCCGCAGGTGACCGGTTGGCCTCCTGGCTCGGCGCCGCCGGGCAGCCGGTGCCCGTCACCCGGCGTACGGCTGGAGCCGAGCGGTACGCCTACGGTGGCGGGGCCCCCGCGCGGCTCGTGATGGACACCGGCGAACGCACCGCTGTACTGCGCGGTTTCCCGCACGCGTTCCGCGAACTGGCGGGCGCCCGCGAGTCGGCGGGCCTCTGCTGGGACGGAGGCGAGGACGCCTCGCTGATCGCGGTCCTGCCCGGGGACCGCGAAACCCTGGCCGCCTGGTGGCTGCCGCACGTCACGGCCGCCGCCGTCCACCAAGCGCGCGAGGGGGCCACCGCGCTCCCTCTGCTGGCAGCGGCCGGTGGACCCGCCGGCCCGGCCCTGCACCTCGCGGTCGCCACCGGACTCGGTGCCCGGTACCCCGAGGACCGGCTGCGGGCCGTGGACGCGCTTCTCACCCTGGCCGCCCGGGACGACCTGAACGCCCTGCGCCTCGGCGGCGACCTGGCCGAGCTGATCGGCCTGGGCACGGTCAAGCCCGGCCGGCTCGCCGACTCGCTGCGCACCGCTGCGGCGACGGGCGCCTGCGCGACGACCTGGGCCGTGCTCGCAGCCGTGCTGCCGGCACTCCTCACGGGCACGGTCGATCCGCGCGGCGCCGGAGATCTCCTGGCGACGGCTGCCGAGTGCGTGGAGCAGTGCGGAGCCGATTCACCGGAACCGGCCGGGCTCGCCGCGACAGCGAGCCGCGGCGGCAAGTCCCGCCTGGTGATCCAGGCAGCGCGGCTGCGCGACGCCCTCCGCCGGAATGAGAAGAAGTCGGAGTCGGCTGCCTGAAGCTGAACGCCCCCTCACGGAAGGCACCCTCGCGGCGCAGCGCAGGCTCCGTCCCGCACGCGGCGGCCACGGGTGCCTGGATGGGGCATCGCGTTGCCGCGCGCCGGGCTGCGCCGGAGTCCGCACGCGGCCGGGGCCCATTAGGGTCGGACTTCGGCCACCGCGCGCAGGTCCGGCGGAGCAAGGGCTCGGCCCAGGAGAGGTATTCGTGAACATCATCGTGCAACGCGGTGCGATCGCCGCGGTGCAGGTGCTCGGCCTCGCCGTGTGGTTCTCCATGTCGGCGGTGGTTCCCAGCCTCCGGACCGACTGGGGACTCACGGCGGGGGGCGCGGTATGGCTGACGGCCTCGGTACAGATCGGTTTCGTCGTCGGGGCGGTGGCCTCGGCCACTCTGAACCTGGCCGACCGCATCCCGTCGCAGCGTCTGCTCGCGGCCGGCGCTGCGGCGGCCGCCGTGTGCACCGTGGTGCTGGCCCTCGTCGCCGACAGCTTGGCCGTCGCCATCCCGCTGCGTTTCATGACGGGAATGTTCCTGGCCGGGGTCTACCCCACCGGAATGAAGCTGATGGTCTCCTGGTCCGGAAGCTCCGGACGGGGCAGGACGATGGGCATCCTCATCGGCGCCCTCACCCTTGGCTCCGCGCTTCCTCATCTGATCGCCGGGGTGGGATCACTGCGCTGGCGCGACGTTCTGCTCGCCGCCGCAGCGGCCGGGTTCGCGGGTTCCGTCATCGCGCTGCTCCTTGTCCGGCCCGGTCCCTACGCGGCGAAGTCCGCTCCTGCCCGCAATCCCAGGTACGCGCTGACCATGTTCACCGAGCGCGGGCCACGGCTGGCCAACCTCGGCTACTTCGGGCACATGTGGGAGCTCTACGCGCTGTGGACGTGGATCCCGTCCTTCCTGCTGGCGACGCCTGCCGCGAAGAACCTCCCGGGTTCGGTGGAGATCACCGTGTTCCTCACCATGGGCCTCGGCGGGGTCGCCGGCTGCCTGCTCGGCGGCTGGGGCGCGGACCGCTTCGGCCGCCCGCCCGCCGCCATGGCAGCTCTTCTCCTCAGTGGTCTGTGCTGCCTGCTCTCCCCCTTCCTCTTCCCCTCCTCCTCGCTGCTTCTGTTCGCCTTCTGCCTGCTGTGGGGCGCGGCCGTGATCGCGGACTCGGGGGTGTTCTCGACCTCGCTGAGCGAGGTCGCCGACCACCGCTACATCGGAACGGCCCTCACCGCCCAGACCGCAATCGGCTTCGCTCTGACGGTCATCACCATCCAGCTCACGCCGCTGCTGGCCGAGGCCGTCGGCTGGCGCCACGCCTTCCTGCTCCTGGCCCCGGGCCCGCTGGCGGGAGCCCTCGCCATGCGGGCGTTCGGCAGACACTCGAACGGGAAACCCTGATCCCTTCCCGGAACCGGGCAGGCAGGGGTGTCGCCCGCACCTGCGCCGAACCCCGCAGGCCCGGCGTCCTTCTTCACCGGCGTAGGGAACAAGCACCTCACGCCACCGAAGCAGACGTGTGCCGGTCGCCGAGCGGGCCTGCGTCAGCCGCTCCTGCGGTGGCGGCTGACGACTACGGTGACGGATCCCTCATCCGGAACGGTCTCGACCAGCCGCACCAACGATGCTCCTCCCGTCCGGACTCCGGACACAGAAGGGGCGCTCGTCAGCCAGGTCGTCGAACGAGAGCGCCGTTACCGGTTCCGTCTCGACGCCCCGTGGGCAGTCGGCGGGGCTCAGCACGTATCCGGCGGCAACAAAGGCGTGCGGCTGTCGTCGGTGGGCACACCGTGGACCTGCTGTTCACGGCGGACGGCAGGAACACCGCGGTACTCATCGATCCTGGGCCCCTCCACGACCAGGATCGGGCCCGGCATCTGCGGCTGACGCACGCACGGGCCGACCTGCTGACCGGACTCCCGTCCGGCGGTTCCGGAGCGTAGGCCGGACCGGTGGCCGGGACGGTCCGGTTTCCGGCTTGGCGGATCCTGGCCGGCGAGGCGGTGCTGGAGCCACGGTTCAGCTGATGCGTCGGGGAACCGGACGGCGACAGAAGGACGCCGGCCCGGGCACCCCCGGCGCCCCGCTCGCCGTGCTGCTCTCCCGGACCCACGTCGGCGACCGGCTGCCCGGCACCGCGGCCCGGGCGTGACCGCCACCCGGCCCACGCCGGCTGGCGGACCCCGCCGGCGGGCTCGATGCTGTTCCCGGCACCGTCGGTATCCCCGTTCCGAGAAGGGCCCCTTTGCGGATGGACGACCCCATTCCGGCGGGCAGCCTGCGCTCCCGCCTGGAACTACAAGCGATCCAGGAGCTGTTGGAGTCCCAGCGGCGCCGGGTCACGGCCTATGCCGACCTCCACCGGACCGGGTCGCCCAGCGTCACACACCTGCCCGCCTCGCCCGTCTCGCTCCCGCCCTCCTCCCAGGAAGTACTCGACGCGCTCCCCGTACCGGCCCTGTTGCTGAGCCCCGTCCTCGGCGAGGACGGCACACTCGAGGACGCCCGCTACCTGAGCCACAACCCCTTGGCCCGCGCCGACGCGGCCTCCCGGTTCCCCCAGGACTCCGTGCCCCCATGGGCCGCGCCGGCCCTGCTGTTCGAACGCTTCCCCGGCCTCGTCCGTACGGCGATCCCGCGCATGCTCGCCGACGCACTCCGCCTGGGCACCCCGCAGGGACCCGAAACGGTGCAGTGGCTGGTGCGCACGCATTCAGGTCCGGTACGGATCAACGACGAGGTCCGTGTCGCCCTCTGCGGTGACCACTTCCTGCTGACCTGGGAACGCGGCAACCGGCTCCGCATGGCGGCCGCCGCCCAGCAGCTGGTCCGCACGTGCTGGGCGGAGTGGAATCTCAGCGACGACGGCATCGCGCCCTCCCGGGGCTTTCGCCACATGCTCGGTCTGGCCGACGACGCCCCTCTGCCCAGCCTCTTCGACCTGGCCGCCGCGGCAACGCCGGACAGCCTGTCCACCCTCTACCAGACGCTGTACGACGTCATCCTGCGCAAGCGCACCGCCGAGTGCGAACTGCGCCTGCGCAGCAGCGGCAACCGCGTGTTCCGCATGGTCGCCGAGCCCGTACGCGTCGCTCCCGGCAGCCTGGTGTGGGCCCTGCGGGCCGTCCTCATCGACGTCTCCACGGACCGGCGGCGGCGCGAGGCGGCACAGCGCTCCGCACTCGAGGCGCATCGCGAGCACGAGCGCGCCGACGCCGTGGCGGCAATCGCCGACGCCCTGCGCGAGGCGGTGCTGCCCCACTTCCAGGACGAGCTGGACCCCTACGGCCTCGAAGCAGCGGCCGTCTACCGCCCCGACGCCCGCGGGGCCGGCGTCGGCGGGGACTGGTACAAAGCCCGCAAGCTGCCCGACGGCCGCCTCCTGATCGCGCTGGGCGATGCTCGCGGACACGGACTGGAAGCGGTCACCCTGATGGCCAAACTGAGGTACGCGCTGGCCGGCCTGGCCTACACCGGGGAGCCCGTCGAGCGGCTGACGCGGTGGCTCAACGAGGTGGCCTGCGCCGACGGCAACGAGTCCACCGCCACCGCGATCATCGCCCGCTACCACCCCGAACGCGCGCTGCTCCGCTGGACCTGCGCCGGGCATCCGCGCCCCGTCCTGGTACGCGACGGCCACGCCACCCAGCTGTCCACACCCGACGACGGCCCCGGACTCTCACTCGGTGTCCTGCCCGGCACGGACTACACGGCCGCCGACACACCGCTGGAGGTCGGCGACATCGTCCTGATGTACTCGGACGGACTCACCGAACGCCGGCCGAGCGACCCGGACCAGGACACGCGCCGCTTCCTCGAAGCGACGGAACGCTGCTTCGAGGAAGCCGCCCCCGGCGCCGGCCACGCCGGGCTGCAGGACTTCATCGAACGGCTCGTGGCCCGCCTGGACGGCCCCCACTGCACCGACGACGCCACCCTCCTGGCCCTGCGCCGGATCGGCACGTAGCGCGGGTCAGCGCACTGGGTGGCCCGGACCGCTGTCTGCGGCACTTCGTGCTGCCCGCCGCGGTGACGCCACCCGCAGGACCGCGTACCGCTCCACGGCCACACCAAGGGGCCGTGCGGCCGGCCGGACACCTGGGCACGTGGTCCGCCGTGCCCGACCACTCGTGTGTGCGGGTTCGCAGGCGCACCGGCCCCGTCCGCCCGGGGTATTGAGTGGCTACTCCTCCGGCTCCCAGGCAATCAGCCGCTCGAACACCTGCTGGTCCCCGTCGGACTTCAGGTCGCTCAGCGCGAGGCGGCCCCAGACGAAGAGGAGCAGCTGCTCGGCCGTGCCCGTGGCCGAAGCGGAGGCGGGCGCGGCGTCGTCCGTCAGGGGTGCCGGCCAGGCGCCGGTGCCGTCCAGCGCGAGGAGCCAGGAGCGGCCCTCGGTGGCGTGGTAGTGGATGGTGGCGGCCTCGTGCGGCCAGGCAACCGGGGTGGAGTTGCAGGTGTCGAGAAACTCGGCCACGCCGTCGATCGCGACGTTCGCCGGCATCGGCTGCACGGCGCCTGCGGCGAGCTGGGCGTCGTAGGTGTGCAGCAGCACCTCGTGCACCCGGCGCCGGGCGACGCCCCAGGCATTCGCCGGCGACACGCCCGAGCGCCACCACGTCCAGCACTCGCGCTCCGGGCCGGCCTCGCGCAACGCGCTCAGCAGCAGCTCGTTCGACTCGGCGTACCAGGCGAGCAGCGCCTCGATCTCGCGCGGTGCCGCCGCGGCATCCTTGGCCGGCGGAGCCTCGGCCGGGCCCGCGGCAACGACCGCGGCCCACCAGCGCTGGCCCGTACCCAGGTGCTGCACCAGATCGAACAACGTCCAGTCGGGGCAGGACGGCACCGGTGCGTCAAGGCTGGGCGCGGCGGCAACCGCACTCCGGAACGCGGCCGACCGCTCGTCGATCAGTCGCAGCAGGACGGAATACTCAAGGCTCTCTGTCACATCGCTTGCCTATCACTCCAGCTCAGCCGACCGCACCCCATTAATCAGCCGTCAGCTGCGGGGGTTCGAGCACGGGTCCCAGCCATATCCCCTTCCTGGCAGCCTCGTTGAACGAGTCATGGGGAGGGGGAACGGACCTCCGTGAATGGCGCCGGACGAAGAAGCCCGTCACGGACAACGGCTCGGCCTCGCGGCACACGCCACAGGTGTCGGACCTCACGTGTCACCTCAGCAAGAAGTGGCACCATCGCGGCCGACGAGGTTCCTGGCCGTGAACCCCAGGAGCCTGCGCGCCGCCGAGGTGTCGACCGGGGCTGTGCGGCCCGGCAGCGGGCCGCGCAGCACGGTGCCGGGGTGGTAGCGGCGCAGCAGTTCCTCCGTCGGGTACGGGACGATGATCTCGGGGGCGCAGAGGTGCACCGCGTGCGCGCCGCTGCCACGCACGTCCAGCGCGAGCAGTGCCGCTCTCGCCGCGTCGTGGACCTCCAGGTACGTCCACAGGTCCCTGGCACCGGCGGCCGGGTCGGCCGTGAGGCGGGCGGCGTGCGCGAGGAGCCGTTCCTCGAAGCCGCCCACGTACGGATAGCGCAGGCACACCACGCTCATGCCGTGCCGTCGCGCCATCATCCGCGCGGTCAGCTCGTCGACCTGCTTGGACAGGCCGTAGGCATCGGCGACCTGGGAGTCCATCGCCTCGTCGACCGGAACGTACGGCGGATGCGGATTCTCGGCCGCCGTCCAGGGCAGACCGGTGACGCCCCACGAGCTCGCCAGGGCCACGTGCCGGATCCCGGCCCGTCCAGCCTCCTCCAGCACGGTGAAGGTGGTCAGGCTGTTGGCCGTGAAGACCTCGGCTGCCGTGTTGTGTTCGGGAGTGGGGATCGCGGCCAGGTGGATGACCGCGTCGGCGCCCTCCAGGGCTGCCCCTACGGCCTTCGCGTCGGCCGCGTCGCCGGTGACGACCAGGCGGGCCGGGAGGTCACCGGGGTCGTCGAGGACCAGGGCGTTCGCTTCCGACCCGCGCTCTGCGAGCAGGGTGAGGACCGCTCGCCCGATCCGTCCGGCGGCCCCGGTGACCAGCACTCTCGCGGCCATCGTGTCACTCCCCCGCCGCGTAGGCGCGTACGGCGACGAGGTGCGCCGAGTCCGTGCCGTTGGTGGCTTCGACGACGATCCGGACGGCCGACGTGGTGACCGGCTCCGACGGTGTGTGCGACTGGCGGCGTCGGCGGTTCCGCTCCGTGCGGGCGATCACGCGCCAGGTGCCGTCCGCGTCCCGGGCCTCGACGCGGTAGTCGCGCAGGAGGGTGGGGAGGGTGTCGAAGGGGGTGCGGTGGTGGTGCAGGTTGATCAGGTCCTCGTTGACGTCGTCGTCGGCGACGACCTCGATACGGCCCAGGGTGACCGGTTCGGGCCAGGTGAGCGAGAGCCAGGGCGAGGGATCGTCCGTCAGGGGTGCGGAGACCCACATGTGGGGTCCCGCGTACGGGCGGGCGTAGCCGTCGACGGCCTTGGCCGGGGCGTACGCCGCCGTCTCCCCCGCACGGAAGCAGAAGGTACGGCGCAGCAGGCCGGCGTCCGTCCACTCGCGCAGCAGCTGCGGGGATTCGTCCTGCGGCCGCAGCGGGACACGCGTGAGGCACAGGACGCCGGGGGTCGCCCGGTCGGCGCGGTGCAGGGCGATCGCGTCATTCGCGCGGATGACGAGGAAGGCGTTGCGCGGGGTGTCCGGGGACCAGTCCAGGCCCGTCTTGAGCCATTGCCGGCGACCGGCGGCGACCGGCAGGGTGGTGGAGGTGACGAGACGGCGCGGGACGTAGTTCTGGCCGAGTTCGGGATCGTAGAGGTCGATCACGAGCTCGGTCTCGCGGTCGGCGTCGACCAGGAGTTCAAGGCCGGTGAGGTCCGGGTCGACGGGAAGGACGAGTCCGGCGTCCGCCGCGAGCGGCCACAGCTCGGCGGAGTCCTCGACTGCCGGGCAGGACAGGGCGGATGACGCGGCGACGGTCGCCCGCAGCGCCAGGTCCTCCGGGTCCGTCGACGCCAGTCCGATGAGCGAGGCGTCCTGACGCAGCAGTACCCGGTGCAGCTCGGGTACGGAGAGTTCGCGCGGCGCGACCTCCCCGGCGGCACAGAGCGCCGCCGCCGTGCCCGCCGCCTGCCCGATCGTGGCGCAGGTCGCCATGACCCGGGTCGAGCCGAACGCGACGTGGCTGGCGGAGATGTTCCGCCCGGCGAACAGCAGGTTCCCGGTGTTCACCGAGTACAGGCTGCGGTACGGGATGTGGTAGATCCCGTCCGCGTAGAGCTGCCGGGCCCCCGACTCCGTGGCGTACACACCCTGCGGCGGATGCAGATCGATCGACCAGCCGCCGAAGGCAACCCGGTCGGCGAACTCCGTCTGGCCGAGAATGTCCCCCTGGTGCAGCACGTAGTCACCGAGAAACCGCCGATACTCCCGCTTCCCGGGGACCGACCCCACCCACTCCAGCGTCATGTTCGCCGCGTCGAACTCGCCCGAGTTCTTGATGTGATCCCAGATCCCGTAGATCACCGACCACAGCTCGTCCCGGATCCGCTCGTTGTCGTGCACCGTGTCCAGCTCTCCGCCGAACTCGATCCACCAGTACGCACACCCGTTGTCCCCCGCCTTGATGATCCGCCGCTGCGGGATGGAGGTGGTGCTGATGTCCTTGGCGAAGTCCGGCGGCACGAACTTCACCGGATGTCCGGCGTCCTTCGTGTAGAAGAGCAGCGTGGAGCCGAGAGTGATGCCGTCGGCCGACTCCGGGGCCCACGCCTCCTCGAACTCGCTGCGCGCCTCACGGCCGATGCGGTGGTGGGCGCCCGCGAGGTGGCCGATCAGGCCGTCTCCGGTGCAGTCGAGGAAGACGGGGCTCTCGAAACGGATCCGGCGTTCGGAGCCCATCATCCAGCCGGTGGCCGAGATGATCCGCCTCTCGTCGTCCGGGCCCTCGGCCTCGACCTCGCGCACATCGGTGTTGAGGTAGAGCGTGATGCCGGGCTCGGCGCGTACCGCGTCCAGGATGACGGCGTCCCAGTAGTACGGGTTCCCGTCCGGGTTGCGGTACTGGTTCTCCACGAGCAACTCGCCCATGATGCCGCCCTCGCGGGCATGGTGGTTCCTGCCGTGGCCGGTCGCGCCGCACACCCAGACGCGGACCTCGCTGCTCGAGTTCCCGCCGAGTACCGGTCTGTTGTTGATCAGTGCGACGGTCCGGCCGAGGCGGGCCGCGGCGATGGCCGCGCAGACCCCGGCCAGGCCGCCGCCGACGACGGTGATGTCGTGGCGTGCGGTTTCGTTCCTCATGCGGTACGTCCCCTGCTTCCGGGCTTGCGGTCGGGATCGGCGGCGAGGCCGTAGTAGATGCGCGGGGCGCCGTCGACGGTGAGTGTGATCTTGCCGCCGGAGGCTTTCAGGGCGCGTTCCTGGCCGATGCAGTTGAGCTCGCGCACGGTGCCGGCGGCCGCTGCGGCCACGACCTCGGTCCTGGCCGTCCAGGTGTCGACCCACGGCTCCGGCGATGCGTACCAAGGGTCGTCACCGTGTTCGGAGTTGAGGACGTAGCCGTCCTTGCGGCTCCAGATGACCGACAGCGGGCCGTCGGGGGTGGTGAAGAGCAGGCCCTTGATGTCCTGGTCCGCGAAGGCGAGATGACGGACGAACTCGGCCTGGTCCAGGACCCGGGCGGCGGTCGCGAAGGCGAGCAACGACGGCTTGGCGCTGGTGTCGCGGTTCATCAGGCCGTAGTGGTACTCGGGGTTGGCCGGGTCGGCCTCCTGCGGGTGGTGGATGATCGAGTCGTGCAGCTGGTACCAGTTGACGGCGCGCACCTTCTCCGACTTCGCGAGGGCGAGCGAGAGGAACGTGTTCTCGGCGGCGTGCCGGTAGGTGTCGCTCCACCACACGTTGGGACGGGTGGGGGCGTACGCCTCGGTGATCCAGAGTTCCTTGTCGCCGCCGTATTCCGCCATGACCTGCCGTGCCTTGCGCAGGGCGCCGAGGAAGTTCCAGTACGTGCCGGACGAGCCCTGGGTCCACTCCTGTGGCGGCGGCGCGAAGTCGGGGGTGAAGTTGCCGCGGCCGGGGTGGAAGGCGAAGACGTCGATGAGGTCCCAGCCGCCCGCGTCGTGGAAGTTCTTGGTCCAGACGTGGTCCATGCCGCCGAGGCCGGCGTTCATGACCTTCATCCCGGAGCCGGCTGCGGCGAGGCGGGTGGTGACCTGGCGCAGGCCGTCGCGGACGTAGGCGTCGGCGCCGCGGCCGGACATCCAGGGCTGGTTGACCTCGTTGCTGACCTCGAAGTACGCGGCGTCGGCGGCGAGGGCCTTGGCGACGTTGCTGTCGGCCCAGGCGGCGATCTGCTCGGGGCTGCCGCCTACGGGGATGCCGCTGAGCTGCACGTTGTGGCCGATGCCGTTGGCGTCCAGCGTCGCGATGTCGATGCCGGGGGCGCCCGCGTAGGCGATCCGGATCCACTTGATGCCGAGCGTCTTGACCAGGCCGAGTACGGCTTCCTTGCTGGGCTGGAGCAGCCAGGGGTAGTTGGCGAGGCCGAACATCGACTCCTTGCCGGCCCGGTACGTGAACTCCGGGAGCACGCTCAGATTGGTGCGGGCGATTGCCCGGTCGGCGCCGCTGACCGCCTCCACACCGGTGAACACGATGTTCTGCGAGGGCGAGGTGAGAGGGAAGGAGGCATTCCAGGCGGCGCCCGCCGCGAGGTCCTTGCAGAGGGTCCCGCCGCCGACCTTCTTGCCTCCGAAGTCCCGTGCCCACCAGGTCAGAGTCACCTTCCTGGCCGCTCCCGACCCGTTGACGACCTGCGTCCGGAGCGTCATCGTCTGCCCGGCCGCCTTGTAGAGGTTGAACGGCTGGTCGGTCCACACCTCCACACCGAGCGGCCGCCCGGCGGCGATCGTGCCCGCCGCGCGCGGCCGCAGGTCGCCGAGGACGAGATCGGCCTCGGTGACGGCGGTGCTCGCGCCGGCCGAAGTACCGGGCGCATGAATCCATGTGGCGTTCGTGCCGGCGGGGTTGGTGGAGGAAAGGCAGAAGAACCCCTGCGCCCCCTCCCACGTCTCCACGTACGTACCGCCGGCGTTCACCTCGTACGGGATGCCGCCCCGGGCATCCCGCTCCCACATGGTCAGCGCTTCGTACGATTCCGGTGCGCTCGCCCCGTACACCGTGCGGGAGAACTGGAAGCCGGACGGGGTGAGCGTGCCGGAGCCCGCGACCTCCCACTTCAGGTGCGCCTTGCGCGCGGTGACGTCGAAGGTGCCGCGCACGGTGACTCCGGGCGCGCTGCTCCCCATCGTGTACGTGACCTGGATCGCGGTGCGTCCGTCGGGGAGTGTGATCAGGGCGGGGCTGCCGCCGAAGGTGCGCTGCTGGCCGAGTGCGGTGTCCTTGATCATGAAGTGACTGAGGAGGACGCGGTCGGTCCCCGCCCCGTCCTGGACGAGGACGCTGCCGTCGGCGCGTCCGACCAGTCTGATGCCGTCGGCCTCGACGGTGACCGGGTCGGCGGCTGCGTACGCGGGAACGTTCGGCAGCAACGCGGCGCCTGCGGTGAGGGCCGTGCCCTGGATGAGTCTGCGTCGGGCGACTGACATGGAGGTGCCCTTCTGTTGGTCCGGTGTGGGTGGGGATCAGCCCTTGACGCCGGTGAAACCGAGCCCGGCGACGATGTACTTCTGGCAGACGACGAAGACAAGGACCGGCGGGGCCACGGCCAGCACCATCGCGGCGATCAGCTGGTCCTGCGGGGCCTGCGTGGCGAGCTGCGCCAGCGCGACACTGATCGGCTGCTTCTCGGGGTCGGTGATGGCGATCAGCGGCCAGATGAAGTCCTTCCAGGAATGCATCACCGCGAGCAGGCTGATCACGGCGAGGACCGGCTTGCTCATCGGCAGCACGATCTTGGTGAGCAGCTGCCGGGTGCTCGCCCCATCGACCCGAGCCGCGTCGAACAGCTCGCTGGGCAGGGCGTCGAAGAACTGCTTGGCGAGGAGCACCGTGAAGGCGTTCGTGCCGGCCGGCAGCCAGATCGCCCAGTACGTGTCACCCAGGTTGACGTGCAGGAACGGAACGTCGATCACCGTCATGAAGAGGCTGACCATGTTCACCGTGTACGGCACGAACATGGTGGCCAGGATCGCCCCGTAGACGACCTTGCCGAACTTCGGCCTGAGTACGGAGAGCGCGAAGCCCGCCGTGGCCGAGACGAAGAGCTGCACGAACCACGATCCGCCGACCACCAGGAAGGTGTTCATCAGATAGCGGCCGACGCTGAGGTCGGTGTACGCGGTGGCGAAGTTGCCGAGGGCCGCGCGGTCGGGCCAGAGGGCGAGCGGCTGGGTGGTGAGCTCGGTGGGCGGGGAGACCGCGCCCTTGAGCATCCAGTACAGCGGTCCGATGCCGATGAGCAGCAGCAGGATCAGGGTGAACCCCTGGATGGAGCGCACGGCGGCGCGGACGCCGGGCCGTTGCCGGTCGTTCGTCGAGACGAACGTGGTGAGTGCTGTGGTCATGACGTGCTCCAGCTGCGGGTGGCCCGCAGATACACCGCGGAGAGCAGGGCGAGGGCGAGCACCATCAGGAAGGAGAGCGCGGCGGCCTGGCCGTACTCACCGTCCTGGAAGGCGTAACGGAAGATCAACAGCAGGATCGTGAGGGTGGCATTGTCGGGGCCGCCGCCGGTGAAGACGTACGGCTCGGTGAAGACCTGGACCGTGCCGATCAGCTGCACCAGAAGCAAGAGGCCGATGACGGAACGGAGTTGGGGCAGCATGACGTGCCAGACGCGGCGCCGGATGCCGGCGCCGTCGACCTCCGCGGCCTCGTAGAGTTCGCCGGGGATGGAGACCATGGCGGCGAGGTAGATGAGGACGGCGCCGCCCATTCCGGCCCAGGTGGCTTCCAGGACGAGCGACAGCATGGCGCTGTCGGAGGACTCCAGCCAGGGGTACGGGCCCAGGCCGATCCTGCCGAGGATGCTGTTGAAGAGGCCGCTGCCGGGGTCGTAGAACCATTTCCAGAGCAGGATCGCCACGACCGGCGGGATGACGACCGGCAGGTAGACGAGGAAGCGGTAGACGCCGGCGCCGCGTCGCACGGTCGACATGACGGCGGCGAGGATCAGTGGAGCCGGGAAGCCGATCAGCAGGCCGAGTGCCACGAAGAAGAGGGTGTTGCCGACGGCGGTGGCGAGCAGCGGATCGTCGAAGAGCGTACGGAAGTTCTCCAGGCCCACCCAGACGGCCGGCTCCACGAGGTTGGTGCGCTGGAAGCTGAGGAGCAGGCTGCGCACGATCGGCCACCAGGCGAAGAGCCCGAAGACGAGCAGTGCGGGGACGAGGAACAGCCAGGCCGTGAGCTGTTTGCGGGCGCCGGTGCCTCGCCTTCGCCGCATCGGCGGCGACTTCGGCACGGGCCCCTTGGACACTGCGGCGGGGCTCCGGGAGGGAGTGAGCAGAGTCATCGGCCGGCTACTTCTGGTCCGCGGCAAGCTGCGCATTGACGTCCTTCTCGGCTGCGGCGAGGAGGGAGTCGATGTCGGCGTCGCGCTTGGTGAGCACGGCCTGGACCACCGGGTCGAGCGCGGTGTACAGCTTCTGCGCCTGGTACGGCGGCTCCGGCTTCAGCTCCAGCGTCGCGAGCCCGCCGATGTACGGCTTGAAGTGGTCCAGCTTCACGTTCACGTACGGCTTGATCGCGGCGTTGATCTCGGTCTGCCGCTTCTGGCCGAAGACCGGCAGGGTCGGTACGCCCACTGCGGACTTCGGGTCGGCCGAGAGCGCCTTGGCCTGGGCGGCGGCGATCTCCGTGCTGTACTGCGGCTTGGCGTAGGCGAAGGTCAGCCACTCGACGGCCGCTGCCGCGTGCTTCTTGTCGGCGGACTTCGGGACCATGTAGATGTCGCCGCCGGTGAGGGTCGCGTCGCCACCGGACTGCGGCATCGGGGCGGCCCCGAAGGCGTCGGTGTTCTCCATGCCGAACTGCATCTTCGCCAGCCTGTACGTCCCCGGGCTGCCCATGAACATGCCGACCTGTCCGGCCGCGAACTGCTTGATCACATCGTTCTGGTTGACCAGCAGCGTCCTGCCGAGCGAGTCGTCCTTCCAGCGCATGTCCTTCAGCAGCCGCAACGCCTTCTTCGTCGGCTCCCCCGTGAGCGTGGCCGTGTACTTGCCGTTCTCCTGCTTCTGCAGCTCGCCGCCGAAGGCGTACGAGAGCATGGTCAGCTGCCAGCCGCCCTGGTTGTCCTTGGACTCGTGGACGAAGCCGGCCTTGCCGGTCTTCTCGCTGATCCGCTGGGCGGCGGAACGGACCTCCTCCCAGGTGGCCGGCGGCTTGTCGGGGTCGAGGCCGGCCTGCTCGAACAGCTCACGGTTGTAGACCAGGCCCTGGGCGTACGGGTTCTGCGGTACGCCGTAGACCTCGCCGCCGTCGTCGGTGAGCTGCTGGAGCACCTGCGGGTTGAACTCCTTGAAGTGCTCCCATTCCTTGAGCTGCCCGGTGATCGGCTGGACCTGCTTCTGCCGGATGAGGCGCTGCGGCTCGGTCAGCGGCACCTTGATGACGTCCTCGACGTTGCCGCCGGAGAGCTTGGCGGAGAAGGTCAGCGGGTCGAAGACCGTGGTGGAGCCCTTGACCTTGATGCCGGGGTGGGCCTTCTCGAAGTCGGCGACCTGCTTCTTGAAGAGGGCGAGGCCCGGCTTGTCGGTGGCCGGGGGCATCCCCTGCACCCGGACGACGAGATCGCCGGAGGTTTCGGCGCTGGTCGGGGTCAGGGAGGAACAGCCCGCAAGGGTCGCGGTCAGGGCTATGGAGCCGGATATGGCTGCATAGCGGAAGTTTCTGGGCATGACGGCTCCAAGAAGGGCAGGGGTGAGCTCGGTGCGGTGCTTATTCGCTATGGATCAGTGGGTGGGCGCGGGGCCCGTCGAAGCCCGGGGGATCAGGCGGGAGCCGATCTCGACGAGGGGGGACGTGGCGTCAAGTCCCGTTGTGCCACGTCCCGCCGAGCCGGCGATCGTCTCGATCAGGAGATCTCCCGCACGGGTGGCGATCTCCTCGGGGTCGATCCTGATCGTGGTGAGGCCGGGGGTGGAGACGGAGGCGAGCAGGGTGTCGTCGATGCCGATGACGCTCACGTCGCGGGGCACGCTCATGCCGAGGTTGGCCATCTGGTGCAGCACGCCGAGGGCGACCAGATCGTTGTGGGCGATCACCGCGGTGGCCTCGTGGGCGGCGACCAGGGTGGCGGCGTGCACCCCCGTCTCGAACCTCGGCTCGTACGGGCCGAGTTCGTGCAGGGAGAGGTCGAGCGCCTCGAAGGACTCCTGGATGGACTTGCCGCGGCTCAGTTCGGCGCGGGAGGCGTTGATGAAGACGCAGCGCCGGTGACCGTACGCCTTCAGGAGCTCGGCGGCCTGGGCGATCCCGGCGGAGAGTGAGATGCGGACCTCGGGGATGCCCGGGACGTGGCGGTTCACCACCACCAGCGGCATCCGGCCCGCGAGTTCGTGGAGGCGCTCCTCGGTGAGGGTGGAGGCCCACAGGATCAGGCCGTCGACCCGCTTGGACACGGCCGCGATGACGGCCAGTTCGTCCGCCTCGCGTTCGTCGCTGTCGGCGACCAGGACCGTGTAGCCCTGACGGCGGGCACGGGCCTGCATCGCCTTGATGATCGGCGGGAAGAACGGGTTGGCGATGTCCGGGACGATCAGGCCGAGGGTTCCGGTGGAGCCGCCGCGCAGTGAACGCGCCGCCGGATTCGGGGAGTAGCCCAGTTCGGCCGCGGCGTCGAGGATGCGCTGCCGGGTCGCCGGCTGCACCTGGTCGGGTGCGGTGAACGCACGGGACACCGTCGAGACGGAGACACCGGCGGCACTCGCCACCTCCCGGATCGTGACTGCCACGGACGGCCCCCTCATCATCTGGATCCTGCGAACGTGGTTGATGTTTGCGAACGTTCCCGGGAAGTGTCAAGACGTGCGGCACGACTTGTTCATCGACGAAATCCCGCTCACTGCAGGGGTCTTGCGCTGGAGCTCGACTGCCCCCAATGATGCGTCCTTGAGAATGATGCTGACATTGCGGGAACGTTTTCATAGAGGAGTGGAATGAAGATCACCGGCCTGGAAGTGCTGACTCTCCCCGACCACGGCGACAGCATGATGCTGGTGGTGGTCGACACCGACGAGGGCATCCACGGTCTGGGCGAGGTCGGCATCAGATCGCGGCAGCGGGCGGTCGCGGGAGGCCTGGAGCATCTCGCGGAGCTGATCGTCGGCGAGGATCCGCGGCGGATCGAGCATCTGTGGCAGGTGATGTTCCGGCGGGGCTTCTTTCCCGCCGACCGCTTCCTCGGTGCGGCCATCGCGGCGGTCGACGTAGCCCTGTGGGACATCCGCGGCAAGGCGCTCGGCGTACCGGTCCATGAGCTTCTCGGCGGCCGGGTACGCGATCACGTACCGGCCTACGTGCATGTCGGTGACGGCTACCACGACCGCGAGTGGTTCCTGGACCGCTGCCGCGAGTTGACCGCCGAGGGCTGGCGCCATCTGCGGTTCGCCGCGCCGCACGACGCGGACGACACCCTCGATGCCCGCCGTTGCCTGCGGGACTCGGTGGAACTCTTCCACCAGGTGCGGGACACGGTCGGCCACGAGGTGGAGCTGATCCTCGATGTCCACACGCGTCTGGATCCGCCGGAGGCGCTGACGCTGTGCCGGGAGATCGAGGCGGCACGCCCGTACTTCGTCGAGGACCCGTTGCGCTGCGAGAACCCGGACAGCTATCGGATGCTGCGGGCGCGCACCGGCGTTCCGCTGGCGGCAGGCGAACAGTACGGCTCCAAATGGGAGTTCAGGACGCTGATCGAGGACGACCTGATCGACTACGCGCGGGTGGACATCGGGGTGGCCGCGGGCCTGACCGAGGCGAAGAAGATCGCGGCGATGGCGGAGGCCCATCACATCAAGCTGGCCACCCACAACCCGCTCGGGCCGGTGACCGCCGCCTCGTCGCTCCAGCTCAATCTGGCGTGCCCGAACGTGGCGATCCAGGAGCATCAGACCGATCCGGATCCGGAGATCGCCGCGCTGTTCATCGCACGGCCGACGATCGTTCCGGGTCGGGTGGAGATGAACGAACTCCCGGGTATCGGCGTCGACATCGACCGGGAGGCCGCACGCCGCTACCAGGCGACTGCGGCCGAGCGTCCTCATCTGCGCGCGGCGGACGGGGCGTTCACCAACTGGTGACCAGCCGTGTCCGGACAGCGAGTACGCAATCCCACTCCAGGAAGTGAGGGCGAATTCCATCATGTCGTTCACCGCAGCCACGAGGAGACCGGCCCGGCTGGGCCTTGCCGGTCTGGCGATCATGGGCGTACTGGTCGGCGCGACAGCGACGCCGGCCAGCAGCCTGGAAGGCGGACAGCTCCAGGTGACGGCCCTGTCGTCACGGCCCGGCACGGTGACGGGCGACGACGCCCTGATACGCGTCGAGGTACCCGCGTCGACACCGGCCGGCACGGTACGGGTCGAGGCGGGCGGCCGCGATGTGACCTCGGCCTTCCGGCCCTCGGGCGACAACGCCCTGACCGGCCTGGTCAAGGACCTGTCCCAGGGCGACAACCTCCTCACGGCGAGCGCCCCGGGCACCGAATCCGGGCAGCTGACCCTGAAGAACCACCCGGTCACCGGCCCGGTCTTCTCCGGACCGCACGAGCAGCCGTTCGTCTGTGACACCGCCGAGTTCAAGACGATCACCGGCGTGACCCTCGGGCCGCCGCTCGACCAGGACTGCTCGGTCGGGACCCGCGTCGACTACATGTACCGCACCACGGCCGGCAAGTACGTCCCCCTGCCCGACCCGGCCGTACGCCCCGCCGACCTCGCGACCGCCACGACGAGTACCGGCGAGAAGGTCCCGTACATCGTCCGCGTCGAGACCGGCACCATCAACCGCGCCATCTACGAGACGGCCGTACTGCACGATCCGCAGTCCCCCGGCCCCGACCCGCTGCAGCGCGGTCCGGGCTGGAACGGGCGCCTGGTGTACGGCTTCGGCGGGGGCTGTGCGGGCGGCTGGTACGTCCAGGGCCGCAACACCGTCGGCATCATGAACGACGCGTATCTGAGCAAGGGGTACGGCGTCGCCTCGTCCTCCCTCAACGTGTTCGGCAACAACTGCAACGACGTCCTGGCCGCCGAGACCATGAGCATGGTCAAGGAACACTTCGTGGAGACGTACGGCGAACCGGCCTTCACCATCGGCAACGGCTGCTCCGGCGGCTCGTACCAGACCCATCAGATCGCCGACAACTACCCGGGGCTGCTCGACGGCATCCTCTCCGGCTGCAGCTTCCCCGACGTGGGCTTCGGAACGATCCAGACGCTCAGCGACGCACAGCTCCTGAACCACTACTTCACTCAGGTCGCGCCCGGCGCCTTCACCCAGGAGCAGCAGCGGGCGGTCTCCGGGTTCGGGAAGTGGGAGAGCATCGGCAGCCTGGCCAGGGCGGCCGGACGGATCGACCCGACGGTGTACTGCCCGGCCCAGCTGCCCGCGGACCGGCGTTACGACCCCGCGACCAACCCGGGCGGTGCGCGCTGCGACGTCTACAGCCACACCGTGAACGTGTACGGCACGGACCCGGAGACCGGGAAGGCTCGCCGGCCCCTGGACAACACGGGGATCCAGTACGGGCTCCAGGCCCTGAACGACGGAACCATCGACATGGACCGGTTCGTCGACCTGAACAGGCGTATCGGCGGACTCGACGCCGACGCCCAGCCCGTCGCTTCGCGCACCGCCGCCGATCTCGTGGCGACGCGGCTCGCCTATCGCACGGGCCGGCTGCTCAACGGCGGTGGCGGACTCGCGAACGTGCCGATCATCGACTACCGCGACTACGTGGACGACGCGGCGACCGGTGACATGCACATGCGTTTCCACTCGTTCTCCACCCGGGCGCGGCTGGACAAGGCCAACGGCACCCACGCCAACCAGGTCATGCTGACCCGCTCCAGCGGCCACGGGTTCACGCTCGCCGGGATGGTGTCCGACATGGACCGGTGGCTGACCGCCATCAAGGGGGACGCGGGGGCCGGTGCCCCCATCGACAAGATCGCCCGGAATCGGCCGACAGGGCTCACGGACGCCTGCTGGACGCGTGGCATCGGCGCGCAGAAGATCGAGGAGCCGCAGGTCGAGGGCATCGGCAATACGGCGTGCAACACGCTCTACCCGGTGTGGACCTCGCCCCGGATGGTCGCCGGGGCCGATGTGGCCAACGACATCGTGAAGTGCCGCAAGCGGCCCGTGACCCCCGAGGACTACGAAGTGCCGGTGACCGAAGCGCAGTTGAGCGCGCTGAAGGTGATCTTCCCGTACGGCGTCTGCGACTGGTCCGTCCCCGGGGCGGGGCAGCAGGGGCTTATGGGGACCTGGCTCTCCTTCGGCCCGGGCTGACCGGAACCGACGGGGCAGTCGTCCGGGGGGCATGCACGGAACGGATGTCAGGCACACTTCGCGCCGGCGGATGTCAGCCCGCCTGCGGCCCCTCGGGCGCGTCGCCCGAGCGGGCGCTGTCCCACAGCCGCATCAGCAACTGCTCCTCCATGTCCGGCGCGGCGTCCTCCGTGCGCTCGCCCCCGCGCACCTCCGTGTGCAGTTCCTCCATACGGTGGTCGAGCTGCTCCGCGAGGTGCGCGGCCTCGGTCAGGCTGGCGACGAGGCCGGGCGGCACCTGGCCCTCGTACTTGTAATAGATCTTGTGCTCCAGGCTGGCCCAGAAGTCCATGGCGATCGTCCGGATCTGAACCTCCACGGTCACCGGGACCGGGCCCGTGCTGAGGAACACCGGAATCTCGATGAGCGCGTGCAGACTCTTGTACCCGTTGGGCTTCGGGGCGGCGATGTAGTCCTTCACCTGGAGTACGCGCACATCGTCCTGCGAGATGAGCGCCTCCAGGACCTGGTAGGTGTCGGCGATGAAGCTGCACGTGATGCGCACTCCGGCGATGTCCTGGATGCCGGCCCGGATCGCCTCAGGCGTGGGGGCGATGTTGAGGCGTGCCACTTTCCGCAGGATGCTCCCGGTGGACTTGACCCGGGAGCCGACGTGCTCGATCGGGTTGTACCGGTGCAGGTGGAGGAATTCCCTGCGCAGGATCGACACCTTGGTCAGCACCTCGTCGACGGCGAACTCGTACTCCATCTCGATGCGCTGGAAGTCCTTGCGCATCCGGCGCGCGAACGCCACGTCCTCGGACGTGCCCGGCCCCCCGCCCGGCCTCTGCGTCGGATGGTCGGCCACGGGGGCTGCTCCTCTCCCGGTCAGGGGGCCGGTCAGGAGGCGTGAACCGGCGCCGCCGGGCGCGCAAGTGATCACGGACGCCCGGTCCCATGCTCGCACCGGCGACAGGGCCCGGCGACCTGCGGGAGAACCGCGCACGCCCGGGGCGCGCGATCAGGCCTTCCCCGGCCGGCCGGCTGCCGGAGCGCCCCGGGGCCGAGGGACAGACTCACCGCTCGACCCGTTCCACTTGGCGAAACAGGTCGAGCGACCGACCAGCCTCGCGAACCCGCAGGTCAGGCGTCCTTCTTCACCGGCTCCAGGATCGCCACGCACTTGACGTGATGCGCTCGGCTCCTCCGCCCGAGGCCGACGCATCCGGCACGTGGCGTGCAGACGACTACGGGCCGCGCTCGCCGTCCAGCGAGGCCACGAGGGTTGCGGCGGCCTCGTCATCGAGGCCGCCGAAACCCGGGGACCGCGAGCGCCCGTCTTCCCCGACGGTGCCGGCCGCTCACGCGGTTGGACTGCCAGTGAATATGATCTGTGGCATGTCGAAGCCTGACGAGTTGCTCGTAGATCTCGCCGCCCTGGTGGAATCCGGGCAGAGCAATCAGATGTCCCTGACCGTGGTCACCGGTGGTGCTGTCATCACCGGTCGGCTGGCTCCCGAAGCCGTGTGGAGACTGAGGGTGTCGGAGGTGCTCAAGGATTCGGACCGCTTGAGCGATTTCTCCGCCGCCTTCAAGACCCCCGCGAAGAACGACGGGGCGCCTACACATCTGCACTTCCATGTCGCCCGGATCCTGCAGGGCACGGTGGGGATCCCGGAGACGGGCGGGATGTACCGTGTCGCGATCGAGGACGTCAGCGCCTGGACCGTGGGCGACTTCAGCTATTCCGACCACTGAGCAGCCACCGCGGCGGGGACCCGTCGCAGGACGACTCCGAGGCAAGGGATCCGCAGGCGCCGGGTCCCGCCGCGCTGGACGAGCCGAGCGGAGAGGATCCCCCTCCTTCCAGGCAGGATTCAGTCCCTGGTGACGCGATTCCGGTGATCAGCGCCCTGTGGAGTCGGGGCGGTGGCTGTCGACAGGTCGGGGTGGAGGGTGAAGACCCGGTCCAGGCCGATGATGCGCAGGATCCGGGCGGTGTTCGCAGGGACGGCGGCCAGCGCTATGTCGCCGCTCTTTTCCGTAGCCAGGTTGCGTGCAGCCAGCAGCGCGGTGATACCGCTGGAGTCGCAGAATTCCAGGCCGGCCAGCTCCAGGACCAGCAATCGGCCCCGTATCCCGGGGAGACTGTCCACGACTCGGCGGAGTTCGGGTGCCGTCGCGTGGTCGAGGTCACCAACGATCTCCAGCACGGGACCGGTTGCTGAGTCTCGGGCAGTGATCGTCAGTCGGCTCATGTCAGGTCTTGACTCACGGGAGTGCTACGCGGGGCGGGTACGCCGAGGGCGAGCAACGCCGTGTCGTCGTCGAGTCCCTCACCGAAGCCGGCGAGCAGGCCGGAGAGGGCGCTGATCAGGGCCTTCGGTCCCGCAGCCGGCTGTGCGGTGGTGAAGGCGCGGAGGGCTTCGTCACCGTAGAGCTCACGCTCGGGTCCGGTACGGGCTTCGGTCAGGCCGTCGGTGTAGAGCAACAGGGTGTCGCCGGGGAACAGTCGGGTGTGGGTGGGTGTGAACTCCGCCTGGGGCAGGACGCCGATGAGCATGCCGCCGGGGGTGGGCAGGTAGTGCGCGGTGTTGTCGGCGCGTTGAACCAGCGCGGAGGGATGGCCACCGGACGCCAGATGGACGCTGACGTGGCCGGTGCCTGGGTGGAGGACGCCGAAGACGGCGGTGCAGTAACGGGTGTCGCCGCTCCGGTACCGCTCGTGCAGCACGGTGTTCAGGGTGGTCAGCACGGCCACGGGGTCCGGGTCGTGCAGAGCGGCCGCCCGGAGCGTGTAGCGGGTCAGGGAAGTGACCGCGGCGGCCTGGGGCCCTTTGCCGCACACGTCTCCGAGGAAGAACGCCCATCGGTTCGCGCCGAGGGGGAACAGGTCGTAGAAGTCCCCGCCGAGTAGATCCGGAGAGGCGGTGTGGTAGTAGGCGTCGGCCTCTAGGCCCGCCACTGTGGGCAGTTCGGCGGGAAGCAGGCTCTGCTGGAGGACCGCGAGAGCTTCCTGGAGCCGCTCTCGGTCGGCCTCCGCCTGCCGGCGGGCTTCCTCGGCTGCCTGCCGTGCGCGCAGCAGCTCGGTCTCGTAGGCGCGGCGGTCGCGGGCGTCGAAGACCGTGGTGCGGACGAGCATCGGTTCGCCGTCGTGACTGGTCTTCACCTTCGAGGTGACGAGCACCGGCATCCGTTGCCCGTCGGCGGTCTTGATATCCAGGGCGATGCCGCCGACCTCGCCGTTCATCTGCAACAACGGCGCGAAGTGCGTCTCGTGGTAAAGCCTGCCGCCCACGGTGAGCAGATCGGTGAACCGCATCCGGCCTGCCACCTCGCGCCGGGTCAGGCCCAGCCACTCCAGCAGAGTGGTGTTGATCTTCGCGATGGTGCCGTCCATCAGAGTCGACAGGTAACCGCACGGAGCCTGCTCGTACAGCTCCTCCGCGCTGTCCTCCAGCAGATCGGTGAAGGCCACCCCCGTGGCCTCCGTGCCCTTGTCCTGCTCCCGTTCCGGGTCCTGGTCCTGGTCGGTGCGGCACATCATCGGGTCGGTTCTATGAAGTCGGTGATCGCCCCGGCTGTGGCCTGCGGAGCACTCAGTTGGGGACAGTGCCCTGTCGCCTCCAGCGTGACCAGCCGGCTGCCGGGAATCGCGGCGTGGACGTAGGCACCCACCTCGCGGGGGGGCGATCACGTCCTGCGTGCATTCCAGCACCAGCGTCGGCACCGCCACCGTCTTCAGGTCTTCACGACTGTCCGACAAGAAGGTCGTACGGGCGAAGACCCGGGCCATGTCGGGGTCGGTCGCGCAGAAGGATGCAGCCAGCTCCTGGCCGAGTTCCGGCCGGTCCTCGTTCCCCATGATCACTGGGGCCATCGCCGCCGACCAGCCCAGGTAATTCGACTCCAGCGACTCCAGCAGTTCGTCGATGTCGTCCGCGCTGAACCCGCCCCGGTACCCGTCCTCGTCAATGTAGCGGGGCGACGGGGCCACCATCACCAACCGGGAGAACCGCTGGGGCGCCCGGGCCGCTGCGAGAACCCCGACCACGGCACTGACCGAATGCCCCACGAAGGTCACTTCCCGCAGGTCGAGCTCCTCGCAGACCTCCAGCACGTCCAAGGCGTAGCCGTCCAGTGAGCTGTAGCGCTGCTCACTCCAGGCGGAGAGGTCCGAGCGGCCGGATCCCACGTAATCGAAGAGCACCACCCGGAAGTTCTCAGCCAGCATGGGGGCCACCAGACGCCACATGTTCTGGTCACAGCCGAACCCGTGCACCAGCAGGAGTACTGGCCCGTCCTCTCGGCCGGTGACGGTGACGTTGTTCCTGCGGCGGATATCCGTGCCTGCTGGATTCCCGCTCCTCGGGGCGAGCGTGCCGAAGCCGCTACCCCGCCCCGAATCGGCGCCCGAGCCGAAAGCGGGGCCGTCGGGCCGACTGCTGGAGGAGTGATCATCCATGGGCAGGGGGTTCATCCAGAACCTTCCTCGATATGGCACGTTCAGCAATTCCATCGCGCAAGAGTCGTGCCGGGATCGCATGAACGAGTCGAATGAAATGCATGAGCATGTCCGACTCGCAGTGAATCTGGTACGAATGAAAGCGTGAAATAGAAATAGCTCGATCCAGACGCCACTCGGGAGAGCCAACACCGCTTGACAATTCCTGTCGGCGATGATTCCTCACGCGTGAATCCACTACGGGAACACCCCACAAGGCGAGTCCGGACACCCTTGGAGTCCCGGCGCTGCGGAACGCGCGCCGAAGTCAGACGGGAACGATGTTCTCGGCCGTCGGGCCCTTCTGACTCGGCGCGATGTCGAAGGTGACCTTCTGACCTTCGAGCAACTCGCGGAATCCCTCGGCAGCGATGTTCGAGAAGTGGGCGAACACGTCCGCACCGCCACCATCCTGTTCGATGAACCCGAATCCCTTTGCCGCGTTGAACCACTTCACAGTGCCGGACGCCATGTCATATCTCCTCTGAGGCAGTACGCAGGACCCGCAATGCACGGATGCCGGGTCGCCGAGATGATGCCCCTCCCGGAATGACCGGAAATACAGAAGCGCTTCCAACGCCCAAAATGGTCGTTGGAGGCGCCTGAAGCTCGGGAACCAAGACTGCAACGGAGGCCGACAGTACCATGCCTTAGTAACCGGCGTTAGTCGCAATTCAATTCGGCTCATTGACGTAAAAACACTGGGGGCGCGATGCGTCAAACCCTCACTTCGCGGCCGTAGTTATCAATCCACCCGGAGCACAATGTTTCAGCAGGAGCGGTCGCACTGCCTCAGGACTCGGGCAGACCGGACGGGCCGGCGGCCCGGCGGTATTCGGCGTTGATGCGCTGGGCCTCTTCGAGCTGGTCCTCGAGGATGACGATGCGGCAGGCGGCCTCGATGGGGGTGCCCTGGTCGACGAGTTCCCGGGCGCGCGCGGCGATACGCAGTTGATAGCGGGAGTAGCGGCGATGTCCGCCCGCGGAGCGGAGCGGGGTGATCAGGCGAGCTTCGCCGATGGCGCGGAGGAAGCCCTGCGTAGTGCCGAGCATTTCAGCGGCCCGGCCCATGGTGTAAGCGGGGTAGTCGTCGTCATCGAGACGGCCGAACGAGTCGTCTGCTGTCATTTGCACCTCTCTGTGGAACGCGTGGAGGGGCCCTGGTGCCACATGGCACCAGGGCCCCGAAGGAACTGCTACACCATCTGCCGGCCTGGAGTGCTGCGCCGGCTCATATTTCCGCATGTCCCGACGTGATGCAGTCGGGGTGCGGGGATCGCGGTTGCTCGACCGGAGACCACCTCACTATCGATGTCCTGCGGTACCCGGGCCCAGTCATTCCACCCGGGCGATCCCGATGGCGCACTCCTCCGTTCTTCCCTCTTGATCAACTGCTTGCCGAGCAGGAACTACGTGCTCCTGGTCCTACGAACTGCTCGTGGCCTCGAAACAGCACCACGCTCCGGCAGCCAGCCCCGTCGCCCGTCCTGCATCTGCGCCGGCTTGGAACCCCACTACCGAACCTCCCGATACGCGCGTCCGCAGTCGACGCCTTTACCGAGGAACTACCGATACCGCACTGCTGGGTACTGCGAACTGCATCTTCCGAACTGCTACAGCGGTCCAGCTCATGGCAGCCCCTGACCACTGCGGGCCACCCGGTCCGGCCGTCAGCCCCGTCGCCGTCCTGCAACAACCCTGGCTTCGGAACTCCACCACCGCACCGTCCTACGCACTGCAACTGCGGTCCTACTGCCTGGCAGTTCATCTCTGCCGGGCCTTGCTCGATCTCGGCTACGAGAGAAACCATAGCCACGCCGCAACCCAATGTCTACTCCGGACATCATAGATTTTCCTGCACCGGCCAGCGAGATAGTCGACCTCTACCGCCGATGAGGGCACACGCCCCCCGCCGCCCCAGGCCGGGCTGCCACGCTTTGCCGACGCCGGCACCGCGAACCTGCCGAAGAGCATGTGCTGTCACCGCGCCGGCGGGCATCCAGCCGGGTGCGGCCGCCTGCAAAGTCCCGATCAGGACTCCGGTGCTCCGCAGCCGGAGTCGCAGCGCTTCGCCGTCGCCATTGGTACAGGGAGCGGCGGTGGCCTCAGGAGCGGAACGGGCAGGTGACAGATTGCGGGCGGCGACGCCGGGGCGGCCGTCGCCGCCCGCAGTCCGGAAGGGACGCCTGTGCTGCACCTGATGGAGAACTTGGCAGGGATGCCGCGTTCCCAGGACCGCCCCTCGGATGCTCCTGGTGCCGGCACAGCTTGGCGTGCACGATCCCGCCGCACTTGAGCGGCCGCCGCCCGCACGGTGTGCATCGCTGGAAGCGCGCTGCTGCCCGACACACCGATTGAGCCGCGCCGTCTGACCCGGGACGATGCATAACGCGCCGTCAGAACCAGCGTTGAACGAGCGTCAAGACGTTTCCGTGCCCGGCCCGCAGATGTCGAGTCAACCTGCATTCCGTTATACGAAGTCACAGGTCGGACAGGCAGCGGGAGCGTGCGCCCTGCTTCACCAGATGGACCTGCGGAAAAATGTCGGAATGTCCCGCCCGCAGCCTGGGGAATCAGAAAAACAGCAGGTCAGAGGCCCTTTGTGGCAGGCTCAAGAATAGCCACGCACTCCGCATGGTGCGCCATCGGAAAGATGTGCGCCTGGACGCAGGCAGGAAAGCAGCAGCTCAGAGGCGCTTTGAGGTGCAGGATGAGTGCCGCCGGGTGCCCAGGGCGTCACGGCCCTACGTCGGTTCGGCATTGAAACTCTCGCACGTCATGGCTCCCCGGGGGTACGTCCCCCACCGGTACGGAGCCTCACGCCGATGGAGTTGCCGAAAAGAAGTGAGCGCTTCCCTTGGCAGTGTCGGCGCGGGAGGGGGTGCCCGGTGCCGGTTCCGCTTATGGTTCCGCTTCCCGTTCCGGTTGCGGCGGTGCGCAGGTCGTCGGTGCGTCGTTCAGCGAGCCCGTCCGCAGAGAATCCGGACGGCAACTTGTCTTCTTTGGGGATGACTTGCGGCTTGTAACCCTGATACGCGTGGGACAGGTGCGGTGTTGACGGTTCCTTGACCGCCCTTTTACGCTGGGTGCGCAATGTTGATCACCAGCTTGCGGGATTGCATAAATCAGGTGGCCAACGTTGTGCATAGCGCGTTCAAATCAGAGCTGGCGACGGGGGATGGGCAAGTTGGGATCGCCACGTCCTGTTCGCTCAGCATAGGTTTCGAGGAAGGACAGCGAAATGCGACTCGATTCGATTGCAACGCAGGAGAAGGCCGCAGCGGCACTGCCGGAGTCGATGGCGACCCAGGACTTCGCCAACAGTGCTCTCGTCGGTGCGGTTCCGGGTTTCCACTCGGACCCCGAGACCCCCGCGATGGCCACCCCCGTCGTGGCCCAGTTCGTCATCCAGGGAAGCACCATCTGCCTCATTTGCTGATAGTGGGCTGACTCGTGTGTCGGAGGAGCCGGCCCTGTGGCCGCTCCTCCGGCACGCGCGTCCAACTTGCGCGCAGGAACGTTCGAGTTCGCAACGGAAAGTTGAAGAGCTTCGTGAGATTTCGACGGGGGATGCGGCGCGCTGCGAGCGCGACCGCTGCCCAAAGGGCTGCCGATCGCGTCTTATTGCCGATCGCGATCGGGCAAATTCTCGCTTCCGCGGAGACCCTGAGCCTCAAGCACGTTTTCGACGACGACGGATATCTCCGAGGCGTGTCGGCTCAGAACTATCCTCCTGGTAGCCTGCGGCACCGCCTCGGCAGCGCGCTCGACCACCCACGTACGCCCAAGGTGCTCGCCGGGCTGACGCTCGCGGCGTCGACCGGGCTGGCGTTGGGGCGCGGCAACCGCAAGGTCCAGATCGTGGCGTCAGCGGTCATCGGCGCGTGCAACCGGCTGAGCGAGGTCCGCACTCCGTACGGTCGGGACGGCGCCGACCAGATGACGGCGGTCATCACGCAGTACCGCGCGCTCACCGCGCTGATACCCGACCAGGAGGTGTCCGACGACTTCTTCCTGCGCGCGGTGAACTTCCAGGCGGCGCTCAGCTACGCGGTCTCGGGAATCTCCAAGGCTTTCGGCAGCAGTTGGGTCCAGGGTTACGCGCTGCCCGAGGTCTTGGAGACCGAGGCCTACGGCCGCGGGCCGGCCGCGCAGATCCTGCGACGCTATCCGAGGTTCTGCAGAGCGATGACCGTCGGCACGATCGTGTGGGAGGTGTCGTTCCCGCTGATCTACCTGTTGCCGCGCAGGCAGGCTTCCTACGCGCTCTCCGCGGTCAAGGCGTTCCACATCGGTGTCGCGGCCACCATGGAGCTGCCGCGGTTCGTCTGGGGATTCTTCGGTTCCCACGGAGCGGTCGGTCATGTGCTGGACACCCGGGGCCAGTCGCGAACGTTCGAGAAGGCCGTGCTGGGGACAGCCGGCGGCGTGGCCCTCGCCAGTGCGCTGATAGCCCGCGAGAAGCGGAAGGTCGCCAAACAGCGCCGGCTCGGTCCCAAGGGCGTCACGCGGCTCGACGGCGAGATCGGTGCCATCGAGTACGTCGTGAACCATCCACCGGAAGGGCCGGACCAGAACAAGCCCGTCGTAGTGATGGAGTGCGGGCTCGGCCAGTCCCTCGAATCGTGGGAGTGGGTGGCGGAGAGCCTGGCCCAGGACCACACGGTCGTCCGTTACCACCGGGCTGGTTACGGCCTCACGAAGTCCCGCGCCTCCAGCGGCGACATCCTCGACGCCATCCTCGGAGAAGTCGGGGCGAAGGGCGAGATCGTGGTGGTGACCCACTCGATCGGCTCCCTGAGCGCCGCCTCCTACGTCCAGGATCCCCGTTTCGCCCACCGGATCGGCAAGCTCGTCGTCGTCGACGGCACCGACCCGGAGCTGCTCGACGCGGACCGCTCCGATCGGCGGAGGTTCGGCAAGTTCATCCAGGTCCAGGTTCACTCGCTCTTCGCCGCCGTGACCGGCATCTACGTGTGGGCGCCGAACGGGGTGGAGCGCCAGGCGGGCTACACGCCCGACACCCAGTACTGCCACGTGCAGTTCGTGTTCGCGCCGCGGAACATCGTCAACTCGATCAGCGAGTACGCGAAGGTGAGCACCGAGGGCGCCCTGGACAGCCTGGGTGCGGTGCCGGCGGTCCTGGTGGTCTCGTCGGGCGAGAACGCCGAGCAGCAGCAGACGTTCGCCAAGAAGATCGGGGCCGGCATCGAGGTCGTCCCAGGATCCGCACACAGGTCGATCATCGGCTACAGAAATCACGCCGCGAAGGTCGAAGGCGCCATCCGAAGGTTCATACATGCTGAGTAACCGGATTCGTGGTGCGGCGGGCGTGCTGGCCGCAGGGGCGGTCGCAGCGCACCTGGTCTCGACCGTTCTGCAGAACACCCCCGACTCCTACAACCAGGATCTACGCCAGTTCACCGGGGGCTGGCCCATCCCGGGTTGGCGATTCTTCGCCCCGAACCCGGGTGTGCAGAACGTCCACCTGCTGGTGCGCGACGCCAGGGCGGGCGACGCTCAGCCGAGCCCTTGGCGCGACGTGACCCCGAAGGTCCCGCACGGGTGGACGCAGGTCATCTGGAATCCCGCGAGCCGGGGCCCCAAGGCCCTGTTCGACGCCATGCAGCAGCTCTCCGTGATGAGCATGAACCAAGCAGGCTTCTCGTGGGCCACGCAGAGCGTGCCGTACCAGTTGGTGTTCTCGGCCAGCCGGGCATCGGCGGCGGACGATGCGCAGGCTCTGCAGTTCCTCCTCATGAACGTCTTCCCCAGCGCACCGCCGGAAAGTCGCATGAAACCCATTCTCACATCCGAGTGGATCCCGCTCGACTCCGCGTCCGAACACAAGGAAACCGCTGGATGAACGTCGAGCAGTTCGAGGGTGCCGAGTTGCATCTTCATGTGACGGGATCCATCAGTGCCGCACTGGTGCCCTGGTGGATTCACTGGCTGCGTCAGATGAATCCCGACGTGGTCGTGAATGTCTCCGTATCCCGGTCCGCCACGCAGTTCGTGACGGTCCGGGCATTGCGGCATCTGGCCAACGGCCAGGTGTGGGCGGATTCATGGGACGATCCGAGCCTGCCGCCCGAGGTCAATTCCGGGCAGAGTGGCGCCGCCGAGTGCTTCATCGTGTTCCCGGCGACCCTGGACACTCTTATGCGCCTGGCCCAGGGACGGGCGGATTCGCCCGCTCTGATGATGCTGCAGGTGACGGACCGCCCCATCGTGATCGCCGACACGATCCCCGGATCCAACGAGATCGTGGAGAGCAACCTGAGGACTCTGCGGCTCCGTCCGAATGTCGAATTCGCACCACGGGTGACCGGTGTGCGCGCCAGCAATCGCGCGGCTGCCGAGGTGGGATTCAATCTGCCCGGCGCCATCGTCGTTGCCAATGAGATGGTGAAGAAAGGCTCTTTCCATGAGTGAACCGACCGTTTACGACGCGGCGGCCATTGACGCCTACAACCTGATCTCGTCGATGCTCTCCCCGGGAGCCGGACTCGCGGCATGGGTGTCGTCGCACCGCCCGTTGGCCGGGCGGACCGTTCTGGACCTGGGCGCCGGAACCGGTGTCTCGTCCTTCGCGCTCGCCGACGCCGGTGCGCAGGTCGTGGCCGTCGACGCCTCACGTCCCTCGCTGGACCTGCTGGAGAGCAGGCGTGGCGAGCGCAAGGTCGACACGGTCGAAGCGGATTTCCGGGACCTTCAGCTCGATTCCGCTTTCGACGTCGTCACCATGTCCAAGAACACGTTCTTCCTGGCACAGAGCCACGACGAGAAGATCGAGCTGCTCCGTGCCATCGGGCGGCACCTCAAGCCGGGAGGTGCCGCCTTCCTCGACTGCACCGACCCCGTCGAGTACCTCCGTGCGGACGGGACCGCCCACACCGTCACCTACCCCCTGGGCCGTGACCGGATGGTGACGATCACTCAGAACGCCGACCGGGCAACCCAGGCCATCATGAGCATCTTCATGGTCCAGGGCGCCTCGACCCTCACCTCGTTCCACGAGATGGCCACCTGGGCGTCACTGCCGGAGATCCGGCTCCTGGCACGGATCGCCGGCTTGGAGGTGACGGCCGTCGACGGATCGTACGCGGGTGACCCATACACTGCACGCTCACGGGAGATGCTTGTGGTTCTGGAGGCGAAGTGACCGCTGTTCCCATCCTCGCTGCCGAGGGTGCCACGGTCACCATGGGCGACGTCACCCTGCTGGAGCCGACCTCGTTCGCGGTGCTGCCGGGCGAGGTCTGGTGCCTCACCGGCGGCAACGGGTCGGGGAAGACGACGCTCCTGCGGGCCTTCCTGGGCAGCCGGAGTCTCACGGCCGGTTCGTGCTCGGTGCGGGGCGAACCCGCCGACATGGCCAAGCCGCAGCACCGGCGCCTCGTGGCTTCCTTGGTCGACGCGATCCCGTTCGCCCGTGACATGACACTGCGCGAGCAGGTGACCCTGGTGGCCGCCTCCTGGTACGGCAACAGCGCGACAACCGCCGAAGCCGCCGAAGAAATCATCGAGCGACTGGGACTGTCCCCGCTGGGCGAGCGGTTTCCCCATCAGGTCTCTTCGGGCCAGTTGCAACTCTTCGGCATCGCGATGACGTTGGTGCGCCCCGCTGACGTGGTGCTGCTCGACGAGCCCGAGCGACACCTCGACAGCGACCGCGTCGAACTGGTGGCGGCCTTGCTCACGGAGCGGGCCGAGGAGGGCACGGCCTTTCTGGTCGCCACTCATGAGCCCGCCCTGGTGGAGGTGCGTGACGGCCGCGTGGAGCTCGGATGACGGTGGACACTCTCGCGGCACCCGAGTCCGCCCCCGCGGCCCGCGTCCGGGCCGTGCGGCAGCGTTACGCCCGACGCGGTGACCGCGGCACGGTGCGTGGGCACGCGTACACCCTCTACCTCGTCGCCCTGTTCGCCGCGTTCTACCTGGTGCCGGTGTTCCACGCCCGGAGCACCTCGCCCGCATCGGTCTCCGTAGGGTCTCTCACGGAGGCGGCGCCCTGGGTCTGCGCGCTCGCGGTGGCTGTGTGCTGGACGGCCCAGATCGCCGGGCGGTTCTGGGGGCCGGTGGTGGTCCAGCCGTTCCTGCTGCACGTGTTCATGTCCACGGACATCTCCCCGACGCGCTACCTCGGCACGATCGCCCGGCGCAGACTGACGTACGTCGGTGCGACCGGACTGCTCTCGGCCTGCGTGGCGGCGTACCTCGCGACCGACCTCTTCGATCACCTCGATTCCGCGGTACAGGTCCTCACGTCCGGGGTGGGGCTCAGCGCCCTCGCGGCGTTCGCGTGGCTCTGGGGCCAGGTACGGCCGTTGCGCGACAATCTCCTGCTGGCTTCCGCCCTCGGCGGCACGGCGGTTGTGGTCGGCGGGGTGAGCCGAGTGGCTCCGGACAGCGGGACGGGGCTGTGGCTCCTCGCCGGAGTGCTGGCGGCCACCGCGGCGGTCCTGGGGCGGGCGGCCCTCCGGGCGATCCGCACCGTCGACCTCGCCCGGCTCGCCCGCGAGTCGGCCCGCGCCTCCCAGGCCCAGACATACGCCTGGACCGGGACACTCCATCACGCGCTGGATCTGTACCGGCCGGAGCCGTCCGGTCTCACCTCGGCCCTGATCCGTCCGGACGGGCGTCTTCGCGGATATCTGCCGCAGGGTGCGGTCCGAGCACTGCGGACACCCGGGCGCGCGGGCGCGGGCGCGGCACTCCTTCTGATCGGCTCCTCCGTGCTGACGCACGGGGCAGGCGGACGGGGGGACGGGCCGGCGTCGTGGCTGTGGGCGCTGGGAGCGCTGTGTGTGTACCTGGGATCGGGGTGGGTGGGCGAGACGTGGCGCGGACTGCGAGATGAGCTGACCCTGGCTCCGCTGTACGGCGAACGGTGGGGTGGAACCCTTGCCCGCACGTTGGCCTGGCCCGTCGTCGCGGTGACGATCGGTGCTTTCCTGGGGGGCGGCTTCTCCGTCGTCGTCCGGTGGGACCACCACAGCGGGCATCTGCGGGACACGGCCATTCTTGTCACCGGGTCGGTGGTCATGGCGCTGGGCGCCAGGTTCCTGCGTGAGATGAAACTGGATCTTCCGCTGGAACTGCTCCTTCCCGTCATCACGCCGTTCGGCGACCTCTCCGGACTGCGTTTCGTTGCCTGGCAGTTCGACGGGTTCGTCGTCGTGTTGGTGGGCGTCGCCCTGATGGCCGCGCTACCGTCCGCGGTCGGTGCGACGGCACTCGCTGTCTGTATGGCGGCCGGCTGCGTCTGGACAGGACTACGCCGCACGGGCTGGGCGCACAGGGGGCTCTTCTCCCGCCTCAGCCGGGTGCAGTAGCAGGCAGGGGCTCCAAGGCGGGTCCGCCGGCCCTGTCATCGGGTGTCGAGCGGGGCCCGGGCGTACTCGTCGGAGAAGAGCCCGTCCCGGGCGACGTGGTCACGCAGCTCGTGCTCGGTAGCGGGGAGGGACGTGCCGGTACCGGCCAGTTGCCCTGGTAGTCCAGTGCGGGGTCGTGACCGGGAACGCCACCGAGCGCCAACGGGGCGCCACCTATCACCTCGTGGAACGAGTGGTGCCCCGTCGGCATCCAGCGCTCGCTTCCCCGTCGGCAATTCCTCGGACGCGGTGCATGGTGACCGGTGGCGGCGCCGGGCGGCCGGGTGGCTCGCGCCAGCCAGGTCAGAGCCCCTTTGCGGCGGGCTCCAGAATCGCCACGCACTCCACGTGATGCGTCATCGGAAAGATGTCAGCCTGGACGCAGGCAGGAAAACAGCAGGTCAGAGATGGTCTTGGGGGCCCGAATGAGAGCCGCCAGGCGCCCGGAGCGTCAAATGAGCGTCACGGCCCTACGTCGGTTCGGCACCGGAACTCTGGCACATCATGGCTCCCCGTAGTACGCAGCGACTCCACGGTTAGGAGCCTCACGCCGTTGGCGGCCGAGTGCGTACGAGGTCCGTCGTCGAAGAGGCAGTGTGAACGGAATTCGCTGACGGGGCCGCTCCGGGCCTGGTAGGCTCGTCCCGCCTGTTGCGCGCAGCCCGGGACAGAGCCGCCCATTTTGATCATCCTGGACACGAACACGCTGTGGGGTGTCTCCCCCTAATAGCGCCAGCGTCGACTTGCTCGAGACCATCCGGGCGACGGGGTGTCGCGTGGACTGCCATGGAGGAGCTGGCCGCGCAACGGGCGCCGCCTAGCCTCAATACCGGTAACTTAGGTGCATTCTGTTCGTTGTTGGTGGTATGCCAAGAGCGGGTCAGCTGAAGTCATCTGGTGAGCGTCTGTCAGACCGGGTCGCGGTCGGGGTGCTGACGCAGGCGTTTCCTGCGGAGCTTGTGGACGAGGTACTGACGGAGACGGGCCGGGTACAGCAGCGGAATCGGCTGCTGCCTGCCCGGCTGGTGGTCTACTTCGTGATGGCGATGTGCCTGTTCTCGGGACAGAGCTACGAGGAGGTCGCCCGGCTATGCCTGCAAAAGGAACCACCTGATGGTGTCTTCGCGGAGCCCCGTGACCATGGACTGGGGCGCTCGCGCGGCGGGTTCACCACCAAGTTGCACTTGGCTGTCGAGCAGGGCCAGAAGCCGCTGTCGATCGTGGTGACAGCCGGGCAGCGTGGTGACGCACCGCAGTTCGAGGCGGTGCTGGGTAAAGTTCGAGCCCCGCGTCGGTGCGGGCCGACCGCGCAGCCGCCCGGATCGGGTGCGCGCCGACAAGGCGTACGCCTCCCGCAAGAACCGCGCCTACCTGCGTAGACGAGGTATCCGCTGCACCATCCCGCACAGAGCCGATCAGGCACGCAACCGCAGGAAGCTTGGCTCCCGCGGTGGCCGCCCGCCGCACTTCGACCCAGCCGACTACCGTGAACGCCACGCGGTTGAATGTGGGATCAATCGCCTCAAACGGCATCGGTCCGTGGCGACGAGGTACGACAAGCTCGCTGTCCGCTACGAGGCCACCGTCCCGATCGCCGCCATCAACGAGTGGCTGTGAGCCAGGGGTTCACGACTGCTCCGAGGGCGTGCACCCTGATGCAAGCGACTTGTACATGTGCACGTCCGCGTGGTCGCCGGGAATGCCCAGAGTCCGGCCCGTCTCGACGTAGCCATGCCGCTGATAGAAACCAGCGGCCTGGAAGGTGAAGGAGGAGACGGCCACACGGTCGCAGCCGCGTTGTTCAGCCTCGGCCTCTGCCGCCAGCAGTATCTTGCTGCCCCAACCATCCTTGCGGCTGTCCTCACGCACCCAGAGCATATCGATGCCGCACAGACCGCCCCAGGTCCAAGCAGCCAGGCCGCCAGCCAGTTCGCCGGCCTCATCGGTGACCTTGACCGAAAAAGAGCCACGATCGGCTGCACCAGTGGGAGCCGCGTTGAAGGCGATCAGTTCCTCGGTCAGTCGGTTGTTCAGCTCAGGGTCATGCTCTGCGGTGGTCAAGGTCAGGCGAGCTATCTGGTCAGTGGTCACGCTGCGCGAGTATGGCAGGCCGACCGAGACCAGGCCACCGATATCCGCACGTCCTTGATCCACTTTCGATACACGCCCTAGTACTCCAGCCGTAGTTCTCCATTAGCGCTGGTCAGCGGCTTGGGTGTGGGGATTGTAGCGGGGTGGGTTGGGGTGCGGGGCGGTCTTGGCGGACCGTCCCGCGAACGTGTGACCGCGCCGCATGTAGTGGCAGTGTCGGGCGCGTGCTTGGTGGCGGCGTCTCCAGTGCGACCACTTCACTGCGTGATCGCGTTGTGCAGGACGGCGGTGGGGTTCAACTGCCAGCAGACGGCGGATTTCGGCCGGGGTGAGGTCCACGAGGTCGGGTGTGTCGGTCTTGTCACCCCCTTTTCGTGTGCCTGGACGGCCATCGCCGCGAGGAAGGTGTGCGCAAGCATGACGAGAGTGATGTGCCGGTACCAGCCGACGTAGCGGCGGACTTCGTACTGGTCCAGGCCGCACTCGTTCTTCGCGCTCTGAAAGCATTCTTCGATCTTCCAGCGGCAGCCCGCGATGCGGGCCAGGTCGGCAACGGTGGCGTCCAACGGGGCACTGGCCAGGTAGTAGGCGATCTCTTCGGGGCGGGTGATGCTGCGGCGGGCGAGCATCCAGCGTTGCCGCGTGGGCTCGTCGCCGTCGAATTCCCAGACGGCTGGCAGCCGGGCTGCCGCCCAGTCGTAAAGCCGCGGTCCTTTGGCGCCGTCTCCGCAGGACAGGCGTTGCCATGCTTCGGGCGGGGCATGGCCGATGAGGTAGTCGATGCGCGGGCCGTGGACCTGCTGCGACTTGGGCACCGCCATGACGTAGGACAGGCCGGCGTCCTCCAGGAAACGGCGGAAGCGGGAGTCCTGGCCGTAAGCAGAGTCCGCGGTGACCCAGGAAAAGACCAGCGGGGAGCGCATGGCTCGCAGGATCATGGAGCGGGCGAGGTCGTTCTTGGTGGCGAAGCCGCGCTGGTCGGGGACCTGGGCCGCTCGGCAGCGTTCGCGGTCCTCGGTCCAGGACTTGGGCAGGTAGAGCTCGCGGTCGACCAGGGCGTGACCGCGGTTGGTGGCGTAGGCGGCGAAGACACCGATCTGGCAGTTTTCGGTGCGGCCTGCCGTTCCGGAGTATTGCCGTTGCACCCCGGCTGAGGTGGTGCCTTTCTTGATGAAGCCGGTGTCGTCGATGATCAACACGCCTTCTGATGAACCGAGTTGTTCTGCCGCATAAGACTGCAGGTCGTCGCGGAGGCGGTCGGCGTCCCAGCGACTGCGAGACAGGAGGTGCTGCAGCCCGTCCGGGGTGGCATGGCCGGCATACTCGGCGAGTTGCCAGCCGTTCTTGCGACCTACCGGACCCAGCAGTCCTCGTACGTAGTCGCGCATCCGGCGCCGGGGTTCAACCCTGGCGAAGCAGGCTCCGGCCCGGAGGAACAGGTTCTCGAGCTCATGGCCCCAGGCGCTCGTGGGCACATCATTGATCACACCTGCGGACTGCTCGATCCACTGCCACTACATGCGGCG
>NZ_JAELVH010000149.1 GCF_019399235.1 Streptomyces poriferorum | reverse complement strand
GGGGGGCGGGGGTGTTGCGTAGGGGGTAGTCGTCGGCGTCGGCGTCTTCTTCCCAGACTGTCACCAGGAACTCTTCGGTGAGGTGGGGTCGCTGGATCCGGGTGCGCTCGATCAGCTGGACGGCGAACTCGTCGGGGGTGAGGCCAGAGCCGTAGCGGGTGCCGGTGGAGAGCATTCCGGAGCCGTCTGCGTACTCCGTGCGGAAGACCAAGCGGCTCTCGATGTCGTTCACAGCTGGTCTCCCTTGGGCTGGCCGGGGATCCACGCGCCGAACGCGGGATCCTCCGGGGCCGGGGAGGTGGTGGGGGCTCCAGCGGATGCGTAGTCGTCGTCCAGGGAGGCGCGCTGCTGCTTGACCCAGTCCGCCCACTCGACGTCGGTGGGTGCGGGTGCGCCTTCCTGCTCCAGCTGCTCCGCCCAGTAGGACGCGGTGGGGAGGTCGACGGCGCGGCGTACCGCGTCGAGTGCGGAGACGGACGTGGGGAAGTCCCACGGCCGGTCGGTCTGGCAGGTGTGCCAGGTGTCCAGGATCAGGAGCCCCTGCATCAGGTGCGTGATCCGGAATCGTTCTGCCTGCTCTGCGCGGGCGGAATACGGGTTGATCGCCACGAGGATCGCCTTTCACTCGCTGTGACTTGGTTCACTCCGAACAGTAAGGGAGTGATATCAAAAAGTCCAGCAGGGTGAGAAGTTCGTACCGATTTCCCCATCAACGATTTAGCAGCGCTACTGTTTTCGGTATGGGAACGTTCAGATCCGCTAAAGAGACGCTGGCGGACATCAGCGAGGCGTCGAAAAAGGTGGGCGGGGCCGCGGAGTGGCAGACGATCGCGCTGGTCGCGGTCGCTGCGGTGTCCGTGACGGCGCTGCTGATCGCGGTCGCCGCGATGGTCAGTCAGGAGCGGTAGTGAGCTGGAGTCGACAGCGCCACGAGGGCGCAGAACCTGGAGATTGGGATGCAGCACTCAGGCTTTCGGATCGCGTTTCGCACCATCTGGTCGCGTGCCGTGAGGTGGCCATATTCCAGTGGATCGCCGTGCGCCTCTCTGACGGTGGCGCCGAAAACGACACGCTCTACCCGTCCCGCGCCGACGCGGTAGCGGCCCAACTGGCGCCGCAGTACTACGCGTTCACGCAGATCACGCCGGACGCCATGTCGCCGCGGGCCGCGTGGCGGTACCTGCTGATGTGCCGGCAGATCCACGGGCGCCACAACAACCAGTTCCACCATGCCGAATACATGCCGATCCTGCCGCAGCGCCTGGAGCTCGCGCGCGGCGTGTTCCGCTGAGGAGACGACGATGGCAGACGAGACCTTTCACATTCCGGAGCAGTCGACGGAGTCGCCGGAGCAGGTGACGTTCATGGCGGCGCCGGAGGCCGCGGACCCGGAGGCGCCGTACGGCCGGTTCGATAACGGCAAGCCGCGCAAGACCCCGCCGAAGACCACGAAGGCGCCGAAGACCGCGGCGGCGCCGAAGGCGTCGGCCCCGAAGGCGCCGCGGAAGGGCGCGGCGGCCGATTTCCGTCCGGCGATCCAGGAGGGCATCAGCCTGCTGTCGGTCCCGCTGATGGGGCTCGGCAGGCTCAACCGCGCGTTTCTGGCGGATGCGGCCACGCTCCAGATGAACTCGAAGCCGCTGGCGCACGCACTGAACGAGTGCGCCAAGATCAACCCGACGATCGAGCGGCTGTTGTCGACGTCGGCGCCGGCAGTGCCGTACGTCCTGCTGGGGAGCGCGCTGTTCAACATGGGTGTGCAGATGATGGCGAACCATGGCAAGGCGGTGCCGGTGCCGGGCGTCAAGATCGACGACCCGGAAGAACTGGCGGCCGCGATGGAGCAACAGATGCGCGTCGCGGCGGAGCAGGCCGCGCCGGAGCAGCATCAGTACGCGGCGGCGGCGGCGTAGATGGAGATCCGCAGCTATCCCCGGGACTTCTTCCTGCACCGGGTGTGGCGGTATGAGCCGGGGGAGCACGTCTCGTTCCTGGCGCCGACCGGGGGCGGGAAAACGCATCTCGCGAACCAGCTGCTTGCGGTGACGTCGTCGGAGCATCTTCAGGCGCTGTCGCTCGTGATGAAACCGCGCGATCAGACCGCGCGGAAGTTCGCCAAGTCCTCGGGGCACCGGATCGTGCGTTCGTGGCCGGTGCCTCCGGGTGCGGAGTTCTGGCGGACGAAGAAGCCGTCGGGGTATGTGCTGTGGCCGCGTCACCGGTTTGATCCTGATATCGACGACGCGGCGCACTATCAGGTGTTCCGGACGGCGGTGCTCGACTCGTACAAGAAGGGCAAGCGGATCCTGTTCGCCGACGAGGTCTACAGCCTGGCGCGGGAGCTGCGAATCGAGCGGGAGTTGGTCACGGTGTGGACCAAGGGCCGCTCGATGGAGTGTGGGCTCTGGGGGGCGACGCAGCGTCCTTGGGGTGCGCCGCAGCAGATGTACTCCCAGGCTGAGCACTTGTTCTTGTCCTACTCGCCGGATACCCGTGACCACGACCGGTACGGGGAGATCGGCGGGATTGATCCGAAGCTGGTCGCGAACGCGGTGAAGCAGCTGCCGCGGTACTGGTGGCTGTACATCCGGCGGTCCGACCGTGTGATGTGCGTGGTCCAGAAGTAGGGATTGAGTAGCTTTGCTTATCAATGCGGGGCTACTCTTTCAGCAACGCTTATCAATTGGCCGACCAAGGGAGAGAGAATCATGGCGGTAGCTACGGCTCCGGCTCCGGCCACCAAGGGGAAGGCGGCGGCGCCGGCAGCGTCGGCCGCGCGCCCCTTCCTGTGCGGGACGCAGAGCGTCGAGACCCACACGTATGACAAGACCAAGACCCTCACGACCGGCACGCAGACGATGGACACGTTCTACGTGTCCACGGACGGGTTCCTGGCCGACCTGTTCGTTCTGGTCGAGGCGACGACCGCGGCGAACGCGGCCACCGTGGCGTTCGCGGCTGACGCGCCGTGGAACATGATCCAGAGCATCACCTTCAACGACACGACGAACAAGCCGATCATCGGCCCGTTCTCCGGTCTCGACCTGAAGATGTTCCTGAAGTACGGCGGGTTCGCGTTCGTCGACGACCCGCAGCAGGACGTCGCCAACTACTCCGCGGTGACCGGCGTCGGCGCCGGCCTCGGCGGCTCCGCCTCGTTCGTGCTGCGGATCCCGCTCCAGTTCGTCGCCCGTGAAGCGCTGGGCGCGCTCCCGAACACCTCGAACCAGACGGTGTACTCCGTGGACATCACACTCAATGCCTCCGGGCAGGTGTACACCACTCCTCCGACCACGCTGCCCAGCGTCCGCGTGCGGATCCAGCAGGACGGCTACCGCGAGAGCGCGGGGCAGGACATCCAGGGGAACCCGACACAGCGGACGCCCCCGGCTCTCGGCGCGGTCCAGTACATGCGCAAGTTCTCCGACGACATCAGCGCCGGTGCGCAGAACTTCCGGCTGTCGCCGTGGGAGGGCATGACCCGCGGTCTCCACTTCATCCTCCGCGACAGCACGGGCTCGCGGTCGGTCGGTGAGACCGACTTCCCGGACCCGCTCCGCCTGCACTACGACAACAACCTCCCGATCGACCGGCTCAAGGCCATCTGGAAGCACAAGATCATCACGCAGTACGGGTACACCGCGGCGATCGACACCGCGGGCGGCCGGGACTCCGGTGTCTACGCGCTCCCCTTCAATCGGGACTGGGGGCTGAAGCCCGGCCAGGAAGGGCGGTACGGCTACATGCCGGTGTCCGCCGGTACGGCCATCCGTTTCGACGGCGTGATCGGGGGCTCCGGCAGTCACAAGCTGGAGACGCTCGTGAACTACGTGAACCCTCCGGGCGGACAGGTCAAGGCGCTCACCGCGCGCTGATCGAGCACGGCCGGGGTGGTCCGGTACGTCACCGCCCACGGCTGTACGTCAACGACTTGACGTACCACCCGCACACGGAGAGGAACAGATCATGGGAATGCTCAAGCCCTACACCACGCTGGCGATCGGCGTCGTCATCGGGTATCTCGTACTGCCCAAGGTCATCAAGATGGTGCCACTCGGGTCCGGTAGCTGATGGCACAGCAGGGAGGTATCTCGGGTGTCGCGGTGGGCATGGCTACGGCCGGGGCCTTCCTGCTGTACGTCGGGATCCAGGGCGTAGACATCCGGGCCGGCCTGAAAGACATCACGAACGGGAAGCTCCCGGAGGGCAAGCCGAAGTCGTCAGGTGCGACGGCGGCGGCAGAGGCCGCGCTCGCACAAGGCTCGGCGGCCGGCGCTTCCCGTCCGTCCTCCGGTACCGGGGCCGGAGCAGGCCCCCATCCCGAACTCGTGACGGCAGCGCGTAGATACCTGGGCGTGCCGTACGTGTTCGGCGGGACGACCCCTAAGGGTCTGGACTGCTCCGGTCTCGTCGTGCTCGCGTTCCGGGACGCGTACGGCGTGACGCCTCCGCGCACCACCTATGTCCAGGTGGCATGGCGTCAGCTGACGAAGATCAGCCGGGCGGACATGGGCGCCGGAGATCTCTGCTTCTGGCCGGCGTCCGGGCCTCCGTCGCATGTCGCAATCGCGGTGGACGGAGACACGGTCATCCACGCGCCGCGGCCCGGGAAGGTCGTCCAGGAGGTGCCCGTGGGCCAGGCATTCACGGGCGGGGCGCTGCCGGTCGTCTACCGCTACACCGGAGGCAAGTGATGTCGCAGACGACCGGGATCATCCTGGCCACGGGTGCTATCACCGTGGCGAACCAGAGCGTGTTCCATGACAAGCCGGTGAACTGGCGCATCCCGATCGCGACGGGGCTGGCCGCGCTCGCGTTCTCCGGGGCGGAGCGGGTGTGGCCCAAGGGCGCGGTCCTGCTGGCCTGGACGGGCATGATCGCGGTCCTGATGACGCGGACCGACCCGGGCACACCGTCGCCGACGGAATCGGCACTCAGCTGGTGGGACAAGGGAGGTAAGTAATGAACGCGTTCACGAAGGTGGCGACGCTGATCGTCGCAACGGGTCTCGTGACCACGCTGGTACTGCCGGGCCGGCAGACGGACAAGGTTCTGTCCGCGCTGTTCGGCGGGGTCAGCAAGTGGCAGGCGACCGCCATGGGCACCAGGAACGGCTGACCCATGGTCTACAGCGGAAACTTGGTACAGCAGGCCCGGTACCCGACCGTGGCCCTGTCCGTGGCACTCAGCGGGGACCATGCGGCCGGGGCGGAGCCGGACGACGCCGACATGTTCGGCGGGACCGCTCCGGCCGGGCCCGGGCCCGACTACGGATCCCCGGGTTTGTGGGTGGCACCGGAGACGGCGGCGCCCGCGTCCGGCATGCCGATGGACCCGTCCTCGCACTGGGCATACGACGCGCCGGCGCTCACCCCTCCGCGTCTGGGGTGGGTGGATGCGCAGTACGTCGCACGGGACCAGATGCTGAAGTCCCACGGGGCCGTGGACGCGTCCACGGTGACCAGCCTGCCACGGGAGCCGCAGTTCCAGTTCCAGGGCCAAGGGAACATCGTCAACCGGCAGCAGGGCCAGACCAGTTGGGAGCCGGAACTCTCCGGCCCCCTGGCCCGGGGCCCGAACTCGTACGCGGAGAACAACCCGTCCACGGAGGTCTATGACGGGGCAGGGATGCGGCTGGGATACGACACGCTCACGTGGGGCGAATACTCGAGCCCGGGCCCGCAGCAGATGCAGTACCAGCTGCGCGCGGTCGGCGCGGAAGAGGTCAACTTCCCCGTCGACACTCCGGCGATCCCGAACAGCGCCCCGTACTCCGGGTGGGGCACCGGTACGCAGATCCAGCAGTCGCCGTACGGGTCCATTCCGCGGCTGTTCGCCGCACCGTCCACCTCCGCGATCAGTGACGCCACCATGGCGGAGCAGCAGGACGCGGGCGGCGAATTCAGTTCGGACGGGTGGGGATGATGGCCGACACCATCGACATCCCGAAAATCGGGGCGGTCAAGAAAACGCAGGTCATGGCGGTGGGCGGAATCGCGGGCGGGATCATCCTGTTCGCGTTCTGGCGGTCGCGGTCCGCGGCGGTCGACGACGCACCGGTGGAGGAGGTGTTGCCGGAGGATCCTTTCCAGGGGCTCACGGACTCCGGTCTGGGCGGGAGCGTGGGCGGGTACTCGTCGTCGTCGTCGGGCAGCACGTCGGACACGCAGACGTCGGCGCCGCGGACGAACGCGGAGTGGTCTCAGCTGGCGTCGGAGAAGCTGGCCGCGTCGTACGAGCCTGCCGCGATCGACGGGGCACTCGGCCGGTACCTGGGACGTCAGCCGCTCACGACGCTGGACCAGACGATCGTCCGTGCGGCGATCGCCCGGGCAGGGTACCCGCCGGAGGGCACGTACACCGTGATCACCGGTGGGGACAGTGATATCAAGGTCGCCCCGACCGGGCTAAAGGCCGTGGCCGCGTCCGCAACGGCGGTGGACCTGACGTGGGCTCTGGTGGCCGGCGCTTCCCGGTACCGCATCTACCGGTCCGGTTCGCGGGACAACGTCGGCACGTCGATGGACGGTACGGCGCAGGTGGGCGGACTCCAGCCAAACGTCTCGTACACGTTCCAGGTGGCCGCGGAGACGGCGGCCGGGAAGGTGGGGCCGAAGTCGTCGGCGGTGAGCGCCCGGACGAAGTCGGTCGTGCTCAAGGTCCCGACCGGCGTCAAGGTCTCCAAGATCACGCGGTCCGGGGCGACGGTGTCCTGGACGAAGGTACCCAACGCGACGATCTACCGGCTGTACGTCGACGGTGTCGCGCACGGGGCCGCGGAGGCCCCCCCGTACGCCGTGGGCGGTCTGACGGCGAACAAGTCCCACAAAGTCACCGTGGCGGCCGATGCCACGGGCCAGAGTCCCAGCAAGCAGTCTGCTGCTGCCACTTTCAAGACCCTGAAGTAAGGAGAACGATCATGAGCCTGAAGCCTGAAATCTCGATCGGCGCGGGGCTGGCGGTGGGGACGCTGGTCTACTCGATGTACAGCAACGCGACCCCGACCACATCCGACATCCGGTCGCTGGTGGAGAACAACGAGGACGTCAACCGGGCGGAGCGGTCGACGTCGTGGATGGCGGCCGGAGTCGTCGCCGGGATCTCGCTCATCGCGCGGGATCCGGTGATCTTCACCGTGGGCGGCGTGATGGTCATCGGCATGGCGTGGATGACCCGCCACGCGAACGCGGTGAACCCGGACCTGAAGCGGTTCGTCCCCGGAGGCGCGACGCAGTCGGAGCCGGAGCCGGAAATGTCCACGGAGCAGTACACCGCTTTCGAGAACCAGTTCGCGGCAGCGTAGGGAGAGGGGGCGGTCATGGCTGACTTCACGGTGAAGGTGCTCGGCGGTGTCCGCCTCCAGCTCACCTATGAGGAGGTGGTGGCATCACTCGCGGTCGCGGGCTGGCCGGAGAACGAGTGGATGACGGCCACGGCGGTCATCGCGGCCGAGAGCGACCGCGTGTGCAACATCTACAACACGTACAAGAGCGGCCACTACGGGCTCATGCAAATGTCCGCGTCGGCCCACCCTGCATGGTTCAAGGCGCTGCCGAACAAGAACGCATGGACAGAACCCTCGATCAACTGCAAGGGCGGTCTGACGCTCTGGCGGCAGTCGAAGTACCAGCCGTGGGAGGCGTACACGAACGGCCGGTACGCCGGATTCATCCTCCAGGCCCAGGCCGCTGTCTCGTCTTACAAGTCCAAGCGGAAGAAGTACGGCAGCGCGACCGCGACGGCGGAGAAGATCTTCCGCCCGAAGATCATTGAGGGTCTGGTCTCGCTCCAGATGGGGGCCGGCCTCCAGTCCGTAGCCGACGCGATCGCGGGTGACGCCAAGCTGACGGCGGACACCGTCCAGGCCGCCGGGGACGGGACCGCGTCCGCCGTGAACGACGTCGCCGACGCGGTCAACGCCGGATCGGGTGGCCTGCTCGGCGCGGCGCAGCTGGCACTCGGCGCCGGGAAGTGGCTTGGCGACGCGGGGAACTGGCTCCGTATCGTCCAGGTCATCGCCGGGGGTGCGCTGCTGATCGGTGGTATCGCGATTGTGGCCAAGCCCGCGACAGCGGCGGCCGGGAAGGTGGCCACCGCGGTGACGCCGGTCGGGCGGGCCGTGAAATCTGCCGGCGGGGCGATCGGCTCCGCGGCATCCAAGGTCAAGGGAGCAGCAGCATGACGACGATGCAGGGTGTGCCGGACCTTTCGCCGGACCCGGATGACGTGCTCCAGGTCGAGGCGCCGGAGCCGGTGGTGCAGGTCCGGCCGGTCGGCCCGGTGCGGGTCCAGGACCTCCCCCGGGTGTCTGCCGGCATCCGGGGGCTCACGGTTCCGGACGGTCCGCCGAAGCAGCTGCTTACCGCGGACCCGCACCGCGCGACCGCGACGATCATCACGTCCGATCTCGCGATCCTGATCGGAGGCTCCGCGCAGGACATCCAGGGTGGCCAGCCCGGACAGCTCCCGGCGGGAACGGTCCTGAAGTTCGGCGCGACCGACGAACTGTGGGCAACGGCGCTGGGCGGGACCGTCACCACGGTCACGGTGATCCAGGAGCGATGGGCCAATGGCTGAGCAGCAGCCGCTCAACCTGGGGACCGACGTCGTCCTGGACGCGGGCGGGAACGGGCGGGCGCACATCGGGCCGACGTACGGCCCGAACCTGTGGCACGTCCAGGCCATCAGCGTCCGGACGTCGCAACCGGGGGCCGGGCTCATCCCGCAGTGCGCCCTGTACCGGGGCACGGAGGACGCGAACGGGTACGTAGACACCACCTATGACGGGTCCGCGAATTCCTGTGACGTCAATTTTGATATCAGTCAGGGGACGGAAATCATCGCGGTCTGGACGGGCGGGAATCCGGGCGACGTCGCCACCCTCTCCGTTTACGGGACAAGGGAGTAAGCCGTGGGGTTCCGCGAATCGATTCTGGCCGGTAAGAAGCTGGTCCGGGAAGCGATCCAGTCCGGCCAGTACATTCCTGGATCGTCCGGGTGGACGATCAACCGGGACGGTACGGCGGAATTCGCAGACCTCACGATTCGTTCTTCGGACGGGTCCGGCGCCACCGTGGAAATCGAGAATGGGAAAGCGATTTTCACCGCCGCGAACGGGTGGCAGATCATCGTTGACCCGACGAACAATTTGCCCGTGATTTATTTCAAGGACGGCGACGGAGACGAAGCCGGGGCGATCAACGCAACGGGCGACAACGCGCGGTCGGGATTGAATGTGTCGTCTGGCCCGTTCGCGGACGGAGTGGTGCCGGATTACCGGTGGGTGACGTTCATGGGGGAGGGGACGACAACCAACTCATGGCAGGCTCTCCGCACCCGCGACTCCGACACGTCGGTCCTGAATGGCGGTTTCCTTTTCCTGGATCGGGACACCGCACAAATGGCGGTCATCGACACCGCGGATCCGACCGTTCAGACCCTGCTGCAAATTGAAAAGGGGGTGGCCATTTTCGACGAAGCGCGGGTGTTCGTGTCGGCCCGGCCCGCCACACAGCCCGCATTCCGGGTGGATGTGGCCGACCCCGGACACACCGGATTCATGGTTCATGTGCAGCGGGAAGGCTCCGCTAAGTTCACCGTCGACAAAGACGGGAACGTCGGAGCCCTTGGAGATCTCGCGTGCTTCGGCAGCGTATTCGTCAACGGCGTGGACCAGGGGCGGGGGCTCAAGGATTTTGCCGCAATCACGGCCAGTGCACCCACGGTCACCACGACGGAAACCGTAGGAATCACGTCCGGGACGACAACTTTCATGAACGGCCGGGCGTACGAGGTTTCCGTCCGGGCATGGGTCCAGTCGACGATTGCCAGCGACACCGTACAGACGCGGTTGCGGAAAACGAACGCGACCGGGCAGCAGCTTTTCGACACGTTCCGTACGGCGCTCATCAACGGCGCCAATACGCAATCCTCAATCCAGTACAGCACGATCATCCGTAACGTTTCCGGAGCGGCTATCGTCGCCGAACTTGCGGTCACATATTTTCGGGCGAGCGGAACGGGGAACGTTCTGCTCGGCGGGAACGCGGTCAATCCTTCCTGGATCCGCATCAAGGACATCGGACCGGCGACGGATTATCCGTCAACGGTCGCTCTCACCTAAGGGGAAAAATCATGGCTCACATCGACGCATTGGATGGCCTGGAGATCGAGGGAAAGGCCATCATCCTGAATACGACGGAGGGCCCGGAACTCGTCTCGTGGGACAAGCTCGATGTCCACGCGGACGTGGACGCGGTCGCGCAGGGTCTCACCGGGCTCCAGACGTCCATGGAAGCCGAACTGGCGATGCTGCGGGCCCGGGTGGAGGAGCTGGAGGACCAGGCGCGCGCGGCGGGCGCGGACAAGACCGAAGCGCCGGCCAAGGCCAGCACAAGCAAGGCGGCAGCGAAGTGACGGCGCCGACCACGGTCGTTGTCGACGGCCAGGAGCCGGACGAGACCACCGCCAGTTTTGAAGCCGGGGTGGCCGCGGCGACGTCGGTGCAGGCGTCGGAAGAGGCCGCGGAGGCCGCCGGTACGGCGGAGGCCGCCGCGGAGCAGGCGACGTTCGCCACGCAAGCCGCCGGAGAGGCCGTATCGACCGCGTATGACGCGCAAGCCGGTGTCGAGGGTCTGCGCGGTGACCTGACCATGTTCATGGACGAGATGCGGGCGGCGCTCACCGCCCGGGCCACGCCGGAGCCGGAGCCGGAGGCCGCGCCGGAAGTGCCGGCGCCGGAGCCCACCCCCGATCCGGAACCGGCCGCGGAGACGCCGAAGAAGAAGCGGCGCTACGGGTCGTCACTCGTGTTCGGCAGCAAGGCGTACGAGGACGAGTGACCCGCGCCCGGGGCGTACGCCCCGGGCGCCATCTGCGTCAACTCCCTGCCGCCGCGCCGTTTATAGGTCTATGGTGCGACGTGTCGAAGCAAATGCACATCTGATCGGGAGGCGATCCCATGATCCAAGTTTCTGAGCGTCCGTCACCGTTTGTCCGGCTCGCCCGTGAGGCGGTCGAGACCCTGGACGGTCCCGACGTGCTCGATGCGGTCTGCCGCGCGCACGCCGACGAAGTCAACGGCCTGGACGCCCGCTACATGGGCGCGCTGGACGACCTGCGGTCCACCACCGTCCGGCTCCGCACCGCAGACGACATGGTCCGCACCCTGCATGCGGTCGCCGCGGACCAGCTGATGCGGGGCGCGCGGCTGGACGCGTTCAATCAGCAGCTGGGACGTCAGCTGTCGCGCGTGCGGCAGCTGGTCGCGACCGCACGGGAGTCGGGAACGGCGGGGCTGACGTCGCCGGAAGCGGCGCTAGACGCGGTCGCGCTCATGGTGGCCGACCTGGAGCAGGCGATCGCGGAGCCGATCGACCGGGCAGAGTTCGTGCCGGTCGTCGTCGCGTTCCAGCCGGAGCCGGCGCGCGACCGGGTCGGGCACTTCGTGTCGGATGACGGACTGGTCCGGCAGGGATACCCGCTGGTCGGGTGGTCGCTGGTCGTCCGGCCGCAGGAACACGACACACGGAGGCTGGAACCGACGTTCATGGTCGGGGAGCAGGCGCTCCCGGTGTCGTCTCTGACGGAGATCTACGGCATGCGGCTGTCTGAGCTGCGGTAATCAGGACTCCCGCGCGGCATCCACCCCCAGGTGTCGCGCGGGTTGCGAAGCGGCCCCGGTCCCTCTCCCCCAGGGACCGGGGCCGCTTTCTGATATCGCACACCGGTTTTCGATATCAGAAACTCTGACTTTGTGATATCACTGACCCATGAAAATGGGACGGCCCGCCAAGGGACTCACGGAGCGGATCCTGCTCCGCCTCAGCGACGAGGAACGATGGATGGCCGAGAGCCTGGCCACCGAGCTCCAATGCAGCCTGAACGACGCACTACGCATCTGCGTCCGACGCGGCTACGGAAAGGTCGGGCCGTCCCGTGAGGTCGACGGCCCGGTCCTGGAGCCCGATTTCAAGCCCGCTCCACTCACGAGCGTACCCAAGATCCAGGGCCAGACAGCCATCGACATCGACGAAGACAGCACGGAGGCACCCGAATGACCAGCACGACATACCGCGCACTGGACCTGCTCACCAAGGGCGGCTACGAACCCAAGGTCAGCTCCCGCGGCCCCTTCTGGCGCCCGCCCGTCCCCAAGCCCTCCCGCTACGTCCACCTGCCCGCATGGGACTGGGAGTCGGAAGGCGTGGCCGGCCCCGGCGACGAGATGGCCGACGCGGACGTCTCCGGCGCATTCGTCGCCGCACTCACGTCCGGAACCTACGCACACGGCGCCCTCACCCGCACCGGACCGTTCCACGGACTCAAGCCCGCCCCGGGGTACTACCAGATTCTTACCCCCGTGTGGCAACTCCCCAGCATCGTCTCCCCACTCGGCTCCGCAGAGCTCCCGGACGCCGTATGGATCAAACACCCCACACTCGACCTGCTCCAGCAGCTGGCCACCGCCGGGAAGCTGCCCGACATCGAGGTAAAGGACAGCTACACGGCCAAAGTCAGCTGCCGACTGCGGACGTGGGGGGAGAAGCTGCGCGACGACCGCGCGGCCCTGCTCGCCACCCGGAACGCGACCGCACCGGGCACCGTCGCCCGGGCCGCCGCGGACAAGGCATACGCCGACTTCAAGGACTCGTACTCCATCGCCATCCAGATGATGGCGGGCAAGACCGACGATGCGACCGGAGACCTGAAGACCAACAAGTCGGAGGTACTGCGCCCCGACTGGTATCACACCATCCACGCGCAGCACGCAGCGACGATGTGGCGGAAGGTCTTCAGCGCACACGAAGCAGGCATCTTCCCCTATGCCATGGGATCCCTGGACGAAGTGACGTACCGCCAAGAGGACTGGGACCGCATCCCGACCCTGCCGAAACCCCCCTTCCGCATCGACGAGACCGGCGTCACACTCGGCTCGTTCAAGGTCAAGAACCAGTGGGTGATGGCGTGAGGTTCCCGGAGGCGCTGGACGGCGCCCTGCGAGGCTGGTACCCCGTCGCGGGCATCAAGAGCCCCATCAGCCAGCGACGGGGCTTCACCGCCCGACTCAACGCCCTTGAGCGCGCTCTCGGCGGTCGCCGCGCCGCCGCAGCAGCGATGGGCATCGGCTACAGCACGTGGGGAGCATGGTTCGCCAAGAAACCGCGCGGCGCGTCCGCCGCATCCCTGCGTAAGGTCGACGACGCCTACGCACAGCTGCTCCGCACCAAGACCGTGACCAAGACCAGCGGCCCGGGCCTGATGGTCGTCACGGCCGACGTCGTCGCGGACCCGCGCAAATCCCGCTACCGCAACAAGACCTTGAGGCGCCAGTTCAAGGCGGACCAGCTGGGAAAGGCAGGGATCCGCCCGATCGTGCTGCGGTGGCAGAACGGCGGTTCGCCGGCAGACGTCGCCGCGGTCGCGATCGCTGCCATCAAGTCCGCCTACTCCACAGAGTTCGCGTTCGAGGGCGACAGCGTCACCGTGGAACTCTCGTGAGGCGCGGGAAGGTCCCAGTGCCGGGCGGGCGGCGATCCTACGCGTCGAAGCGAGGTACCCGCCCGGCAAGGGAAGCGGCACACACGAGGGCGTAACGCTCGATCAGATCGTACAGGCACGACCCCCGCCCCACACCGGCGGGGACCAGCCGAACTAGGGCCCCGGAGCAGCTGCTCCGGGGCCCTACTGCGTTCCCTGCCGCGCGGTTCGTCTCACCCGCCACACGGCCGCCAGGCGCCCCATCACGAGCGGCACGGTCAACTGCACCCACACGTAGATCTCCGGCGGCAGAGGGTGCCCCACAAGCCGATTGCACACCCACAGCGCCGCGCCGGTCGTCGCGGTGACGTACGCCGGAAACGCGACGTCGCCCGACGTCGGCGGCGCGGTCTCCTCGATGGCCGGCCTCTCCTCGCTCATCCCTACCCCTTCCCCTCCAGCTTGGCCACGCGCCCCTCCAGCAGCGCCACCCGCGCCTCCGTCGTCAACGGCACCGGATGCAGCACGGGCGGAGGCTTCGGCGCAGTCGCCGGAGGCTTAGGCTTCGGCACCGGCCGGAGCAGGGCACCCGTCGCCTTCCTGATGCCTGCCATCGACACACCGGGGCCGCGCGGATCCACCTTGCCCACCTGCCACTCCAGGTGACCGATCACGGACCGCTCCGACCACTTGTGGTACCGGCAGAGCACGAACCCGACCGCGGCCATGGTGCGCAGCTGCGCCGCCGGCCACGGGTCCTTCCCGTCTCCCAGGTTCTCCGACTCGAAACCGTAGAACCGGGCGTTCCCGTCGATGGTGTTCCGCTTCGGCTTGGGGAGCGTCGTCTCCGCGATCACCGCGGCCAGCACGTCCGGGTCACCGAGGCCTGCATGGTTCGCGCGTCCCCACCCGATCATGTGGAGGTCACCGTTCTTGGCGATCATCCCGTGACAGAGCGGACCGGGCAGGTCCGCGTACCCCTTGTCGACGATGCTCACGGTCGCCGCGGTGCCCTTGGTGACGGTGTGATGGTGCAACACACCGTTGACCGGGCCCCAGTTGCCGTGACCCTCGCGGTTGTGCTGGAGGTACCCGGGGCGCTCGATGACCTTGACCCCAAGCGACCGCACAGCATCGCTAAACTGTTTGCCATCCATTGGTGTAGCCATGCTTAACAATGACACACGGGTATGACACCTGACAGAAAGTCAAGGAAGGTAATCGGCCATGACGCGCCGGTTCTCGTGGCATTTGCAGTCAGGTTCAGCCGTTCAGGGTGTAACCTCACCGATAAGCAAGACGGCCCCACTCCGAGTAACGAGCTCGGAGCGGGGCCACGGCCCGACACCTGATAACGCGGGATGTTGCGGCCGGCGACGGAAACCATCTAGCGGGCCATCCCCAGGTGCCGATGACGCAGAGATTACCAGCGGAATCGGTGATCCTTCGAGGGAATCGGGGCTCGATCAGATGAAATCTGGCGTCGGTGTACAACCATCCGCGTAGAACGGTGCAGGCTGCATCGTGGACGCGGATTTTTTCGTGTCCCGCGGAGCAGTCAGCATTTTGGATAACCCCAGGTCAGAGGGCTGCAAACTGAAAATCTGAGCGGTACCAGGATTTTTGATCGCCTCCGGGGTCCAGCCGGAGGGAAAAACCTGCATCCGCTCACTCGAAAACCTGCACGTCGCCTACACGAGGGGAGTGATCGACTCCACTTGCTTGACCCGCTGGGACTACCCGATGGCCACGGACCCCAGAGGACCAAAAGTCGCTATGTCGCTCACTCTAGAGCCATAGTGCCGCATTCGCGCGTCCATTTCCACCCACCGTTTTTTTTGGGGGGGGGGAAAGAGGGGGGTGTCTCTATGTC
>NZ_JAELVH010000148.1 GCF_019399235.1 Streptomyces poriferorum | reverse complement strand
GGTGAAAAGCGACGGGGTGGGTGAGAAAGTGGATCGGGTGCGGCATCGTCGTGTCCGTCCGCTCTGTTCAAGGCTCGATAAACTCTTACTCCGAACACAACCCTGTGCCTCTTCTGTCCGTCTTCCTTGTGCGAGGACAAGGCCTGCCCTCGCACAGCCGAGGGGGTAGGGGAAGCGTGAGAGCGTTCGTCATGCGAGGCCACCCGGGGTTTGCCGCGAGCCGCGGCCCAGCCGAAAGACGCAAGTGAAGATTTCATTTCTGGTGCGCGACCTCTGCCACATGGGCGGAGTGGTCAGTGCCACGCAGAACCTGGCGGGCGCGCTTGCGGCCCGGCACGAGGTGGAGATCATCGCTCTCCGCAAGGTGCGGGACGAGTCCTACTTCCCGCTCGACCCGAGGGTTTCCGTACGCGCGCTGACCGATCTGCGCAAGCATTCGCCGACGTCGGACCTGGATGACCCGCTGATCGAGGTCTTCCCCAAGGTCTACCCCGTCGACCCGGCCGAGAAGAAGCCGGTCGTCAGCCGGCTGGCCGAGCTGCGGCTGCTCGAGTTCCTCGCGAACACGGACTCCGACGTCGTGGTGAGCTCCAGCCCGCGGAACACGATCATGCTGTCGTACGCCAAGGGCGACTACCTGCGAGTCACGCAGGAGCACTCGATGCCCTCCATCTACGCGAAGTACTACCAGGGCCGGCTGTTCAAGGCGTACCACTCGCTGGACGCGCTCACCGCGCTGACGCCCGAAGAGGTCGAGAGCATCGGCAAGCTGGTGCCGGGCGTACGCAACCGGCTGGCCGTCATGCCGAACTGTGTGCCCGCAGCACCCGTGCAGTCCAAGAGCACCAACAAGGTCATCATCGCGGCCGGGCTCCTCAAGGAGAACAAGAACTTCGCGGCGGTCATCGAGGCCTTCGCCACCGTCGTGGCCAAGCGCTCCGACTGGCGGCTGCGGATCTACGGCGGCGGCACCGAGAAGGCCAATCTGCGCAAGCAGATCGAGAGCCTCGGCCTGCACAACACCGTGACGCTGATGGGCCCCGCGGCCCCGGTCTCGCCCGAGTTCAGCAAGGGCTCGATCTTCGTACTCCCCTCCAAACGCGAGGCGTTCGGCAATGTGATCGTGGAGGCGATGGCGGCCGGTCTGCCCGTCGTCAGCACCGACGCCAACCATGGCCCGCGCAACATCATCACGCACGGCGAGGACGGGTTCATCGTCCCGGGCGGCGACACCGACGCCATGGCCGGCGCCATCCTCGAACTGGTCGAGGACGACGAGCGCCGGGCCCGGATGGGCGAGGCCGCGGTGCGCAACGCGGTGCGCTTCCACGAGCCGGCCAGCTGTGCGCGCTTCGAGGCGATCCTGCACGACGCGTTCGTCCGCCGGGCGCTGCCCACGACCGCCACCGCACAGGTGGACGCACTGGGCTCGGTCAACATCGAGGTCGGCACGCTGCCCGCGGAGGCCCACGGTGCCGAGATCGCCTGCCGCCGCGTCGGCCGGAACCCGGCCGAGGAACGCTTCGCGATCACGCCCGGCGGCAGCGCGGTGGTGCCCTGGCACGACGGGCTGCCCGAGGGCACCTGGGAGCTGTCCGTGTGCACCTCGGACGGCAACGAGGTCCCGCTCACGGTGGACGGCTACGGCTGCGACGTACGCGATCTGCTCAACGTCCAGCTGCCCCGGGATACCGGCGGCCCCGCGCTGGAGCTGCTGCTCCCGCACCGGGGCGACATGGACCGGCTGCGGATCCGCAGCGTGGTGCGCGAAGCCCACGCCGAGGTCGACGCGCTCGCGGTCGACACCGGGACGATCGGCGTGGAGGCCGGTGCCTGGGGCGTGACCCTGGGCCCGGGAGCGGTCCTGGAGGCCGTGCACCGCAAGGACAAGGACCGGGTGCTTTCGTTCCCGGCAGCGGCGCTCGAAGGCCACCGGGTCACCGCCACGGTCAGCTGTGCCGCGCTGGTGGCCGAGCACGAGGGGCCCGAGCAGATCTGGGACGTGTGGCTGCGTCCGGCCTCGGGCGCGGACCGCGTCCAGGTCGGCAAGCTCTCGACCGATGTCCTGTCGCCCATAAGCGTGTTCACCTTCCCGCGCCCGGTGATCCGGATCCTTCCCGATCCCAGCAGGACGCTGCTGGCGAAGGTGGGCCGCCGGGTGACCCGGACGCTGAACGGCGGGAAGCCGGCGCCGCGCCCGGTCTCGAAGGTGGAGATCCGGCCGTACTACACGGCTCTGTCGCAGCTCGCCTTCAAGACGGTCGACGTCGAGCCGTAGAGCCGCTCGGACAGCACGAAAGGGGGCGGGCCCGGAGAACTGATCTCCGGGCCCGCCCCCTTTTACTGGTGCGAGCGGCTACTTCTCCTCGGTGAGGTCCGTCGCCTGCTCGATCATGCGGTCCACGACGCGCTGCGAGGCCCGGCCGTCGTCCAGGTCGCAGAACAGGTGGTGGAAGCGCTCGAAGCGCTCGCGGTACTCCGGCCACACCGCGTCGATGTCGCGGATCGAGTCGATCAGCTCGGAGGACGTACGCACCAGCGGGCCGGGCGAGTCCTTCTCGAAGTCGAAGTAGAACCCGCGCAGCGTGTCGCGGTAGTGCTCCAGGTCGTACGCGAAGAAGAGCATCGGCCGCTTGAGGTGGGCGTAGTCGAACATCACGGACGAGTAGTCGGTGATCATGATGTCGGACGCCAGGTACAGATCGGCGATGTCCGGGTACTCGGAAACGTCCCAGACGAAGCCGTTGCCGGCGCCGGGCACCTGGTCGACGACGTTCGAGTGGCGCCGGATCAGCAGGACGTGGTCGTCGCCGAGGCGGCGGCGGGCGTCCTCCAGATCGAGCCGCAGGTCGAAGGAGTACTGCCCGGCCCGGTGCGACTGGTCGTCGCGCCACGTCGGCGCGTACAGCACGACCTTCTTGCCCTCGGGCAGCCCGATCCGCTTCCTGATCTCCTCGGCGAGCTTGACCCGCTCGTCGGAGTACAGGTAGTCGTTGCGCGGGTAACCGGCCTCCAGGATCTCCCCGTCGTAGGAGAAGGCCCGCTTCAGGATCGGCGTGCTGAAGCGGTTGGAGGAGACGAGCATGCTCCAGTTCTTCGCTTCGAGTTCCAGACGCTTCTGGTACTCCTTGTCGAAGTGGAGCGTGTCGATGTCATGGCCGATCTTCTTCAGCATCGTGCCGTGCCAGGTCTGGACGATGACCTGGCCGGGACGCCGGACGACCCACTCGGGAAGGTGCGCGTTGGTCACGATGTACTTGCTGGAAGCGAGTGCGTCGAACCACTCGGTGCCCCACATCCGGACCTTCTCGGCCGTCGGCGGCAGCTCCACCTGGCCGTCGCGGACCGCCCACAGGTGCTTGAGGTCCGCGCCCCGGCGCACCAGCTCCTCGTGCATGGCACGCGGACTGTCCGAGTACTGCTTGCCGTTGTAGCTCAGGTAGAACACCTGGTCCCGCAGCGGCTCCTGGCACTTGGCCTCGTACACCTCACGGCGCAGCTGGCCCTGGCGGAACGGGCCGCGCTCGACATCGGACAGTTCCGAGCGGCAGTTGAGCTGCGGGAAGTCGTGCCAGCGTGCCTCCAGCCAGTAGCGGCGGCCCTTCATCGTGCTGTGCAGCGGGAACTGTTCCGACGCGAGCCGGTCGATGACGAACTCGACGTCCGGACCGTCGGCCTGGCGGAGGAAGAAGTTCCACCGGCCTGCCTTCAGCGGGATGGTGCCCTGGGCGCCACCGCCCAGCGTCGAGGGGTCGAAGGCCGTCTCGTACGAGCCGTCGGCGGTCCAGTCGATCGGGACCAGGCGCTCGTCGAACCGGCCCTTGGCCTTCAGCAGCAGCTCGGAACCGACCAGGTGCGCCGGGGCGTGGCCGGACAGGACGAGCTTGCCGTCCCGTTCGCTCACCCGCGTCATCACGGCACGCTCTGTCTGGCCGCGGAACTTGAGGTAGCCGTTGTGCCCGGCGATGACCGCCAGCTCGTGACGGCCCGCCTGCCGGCCCATGCTCACGGGCAGCGGGAAGCGCCCGTCGGCCAGGCCCTCCTGGACGACGGGGCTCAGCCGGCGCGGTTCCACGCTCTCGTCGGGGCCGGAGACCATCAGCGCCGTGGACCAGTTACGGACCCGGGGCTGGGCGTGGCCTTCGGTGCTCTCGGCCGTGATCAGGGCGACGTCGGCGAGCGGCACCTCGACGCGGAAGCCGCGGACGCCGTTCTGCTCTTCCTCGACGGTGACCGGGTAGCGCCGGAGCTCACCGCTGGACTGGTTGGAAACCTGGAGATTGACGGACTCGTCGCTCGCCAGCGCCGCACGGATCTCGCCCCGGATCACGATCCGGTCGCCGTCCAGCTCCCGGCCGGTCACCAGCGCGTTGACCCGCTCGATGCGCAGCTTGAGCGCCGCGCCCTCGACGCTGGGAAGCATCCGGTAGTTCTTGTCGAGCCACTGGTAGGGCGGGAAGTTCTGGGCGCTGCCGCCGTTCGACTGGATGCCGCGACGGCGCAGCAGGCCGGAGCTCATGACGATCACGCCGATGTGCCAGATGCCCTCCTCCCACTGCCCGTTGTGGCGGAGCTTGGCGGGGTCGAAGGAGAACTCCCAGCCGGACCAGTCGTAGTTGTAGCGCTTCTGCCAGGTGTCCGACGTGCGGCCCGGGCGGAAGACGTTCTTCGCCGGGAAGATCAGACGGCGGCGCGATCCGCCCTTCTTGATCTGGATGAACTTGGCGGTGCTGCGCCGGTTCGGGATGTCGATCTTGTCTATCCAGGCGTCGCCGCTCAGCAGCAGCTTGCCCTGCTGCCACTCCACCCCGACGAGCGGGGTCCTGAGCTCCAGGTCCTTGTCGATGCGCAGGGTTTTGCGGGAGAGCGAGACACTGCTGCCGTCCAGGGCCTTGAACCCGGCGTACTTGCGCAGGAAGCCGCTGACCTCGACCGGCTCACGGCGGCGCTGGTCGGCGAGGAGGTCGATCAGCTCGGAGATCGCGCCGCGGCGCACCAGCGCGTACTGCACGCGCAGCACGGCCGGCAGTTCGTCCAGGACCTGCGCGTCGACCTGGTCGAGGTAGCGGTTGGCGGCCACGAGGAAGGCCTCGCGGTACTCCACCTCGCCGTCCGGGACGACGTTCAGGAAGATGCGCAGGTCGTCCCGGAGTACACGGGCGTCGTACTCCCGCTTGAACTGGGCCCACTTGGCACCGGGGCGGTCGGCGAGGAACTGGGCCACGGACTCACAGGCGGCGACCCGGTCGCGGACGCCCTGCGGGTCCGTGCGGCGCTGGGTGATCGACGGGGCGGACTCGCCCTCGCGCAGCCGCCAGTAGTAGACGGGCTCGCCGATCAGGTCGATGGCGTCGGCCAGGTAGTGCGCGCGCAGCACCACGGCGCTGTCCTCGTAGAGCACGCCCTCGGGGAAGGCGAAGCCGTTCTTCTCCCAGAAGGTGCGGCGCCAGACCTTGTTGCAGGAGATGCGGTCGGCGACGAGCTTGGGGTACTCGGAGATGTGAGTGCGCTTGCGGGCCTCGCCGGCCAGCATCTTCATGAGCGGCACCTGCCAGGACCGCTCGCCCTTGACGTGGTACACGTTGCCGGTGGCGAAGTCGGAGCCGGTGTCGTCGAGGCTGGCGACCATCATGCGGTAGCCGTCCGGCGGGATGACGTCGTCACTGTCGAGGAAGGCGAAGTACTCGCTCTCCGGCGCCATGTTGGCCAGGCCCGCGTTACGGGCCGAGCCGAGGCCGCCGTTCTCCTTCGTCACCAGCCGGAAGCGCGGGTCGCGGTCGGCGAAGGCGGCGGCTATCGCGGCCGAGCCGTCGGTGGAGCCGTCGTCGACCATGACGACTTCGAGGTCGGTGAAGGTCTGCGCCTCCACCGAGTCGAGGCAGGCTTCGAGATACGCCTCGACGTTGTACACGGGCACGATGACACTGAGCCGGGGGGTCATGTTGTTCGGCATTCCTTTCGGGTCAGACCCGCTCGACCAGTTCGAGCGCCTGGGCAGGGGATGGTGCCGGCTTGCGTGCGGCCAGCGGGACGACGGGAAGGACGTCTTCCTCGTTCAGGAAGACGGTACGGACGATACGTTCGGCCGCACGGCCGTCGTCGAAGTCGCAGAAGCGCTTACGGAACGCGGCCCGAAGGACCGCGGACTCCTCGCTCCGCCACTCGTCGGAGCGGAGGATATCGGTGAGCTGCGCCTGGCTGGTGGCCACGGCCCCGGGAGGCTCGGCCATCAGGTCGAAGTAGCTGCCCCGGACGACCTTGTACGTCTCCCAGTCGTCGGCGAAGATCACGATCGGCCGGTCGAGGTTGGCGTAGTCGAACATGGCCGACGAGTAGTCGGTGATCATGGCGTCGGCCGCGAGGTAGAGCTCCTCCACGCACGGGTGTGCGGAGACGTCGATCACCCGGCCGCTGGCCTGGAGCTCGGCGAGCTTGCCGGTGGGCTTGTAGAAGTAGTGACCGCGCACCAGCAGGGTGACGTCCGGGCCGAGCTCCTCGGCCAGCTTCGCGAGGTCGATCCGCGGCGAGAACTCCTTCTGGTACTCGCGGTGGGTCGGCGTGTACAGGAAGACCTTGGAACCGTCCGCCGCACCGAGCTCGCGGCGGGCCCGCGCGACCTCCCCGGCACCGGCGTTGACCAGGACGTCGTTGCGCGGGTAGCCGGTCTCCAGCGAGGTGTAGGAACAGGGATAGACCCGCTCCCACACGGTGGTGGAGTGGCGGTTGGACGTGATGCTGTAGTCCCAGCGGTCGCAGCGCCGGAGCAGATCCGCCATGTCCATGTTCGTGGAGGCCGGGTAGTCGGCCTGGTCGAGGCCCATCGTCTTCAGCGGGGTGCCGTGATGGGTCTGCAGGTGGATCTGGCCCTCGCGCTTGATCAGCGAGTCCGCGAAGTTCACGTTGTTGATGAAGTACGTGCCGCGGGCCAGCGCCGTCCAGTACTCGCGGGAGCCGACGACGGCCACCTCGACACCCTTGGGCATCCGGCTCACATGCTCGGCGCGCACGGTCCAGACGCGGCGGATGTGCGGAGCCAGCCGGGCCAGTTCGGCGTCGATGGCCGCGGGGTTGCACGCGTAGCCGCGGCCCCAGTAGGCGGAGAAGACCGCGAGGTTCTCGTCCAGCGGCAGCCGCAGCTGGGACTGGTAGATCATCCGCATCGCGGCCCGCTTGGCCCGGCCGATGTGCCGGGTGTTGCGCGCCCGGGCCCGGGTGCGCACCTGGTTCGCCCGGGTGACACCGGTCAGTGCCGGATAGGAGTCCTTGCCGAGCATCGCGTACTTGTATCCGCGGGCACCGCCCGGACGTTCGAATCCCTCGGGCAGCCGGCGGTTGTAGTCGGCGGCCGCGCGGTGGAAGAATTCGGCCCGCGCATTCTTGGGGAGGTGGCCCGGCTTCTCCAGCACCGTGAGGTAGTGGTCGACCATTCTGCGGAAAAGGGCGGGGCGCCAGGATTCGAATTCCGGATGCTCGTCCAGATAGGTGAATACGCGTTCGTACTGGTCGAATACATCGAAATGCTTGCGGCTGACGGTGCCGAGGGCCTTTCCGCCCTCGCGCCGCTGCCGGTGGAGCACGCAGATGCGGTCGAGCAGCGCGATGCTTTCCGCCGTGACCAGGGCGGTGTACGTCCAGGGAACGTCCTCGTAGGACCCGGACGGGAAGCGGAAACCGTGCGCCTCGACGAAATCGCGACGGTAGGCCTTGTTCCAGACGACCTGCGGCAGATCGAGCAGTGCGGGCCGCTCCGACAGGGGGAACACCGCGGGCTCGGCGCCGCCGAGGAGGTCCGCCCGCCGGTTGGGCAGCAGCCGCCCGTCCCAGAAGCTGCGCGCGTAGTCGTGGACCAGGATGTCGGGGTCGTCGGTCGCGTCGAGGCGTCCGGCGATGCCGCTCAGCGATCCGGGCGTCAGGGTGTCGTCACTGTCGAGGAAGAGCAGGTAGTCGCCGGTCGCCAGTTCGATCCCGGCATTACGGGCGTGGCCCAGCCCCACGTTCTCGGTCAGGTGGAGTACGCGCACCCGGGGGTCGCGCTCCGCGTACTCGTCGAGGATGGCGCCGGAGCCGTCCGGCGAGCAGTCGTCCACGGCGACGACCTCGAAGTCGGTGAAGTCCTGCTGCAGCACGGAGTCGAGGCACTCCCGAACATACCCCTGCACGTTGTACGCAGGCACGATGAGTGTCAGTCGAGGCATCCTTCACCAGTCCAGAGAGCTGTCTGCAGGGTCCGTGCGCAGGCACCGATTCGCTCCGTGGAATCGTGGGGGAGGGCCTGAGCACCTGAACAGCGTAATTGATCGACATCCACCCACCGTGGCCTTGTGTTTGCCCCGGCTTCATCCGTGACTGCCCGGCTTCACCCGCGGTGTTCCCCGGGCGTCACCCCATGTACGGCTTCATGTCGCACGATAATACGGTTGAGGGTTATTTGTCTGATTCGATTTTCCGTGCACGTAAGGTGAACCTGTCGACGGAGCGCGCACAGCGGCACCACGTACAGAGGGAGAGACGCACAGAATGACCTGGATGGTTACGGGCGGGGCCGGATACATAGGTGCGCACGTCGTGCGGGCGATGCTCGCCGGCGGACTGCGGGTGGTCGTGTACGACGACCTCTCCACGGGGAACGCCGCGAGCGTGCCCGACGGTGTGCCCCTGGTCACCGGCAGCGTGCTGGACCGGCAGACCCTGGACGCCGCGATCCGTGACCACACCGTGACGGGTGTGGTGCATGTCGCAGGCAAGAAGCAGGTCGGCGAGTCCGTCGAGCGCCCCCTCCATTACTACCGGGAGAACGTGACCGGCCTGGAGGTGCTGCTGGAGAGCATGGTCGCGGCGGGAGTCGACCAGCTGGTGTTCTCCTCGTCGGCCGCCGTCTACGGCATGCCTGACGTGGACCTCGTCACGGAGGACACCCCCTGCGCGCCGATGAGCCCGTACGGGGAGACCAAGCTCGTCGGCGAATGGCTGATCCACGCCGCCGCCCGGGCCCACGGACTGCGCTGCGCGTCCCTGCGCTACTTCAACGTCGCCGGTGCGGCCTCGCCCGAGCTCGCCGACGCAGGCGTGTTCAACCTCATCCCGATGGTCTTCGAGCGCCTGGAGGCCGGCGAGGGCCCGCGGATCTTCGGCGACGACTACGCGACGCCCGACGGCACCTGCGTCCGCGACTACATCCATGTGGAGGACATCGCCTCCGCCCACCTCGCCGCAGCACGCCGGCTGGAGGCGGCCGGGCCCGGCACGGACCTCACGCTGAACATCGGCCGCGGCGAGGGCAGCTCGGTGCGCGAGATGGTCGACCGCATCCTCAAGGCGACGGACCACGGGGACATCGTCCCCGAGGTGGCCGCCCGCCGCGCCGGGGACCCGGCTCGCGTGGTCGCGGGCGCGGACCGGATCCGCGCGGAGCTGGGCTGGTCGGCCCGGTACGGCGTCGACGAGATGATCGATTCCGCCTGGCAGGGCTGGCGCCTGCGCCACCCCTGAGGGCTGTCCCGTTCGGATCGGACCGGGGGCAAGTGAAATGCGGAGAATTCGATATCGAGTTCGACGTCACGCGCCGGCGTGACGCATTTCGTGAACCAGTGGGAGGGAAACGAGGCGGAATGGTTACGGGGCGCCGTTGCTTTTCCTCCGGACGAGTCGGTAAGCGGGTCGGCGGAGCTGTTTCGCCGCGGATGAGCGGGCGGACCTGACTAAGGTCACCCGGTAGGTCGCAGCTGCGACAGGACCGCCGACTCATCGTGGGGCAGATCAGTGAAGGCTCTCGTACTTTCCGGTGGGGCAGGCACCCGGCTTCGTCCCATCACGCATACCTCGGCCAAACAACTGGTCCCGGTGGCGAACAAACCGGTGCTGTTCTACGGGCTCGAAGCCATCGCGGAAGCCGGCATCACCGAGGTCGGCATCATCGTGGGCGACACCGAGGAGGAGATCCGCGCGGCGGTCGGCGACGGATCCCGGTTCGGTATCGACGTCACCTACATCCCGCAGTCCGAACCGCTCGGCCTCGCCCACGCGGTCCTGATCGCCCAGCGCTTCCTCGGCGACGACGACTTCGTCATGTACCTCGGCGACAACTTCATCGTCGGCGGGATCGCCGGACTGGTCGAGGGGTTCTGCGCGGACCGGCCCGATGCCCAGATCCTGCTGACCCAGGTGCCCGACCCGACCGCCTTCGGCGTCGCCGAACTCGACGGGGACGGCAGGGTCGTGGCCCTTGAGGAGAAGCCCAAGGAGCCCAAGAGCGACATGGCGCTCGTCGGCGTCTACCTCTTCACCAAGGTCATCCACGAGGCGGTCCGCTCCATCCGCCCGTCCTGGCGCGGCGAACTGGAGATCACCCACGCCATCCAGTGGCTGATCGACCAGGAGCGTGACGTCCGCTCCACCACGATCCGCGGATACTGGAAGGACACCGGCAACGTCACCGACATGCTGGAGGTCAACCGCACCGTGCTGGAGACCGTCGAGCCCTGCACCCGCGGCGCCCACGTCGACGACGAGAGCGAGATCATCGGCCGGGTCCGGATCGAGCCGGGCGCCCGTGTCACCCGCAGCCGGATCGTCGGCCCCGCCATCATCGGCGCCCGCTCGGTGATCAGCGACGCCTACGTCGGACCGTTCACCTCGGTCGCCCACGACTGCCGGATCGAGGACAGCGAGATCGAGTACTCCATCGTCCTGCGGGGCGCCTCGATCGACGGCGTCCGCCGCGTCGAGGCCTCCCTCATCGGCCACGAGGTCGAGGTGACCCCCGCACCCCGGAGCCCCTCCGCCCACCGACTCGTCCTCGGCGACCACAGCAAGGTGCAGATCTCCTCATGACGACCCACCTCCTGGTGACCGGCGGCGCCGGCTTCATCGGCTCCCACTACGTCCGTACGCTGCTGGGCCCGGACGGCCCCGGCGACGTCGCCGTCACCGTGCTCGACAAGCTCACCTACGCGGGCAGTCCGGCCAACCTCGACGCCGTGCGCGGCCACCCCGGCTTCTCGTTCGTCCAGGGCGACATCTGTGACGCGGAACTGGTCGGCGGTCTCATGGCCGGGCACGACCAGGTGGTGCACTTCGCCGCCGAGTCGCATGTGGACCGCTCCATCGACGGCGGCGCCGAGTTCGTGCGTACGAACGTCCTGGGCACCCACACCCTCGTCCACGCCGCTCATCTGGCGGGCGTCCGGACCTTCGTGCACATCTCCACCGACGAGGTCTACGGATCGATCGACGAGGGCTCCTGGACCGAGAACGAACCGCTCGCGCCCAACTCCCCGTACTCCGCCTCCAAGGCCTCCAGCGACCTGATCGCGCTGTCCTACCACCGCACCCACGGACTCGACGTGCGGGTGACCCGCTGTTCCAACAACTACGGGCACCACCACTTCCCCGAGAAGGTCATCCCGCTCTTCGTCACCAACCTGCTGGACGGCCGGCCGGTCCCGCTGTACGGCGACGGCGCCCACGTCCGCGACTGGCTGCACATCGACGACCACGTCCAGGGCATCGAGCTCGTCCGGACCAAGGGCCGCGCGGGCGAGGTCTACAACATCGGCGGCGGCACCGAGCTCTCCAACAAGGAGCTCACCGGACTGCTCCTGGAGGCGTGCGACGCCGAATGGGACACCGACGTCGTCCACGTCGAGGACCGCAAGGGCCACGACCGGCGCTACTCCGTCGACTGCACCAGAATCCGCGAGGAGCTCGGCTACGAGCCCCGCAAGGACTTCCGTACCGGGCTCGCCGAGACCGTGCGGTGGTACCGCGACAACCGCTCCTGGTGGGAGCCGCTCAAGGAGAGGGCCGCCCTGTGAGCCCTCGCTGGCTGGTCACCGGGGCCGCGGGCATGCTCGGACAGGACCTCGTGGCCGCGCTCGCCCACGAGGACGTCACCGCCGTCGCCGCGGACCGCACGGCCCTGGACATCGCCGATCCCGGCCGCGTCCGCGAGATGTTCGCCGCCCACCGGCCCGCCGTCGTGGCCAACTGCGCGGCCTGGACCGCCGTCGACGACGCCGAGAGCCAGGAGGACGCCGCCCTGCGGATCAACGGCACCGGCCCTGCCGTCCTGGCGGCAGCCTGCCGCGAGCACGGCGCCGTCCTGCTCCACGTCTCCACCGACTACGTGTTCGCCGGGGACGCCGCCCTCCCGTACCCCGAGGACGCCCCCACCGCCCCGCGCAGCGCCTACGGCCGCACCAAGCTCGCCGGCGAACGCGCTGTGCTGGAGACCCTCCCCGACACCGGATACGTCGTGCGCACCGCCTGGCTCTACGGTGCGGGCGGCGCCAACTTCGTCCGCACGATGATCCGGCTGGAGGGCATCAAGGACACCCTCGACGTGGTGGACGACCAGCGCGGACAGCCCACCTGGACCGTCGACCTGGCCGCGCGGCTCGTCCGGCTCGGACAGGCCGCGCTCGACGGCACCGCCCCGGCGGGCGTCTACCACGGCACCAGCGCGGGCGGGACGACGTGGTGCGGCTTCACCCGGGAGATCTTCCGGCTGCTCGGCGCGGACCCCGCCCGGGTCCGGCCCACCACCAGCGACGCGTACCCCCGCCCGGCCCCACGGCCCGCGTACAGCGTGCTCGCCCACCGCCGGTTCGCCGCCGCCGGGATCGAGCCCATCCGGGACTGGCGCGCCGCCCTGGACGAGGCGTTCCCGGCCCTGCTCGCCGCGGAACGCCCCCTGATCAGCGGCCGGCCGGGCTGAGCGCGGGCTCACGCGCCCGCAGACGCGCGTAGTACGCCTCGCACTCCGCGTACGAGGGAAGCAGCCCCAGCTGTCCCGCCTCGGCGAGCGACGGAGCCGCGGCGTCCTTCCCGGACAGCAGCGGCGCGACGTCCGCGGGCCACTCGATGCCCAGCTCCGGGTCGAGCGGATCGATGCCGCGCTCACGCCCGGGCGCATAGCCCTCGGAACAGAGGTAGAGGACGCCCGCGTCGTCCGTCAGCGCCATGAAGGCGTGACCGAGGCCCTCGGCGATGTAGACCGCCCGGTGATCGGCGTCGTCGAGACGGACCGCCTCCCACCGTCCGTACGTGGGCGAGCCGGCCCGGACATCCACGATCACGTCCAGTACCGCGCCCCGTACGCACTTCACGTACTTCGCCTGCCCCGGCGGCACGTCGGCGAAGTGGATCCCGCGCAGCGTGCCCCGGCGGGACGTGGAGAAGTTGGCCTGCGCGAGCCCCAGCCCATGGCCCGCGGCCTCCCCGAGGTCCGAGGCCCTGAACCACTCGTGAAAGCTCCCGCGGGAGTCGGGGATGACCTCGGGTTCGTGCACCCAGGCCCCGGGGATGGAGAGCTGGCGCATGCGATCACGTCCTGTTCCTGGAATTCGCCGGGTCTGCGGCGGTGAAGCCGACACCCCTGCAACGAGTCGCGGCACGGAACGGATACGGAACGGTACGGATGCGGACGAAGCGGGGTCCACGGTGCGGAACGTGAAGGCGCCGGTTCCCGTGCTCGCGTAGATTGCGGGGTCCAGCGAGGCGAACCATGGGGGATGCACGTGTCAGGGGCCAGGCAGGGCGTCACGGAGGCCCGCAGGATCGTCGTCAAGGTCGGTTCCTCCTCTCTCACCACCGCCGCGGGAGGCCTCGACGCCGACCGGGTCGACGCACTCGTCGACGTCCTCGCCAAGGTGCGCAGCGGCGGCGAGCGCGAGGTCGTCCTCGTCTCCAGCGGCGCGATCGCGGCCGGACTCGCCCCCCTCGGACTGCACCGCAGGCCCAAGGACCTGGCCAGGCAGCAGGCCGCGGCCAGCGTCGGCCAGGGACTGCTCGTCGCCCGCTACACCGCCTCCTTCGCCCGCTACGGCGTCCGTGTCGGCCAGGTCCTCCTCACCAGCAACGACACCAGCCGCCGCGCCCACTACCGCAACGCCTACCGAACCCTGGACCAGCTCCTGGACATGGGCGCGCTGCCGATCGTCAACGAGAACGACACCGTCGCCACCGACGAGATCCGCTTCGGCGACAACGACCGGCTCGCCGCGCTCGTCGCACACCTGGTCCGTGCCGACCTGCTGATCCTGCTCTCCGACGTGGACGGCCTCTACGACGGCGACCCGAGCATCCCCGGCACCACCCGCATCGCCGAGGTCACCGGCCCCGCCGATCTGGCCGGGGTCAGCATCGGGAGCGCCGGCAAGGCGGGCGTCGGCACCGGCGGCATGGTCACCAAGGTCGAGGCCGCCCGGATCGCCACCGCGGCCGGCGTCCCGGTCGTGCTGACCTCGGCGAGCCACGCGGCCGACGCGCTGGCCGGGCGCGACACGGGCACCTACTTCCACCGCACGGGACGCCGCTCGGCGGACCGGCTGCTGTGGCTCGCCCACGCCTCCACCCCGCAGGGTTCACTGACCCTGGACGACGGGGCCGTGCAGGCGGTCGTGGAGCGCCACAGCTCGCTGCTGCCGGCCGGGATCGCCGCGGTCGAGGGCGAGTTCACCGCGGGCGACCCGGTGGAGCTGCGCGACCTGCGGGGCCGGGCGGTCGCCCGCGGCCTCGTCAACTTCGACGCCAAGGAGATCCCGCAGCTCCTCGGACGCTCCACCCGTGACCTGGCCCGCGAACTCGGTCCCGCCTACGAACGCGAGGTCGTACACAGGGACGATCTTGTCGTTCTCGGCACCTGACGAACCCCTGAAACGGCTGAAAGTCCAGCCTTCGGGCAGAGACCTTCACGAAAACCGCCCCAAGCCGGGCCGCGGACTGGTCCACTTTGTAGCAGGGACACTGCGGGGTCCGGCACAGCAACACATTCACAGGAGGCCGCCGGTGAGACGAGCGCGCCCGGGGGCGCCGCCCCGAGGAACGGGTGGCCGCGCCCTGACCAGCGTCGGAGCAGGGATCGACTTCGACGGAAGCAGGTCCGCGGACCGGAGAGACGAACGGCCCGGGCCGGAACCGGCGTCAGCCGGACAGGAACGCAACGCCTCGAAGCTGTGGCACATCACGCTCTGCGTCTCCGGCACCGAGATTCCGCTGAAGGAGGTCAGACGCGGCCTCGAACAGCTCGCGCACGACCACCCCTTCCTGCTGACCAGCCGCTATGCCGGCGACCACGCGGAAGTCCGCTACTGGGAAGAGGCCCGCGACCTGCACGACGCGGCGGCGGTGGCCCTGCGGCTGTGGGGTGAGCACCGCTCCAGCGCGGGGCTGCCGCCCTGGGAGATCGTGGGCCTGGAGGTCATCGACCGCGAGACGTACCACCAGCGCGTCGCCGAGGGGTACGGGCCGCCCCCGGCCGCCCCGGTCGGCGTGCACCCGTACTGAACCGGCCGTCCCCCGGACGGCCGTCTCGCATCACGGGATACGTGACAGATGCCCGCAGCGTGCGCATTACCCTGCGGGCATGACCACGCTTTCGCCGTACGACAACATGTCCCCGGTCGCCCAGGCCGCCTACCGGGCCCGCTCCGCCGCCGCCGACATCGCGCCACTTCCGCGCGCGGCGAAGGACGACGCGCTGCTGGCGATCGCGGACGCGCTCGAAGTCCGGACCAGCGACATCCTCGCGGCCAACGCCGAGGACGTGGCGCGCGCCCGCGAGGCCGGGACCAGCGAGTCGGTCGTCGACCGGCTCACCCTCACCCCCGAGCGGATCCGTGCCATCGCGGCCGACGTGCGGGACGTGGCGGCGCTGCCCGACCCGGTCGGCGAGGTGGTGCGCGGTTCGACCCTGCCCAACGGCATCGATCTGCGCCAGGTCCGGGTGCCCCTCGGCGTCGTCGGGATCATCTACGAGGCACGGCCCAACGTGACCGTGGACGCCGCGGCCCTCTGCCTGAAGTCGGGCAACGCCGTACTGCTGCGGGGTTCGTCATCCGCCTACGCCTCCAACAGCGCACTCGTCCGGGTGCTGCGTGACGCGGTCGGCGGCTCCGGTCTGCCGGCCGACGCGGTCCAGCTGGTGCCGGGAGAGAACCGTGACTCCGTCACCGAGCTCATGCGGGCGCGCGGCCTGGTCGACGTGCTCATCCCGCGCGGCGGCGCCTCGCTGATCCGCACCGTCGTCGAGCAGTCCACCGTCCCGGTGATCGAGACCGGTACCGGCAACTGCCATGTGTACGTGGACGCGCAGACCGACCTCGACATGGCCGTCGCCATCCTGGTCAACTCCAAGGCGCAGCGCCCGAGCGTCTGCAACGCCGCGGAGACGCTCCTGGTCCACAAGGACGTCGCCGACGCGTTCCTGCCGCTGGCCCTGGACGCCCTCGCCGAGGCCGGCGTGACCGTGCACGGTGACGAGCGGGTCCTGGAGTACGCCGAGGGCACCAAGGCCACCGTGGTGGCGGCGACGGCGGAGGACTGGGAGACCGAGTACCTCTCGTACGACATCGCGGCGGCCGTCGTGGAGTCGCTGGACGCGGCCGTGGCGCACATCCGGCTCTGGTCCTCCGGCCACACCGAGGCGATCGTGACGACCTCGCAGGCCGCGGCACGCCGTTTCACCCAGTTGGTGGATTCGACGACGGTGGCCGTGAACGCCTCGACGCGGTTCACGGACGGCGGCCAGTTCGGCTTCGGTGCGGAGATCGGCATCTCCACCCAGAAGCTGCACGCCAGGGGCCCGATGGGGCTCCCGGAGCTGACGTCCACGAAGTACATCGTGACGGGCGACGGTCATGTGAGGTGACCGGTGTGATGCGGCGAATGTGCCGTCTCCCTGCCCAAAACCACCTCGCGGGTCTAGGCTGAAGCCGTGCCGGACGACGTGGGGGGCAGGCCGTTCCCGAACGGCTGGGAGCCCGACGACGACCGCGGGGGCGCGGACGAGGACTTCGCCTCCGTGGTCTTTGACGAGGACTTCGTCCAGGCAGCCGAGTTCCACGAACCGACCGCGGTCGAGCGGCTGTTGGCCGCGGCCGAGGCGCGCGCCGAGGCAGACGCGTTCCGGGCCCGGGCCGGCGGTGGCCCGCTGGACGACGACCTCTACGACGACGGCTACGGGCCGGGCGGCACCTACGGGCCCGGCTACGACCCGCTCGACGAGGACGACGACTACCACGTCAGCGGCCCCTACGGGCGTCACGGCGGCGCTCTGCGCCCGTACCGGGGGGCCGCCCGCTGGCACCGGCCGGTGGCCTGGCTGCTCGCGCTGCTGATGGGCATCGGCATGGTCGCGCTGGCCTTCAGCGCCGTCTTCCGCAACGCCTCGGGCGACCGCCAGGACCAGGTTCCGCCGCCGGCGACGAGCGGTGTGGACAGTGCTCCCGGGCCCACATCGGCCCCCTCCGCCGCGGACGGCTACTCCCGCCCGATGGTCTCCGCCGTCCCGCGCACCCCCTGACTCCGCCGAAGCGCCCGCAGGGCCCGGCCTCCGGCGCGGGCGGAAGCGCCTGCAGGGCCCGGTCTCCGGCGAGGGCGGAAGCGCCCGTAGGGGGGCCCGGTCTCCGGCGTGGGCGGAAGCGCCCGTAGGGCCCGGCCTCCGGCGCGTCCGCTCCCGCCGCTGGCGAGGCCGTGACGTTCGACGCCACCCCGCCTCGACGGCTCGGCCACCGGTCCCGTGCAGGGGGCCGGACACCCTCATCCCGGGCCGCAGTCGTTCCCCGGACCGCTGACGATTTCCCCTGGCCCCGATCCGCCCGACCGGGGGAACCCCGCGGCAGTTCCCGCCCGTCGCCGCGTTTACCTCCGTCGTAATCGACCTACTCTGAAGATATGACCCCTCACCCGTTCGAAGAGGGGGCTTCTCACTTGTCCGTGCATGCCCACGCATGACGGGCAGACCTGTCCGGAGCCTTTCGGCCGGAAGGGGCGCACCGTTTCGGCCCCGGTCGGTGGCGTGGAGTCGGGAGAAGTCATGGCAGACCGCGGAGATCCACCCGAAGGCCCGTCGGAGAACGGGGCGAGCGGCAGCGAGGACGAGTACCGCTCACTCGTCTTCGACGAGTCCTTCGTCCGGGCTGCCCGGCTGCAGGAGTTCTCCGCCCAGGAGCGCATGGGGGAGCACGCCCGTGCCGTCCGGAGCCTGCCGGGCCGGTCCGTCCGCAACGGCTCACGGGCCGCGCTCGCCCTGGTCGTCCTGATCGCCCTGGCCTTCGGCGCCGCCGTCTTCCTGGGCTTCCGCCACCCCTACCAGAGCCCCGTCACCAGGCTGGCCGAGCCGATGCGGATGACCGTCGTCCCGCTGGCCCCGCGCGGAGCCGTGCCCGCCGGCACCCCGGCCGGCCTCTTCGCGAGCAGCCCCGCCGCCTCGTTCCCGAAGGGGGCCGCGGGCATCAGCCTTCCGGTGACCCGGCGGACGGAGAACTTCTCCGACAGCCAGGTGTACACCGCCCTGGCCACGGCCAAGGACTACCTGATGGCCTCCTCGCTCGACCTCGACGTCCTCGGCGGGAACGCGGTACGGCCCGTGGAGTCACTCCTCGATCCGGAACAGATGGAGCAGTTCGAACGGAGCATGGACACCCCGCACGACGACGGTCAGCACGCGGCGGCCGGCTGGCTGGTGCGATTCGATCCGGCCGAGGTCACCCCCGATCCGGAGATCCGGGTCCGGGGCACCCTGCGGTACGCCGAGACGGGAGCCGACTCCCTGGAGGTGGTGTCGGACCACACCTTCGCGTATGTGCTCCACCCCGCCGTCTCCGGGCCCCAACAGGCGGGCGGCGCCTCACTGTTCACCGTGAGGCGGGAGATGCGCTTCCGGTTCGACCGGGACGATCTGCGGCTGCACCGGCTGGAGGTGCGGACCAGCTACGTCCAGGCAGGCCCGCAGTCCTGCCCGGACGACACCACCGGTGCCCTGCGGCCACTGCTCGCGGGCGAGCGGGCGGTGCCCCGCGGCCCGGCGGGCACCGACCCGTACGCGACGGGCCGGCCCACCGGGGCGCTGTGCGGGACCCTGGAGATCAGCTCCCCGCCGCCCCGGGACCGGACGGGCCCTCAGGGTCCTCAGGCCTCCGAGGCCCCTGCGAGCCGTCCGTAGCGTCGCCCCCGGCCGCCCCGGCACCCTTGCTGCCGCCGCCGCCCGCGCCGGTGAACTTGTCGCGGAGCTTGCCGCCCAGGTCGCCGGCGCCACCCGCTATGTCGCCGACCAGCTTCATCAGCGGGTCCTTGCTGCTGCGCACCGAATCGGCGTAGTGCGAGGCGGACTCCTTGAACGCGTCCGTCACCGAGGTGTCCTTGTCCTCGTCGCGCCTCGGGTAGTGGCCGTCCATGATCCGCTGGTGGTCGCGGGTCTCGGACCACTTCTTCAGCTCGGCCGCGCGCACCGTGGTGAACGGGTGCGAACGGGGGAGCACGTTCAGGATCTTGAGGACGGAATCGCGCAGATCGCCGGCCTTCTCGTACTCGTCGGCCTGGGCGAGGAACGCGTCCACGTTCATCTCGTGGAGGTGGTTGCCGCCGGCGATCTTCATCAGCCCGCGCATCGAGGCCCGCAGGTCCTGGCCGACCAGCAGTCCGGCCCGGTCGGCGGACAGCTCGGACTTGCGGAACCACTCGCGCAGCGCAGTGACGATCGCCATGATCGCGACGTTGCCGAGGGGGATCCACGCCACCTTGAGGGCGAGGTTGGTGAGGAAGAGCAGGATCGTGCGGTACACGGCGTGACCGGACAGGGCGTGCCCCACCTCGTGGCCGACGACCGCCCGCATCTCCTCCTCGTCGAGCAGCTCGACCAGGCCCGTCGTCACCACGATGATCGGCTCGTCCAGACCGATGCACATGGCGTTGGGCTGCGGGTTCTGGCTGACGTACATCGGCGGGACCTTCTCCAGGTCCAGGATGTAACAGGCGTCCCGCAGCATGTCGTTGAGATGGCTGAACTGTGCGTCGCTCACCCGGACGGAGTCCGACAGGAAGAGCAGTCGCAGACTGCGCTCCGGCAGCAGTCCGCTCAGCGCCTTGAAGACGGTGTCGAAACCGCTCAGCTTGCGCAGCGCCACCAGGGCCGAGCGGTCCGCCGGGTGTTCGTACGCCCGGGAGGAGATCCCGGGGAACCGCCTGCGCTGCCTGCTCGGCACCTGGTCTCGGCTCTCGTGGCTGCCGTCAGTCATGAATGGGCCCCCTGTTCGTACGAGACGTCGCTCGCCCCCCTGACAAATCCCAGCGTATGTGCTGGGGCTACGGTGTGCGGGGGGCTGTGGATAACTGAGGAGACGCCCGACATGCCGCACACCGTTGCTCTGCTCGCTGCCGCATCCGAGGACCAGGGGCCGGGCAACACGATCCGCATCGTGCTGATCGCCTCGCTCGTCGGAGCGGCCCTGCTCGCCTGGTTCCTGCTGCGCGGATACCGCAACGACGACAACAACGACTGAGTCGGCGTGAGCGTGCCCGGGGCACCCGCATACGATGTCCGCGACGTCTTCCCTCCGACTCCCGATCGATAGGTCCTGCCGAAGATGAGCCTCACGAGCACCGCACACCAGCTGGTCACCGTCGCCGCCGAGGGCGAGCACGGTGGAAACCACGAAAGTCTCAGCCCGCTCCTCACCGGTGGCGGTGCGTTTGTCGCGCTTCTCCTCCTTCTGTGGATCACCACGCGCTTCAACCGCGACCGCTGAGGCCGAGGCGTACAGCTGTGCCAGTAGGCTCTGCACGCATGGGAGAGCAGGAAGTGCCTACCGGCCGCGGAAAGCGCCGACTCGGCGTGATGGGCGGGACGTTTGACCCGATCCATCATGGACACCTGGTGGCGGCCAGTGAAGTGGCCGCCCAGTTCCACCTCGACGAGGTGATCTTCGTTCCGACCGGGCAGCCGTGGCAGAAGAGCCACAAGGAGGTCTCCCCGGCCGAGGACCGCTATCTGATGACCGTCATCGCGACGGCGTCCAACCCGCAGTTCTCGGTCAGCCGGAGCGACATCGACCGCAAGGGCCCGACGTACACGATCGACACCCTGCGGGACCTGCGCGAGGTCCACGGCGACGCGGACCTCTTCTTCATCACGGGCGCCGACGCCCTCTCCCAGATCCTCACCTGGCGGGATGCCGACGAGCTCTTCTCGTTGTCCCACTTCATCGGTGTGACGCGGCCGGGGCATGTGCTCACGGACGACGGGCTGCCGGAGGGGGGTGTCTCCCTCGTGGAGGTTCCCGCACTGGCCATCTCCTCCACGGACTGCCGTGCGAGGGTCGCCCAGGGGGAGCCGGTCTGGTACCTGGTACCGGACGGTGTGGTCCGCTACATCGACAAGCGCCAGCTGTACCGCGGCGAATGAGCCACGGAGAGGGGCACCGGTGAACGACCGACAGAATCCGTACGACCCGTACTACCAGCAGCCGCAGATCGTCGGCTACGACGAGTACGGGCAGCCGGTGTACCAGCAACCCGGACAGCAGCAGTACGACCCGTACGCCCAGCAGCAGCCCCAGGCGCCGCATCAGGCCCAGCAGCCCCAGGCACCGAACCAGCCCCAGCAGCAGGCACCGCAGGCCGGCCAGGGGTACGGCTACGACCCGTATGCCCAGCAGCAGCAGCAGCAGCAACAACAGCAACAGCAGCCCGCCGCGCCCCCGCAGCAGTACGACCCGTACGGCACCCAGCACCACCAGCAGCAGCCCCCGCAGCAGGGGTACGGCTACGACGGCGGCTACGGCTACGACACGGGCCAGCAGCCCGCCGCGGTCGACACCGCCCAGCAGTGGAGCATCCCGCAGCAGGCCCCGGCGCCCGAGGCCGCGCCGGTCCCGCCTCGGCGGGCCCCGGAGCCGGAGCAGGCCGCGGAGCCCGAGACGGGCGTCCCGGGGCCGCGCATGGGCGACCGCGACTACCGCACGGAGCAGTTCTCCTTCATCGAGGAGCCCGACGAGGACTCCGAAGACGTCATCGACTGGCTGAAGTTCACCGAGAGCCGCAGCGAACGCCGCGAGGAAGCACGTCGTCGCGGTCACAACCGGATGGTCGCGCTGATCGTCGTCGCCGCCCTCGTGGTGGTCGGCGGCGTCGGCTACCTGTGGTCGGCGGGCAAGCTTCCCGGCGTCTCCGCGTCGGACGAGAAGAGCACCACGGCGACCGGCCCGCAGCGGCGGGACGTCATCGTGGTCCACCTCCACAACACCAAGGCCGGCGGCACGTCCACGGCCCTGCTCGTCGACAACGTCACCACCAAGCAGGGCACCACCGTCCTGCTGCCCAACTCGCTGGCCGTCTCCGACGAGGACGGTGCCACCACCACGCTCGGCAAGTCGGTCGACGACGACGGGACGTCCGGAACCCGCGAGTCCATCGACTCCCTGCTCGGCACCGAGATCAGCGGCACCTGGCGGCTCGACACCCCGTATCTGGAGAACCTCGTCGACCTGGTCGGCAACATCGAGGTCGACACGGACACCGATGTTCCCGACGCCAAGAAGGGCGCCGCGCCCCTGGTGAAGAAGGGTGAGGCGCAGACCCTGAGCGGCCCGATGGCCGTCGCGTACGCCACGTACCGCGGTCCCGACGAGGCCGAGGCCAAGCAGCTGATGCGCTTCGGGCAGGTCATGCGTGGCGTGCTGCGGAAGATCTCCGACGATCCGAAGGCCGCCACGGTCACCGTCCAGACGCTGGCCCAGATCCTCGACCCCTCCCTGCCCGAGCAGGACCTGGGCGCCTCCCTGGCCAAGCTCGCCGAGCACGCCAAGATCGGCGACTACAAGACCGCGCTGCTGCCCGTCCAGGACGACGGCACCCTGACCGAAGCCGCTACGGAGAGCGTGGTCAAGGACATCCTGGGCGGCTCGTTCAAGGCCCCGGCCGCGGACGCGGCGGTGCGGGTCGGCGTCAAGAACGCCACGGGCAGCGACCGCGGTACGGAGTCCGCCCGGATCGAGCTGGTCAACGGCGGCTACACCTTCGTCAACAGCGGGAAGTCCGAAGCCGTGACCTCCTCCGAGGTCGTCTACAAGGCCGCGGCGGACAAGAAGAAGGCGGCCGAGGTCGCCGCGACCCTCGGACTGCCGGCGAGCGCGGCCAAGCAGGGCAAGGCGGCCGGCAACGCGGACGTGTCCGTCGTCCTCGGCCAGGACTACAAGATCAAGTAGGCCGGAGGTACGGTCGGCCGGTGCACCGGTCAGGTTCGGGGCGGCTCGGGAAGGGATTCCGGAGCCGCCCCGAAGCCGTTCCCGGACCTGCTCCGGATCAGTTCCAGACCAGCTCCGGGCCAGTCTCAGACCAGCTCCGGGCCTGCTTCGGATCAGCTCCGGGCCTCTTCCGGACTTGCTCCTGGGTGCCGCCCGACGACTTCTGGAACGGCTTCGAAAGATGACTGCGTGGGCTGTCGGCGGTCCGTGAGACCCTAGAGGTTGATCTGACCGCCGACGAAAGCCTGCATGTGACCGCCACGGACCGCTCCATCGAGCTCATCAACGCCGCCGCTCAGGCGGCCGCCGACCGGCTCGCGCACGACATCATTGCGTACGACGTCAGCGACGTGCTGTCGATCACGGACGCCTTCCTGCTGGCTTCGGCCCCCAACGACCGCCAGGTCAAGTCGATCGTCGACGAGATCGAGGAGCAGCTTCAGAAGAAGCTCGGTGCCAAGCCGGTCCGCCGTGAGGGCGACCGCGACGCCCGCTGGATCCTCCTCGACTACGTCGACATCGTCATCCACGTCCAGCACAGCGAGGAGCGCGTCTTCTACGCGCTCGAGCGCCTGTGGAAGGACTGCCCCGAGATCCCCCTTCCCGAGGACGCCGTGAAGACCCGCGGCAAGGCCGAGGAGCACGCACAGCTCACCGGCGGCACGGAAGGTGAACAGAGCTGACCGGCAGCGGAAGCGGCAGGGGCCGCAGGATCGTCCTCTGGCGCCACGGCCAGACGGCGTGGAACCTGGAGCGCCGGTTCCAGGGCACCACGGACATCGACCTCACCGAAGAAGGCGTCGGGCAGGCCCGGCGGGCCGCCCGGCTGCTCGCCTCGCTGAAGCCGGACGCGATCGTCGCATCCGATCTGCGGCGGGCCGCGGCCACGGCGGCCGAGCTCGCCGCGATCACCGGGCACGCCATCGCGCACGATCCGGGGCTGCGTGAGACCTATGCGGGAGCCTGGCAGGGCCTCACCCACGAGGAGATCGTGGGGCTGTACGGCGAGCAGTACGCGGCGTGGAAGCGCGGCGAGCCCGTACGGCGCGGCGGCGGTGAGCTGGAGACCGAGGTCGCCGACAGGGCTGCCCCCGTCGTGCTCGCGCACGCCGACAAGCTGCCCGACGACGGCACGCTCGTCGTCGTCAGCCACGGTGGCACCATCCGGACCACCATCGGCCGGCTGCTAGGTCTGGAGGCGCACCACTGGGAAGGGCTCGGCGGACTCTCCAACTGCTGCTGGTCGGTGCTGGGCGAGGGCGCCCGCGGCTGGCGTCTGCTGGAGCATAACGCCGGCACGCTGCCCGAACCGGTGCTCGGCGACGACGCCTGACCGGGCGCCCGGGCGGCGTCCGCAGGGCGTCTTCGGGCAGCACCGGCCGGATTTCACTTTCTGGCTGGTCACAGGCTAAAGTTCTTCTTGTTCGCAGCGCGGAAACGCAGGGAAACACAGCGGACAGCGGGGCTATAGCTCAGTTGGTAGAGCGCCTGCATGGCATGCAGGAGGTCAGGAGTTCAATTCTCCTTAGCTCCACAATCAGGATCCCGTCCCCATCAGGGGGCGGGATCCTTGCTTGTTCCCGGGTGCGGTCTTCGAGGATCTCCGGCGGGCTGCCCCCCTTGCGGGCTCATGGCAGAATCGGACCGCCGGAGGGGGAGACGGACCGAACGGGGAGGAGCGTGCGATGCCTGCGAGCCGCCACGAGCTCCCGGACCTGCCCCCGGAGCCCGTCCCGACGCGTCGCCCGGTGATCCGAACGCCCGGTGGTCACACCGGAATCCACCCCCTGTGCACGGCCCGCGGCCGCACCCGGAGCTGATCCATGGGCGCACACAGGCGGAAATGCGACTGGTGCGGCAGTGGTACGCCCATCGTCAGGGACATGGACCCGATCAACGTGGACTACCAGTACTGGTGCGAGGAATGCGCACGGGCGCTGGTCATAAAGGGCGACCCCATCGAGACCTACCGGGAGCTCGAGGGGGAGCCGATCTACGGACGGCTGCTGGAGGAGCACTGCACGCTGAAGCGGTTCTACTCCTTCGCCACCGCCTGACCCGCCTCGGTGATCAGCCGGAGAGGGGCCGATCGGAATCGATTTGGTGGACGGCCGGGGTGACCGGTAATGTTCTCGATGTCGCCACGGGAGACCGGGCAGCACAGCACGGGGCTATAGCTCAGTTGGTAGAGCGCCTGCATGGCATGCAGGAGGTCAGGAGTTCAATTCTCCTTAGCTCCACAGTGAAGAACGACTGGCGGGCCATCCGATTCGGATGGCCCGCCAGTCGTTTTGCGTCAGGTCAACTCCGGCCGCTGCCGAGGGCCTTCCGGCCGCTGCTCGGAGGCAGGGCGGGGCGCTCGGGAGCCGGTTGCTCGATCCGGAGCGCCAGGGCGGGACAACGGCGTACGGCACGCTGTGCTCGTCCCCGCAGATGCATCGGGACCGCGGCGTCCGCGAGGGCGGGATAGCCGTCGGGGCCCAGCCTGATCAACTCCGGGACGATGTCGGCGCACAGGCCGTGGCCCCGGCAGAGCGTCCAGTCCACGGCCAGCTTCTCGCCGCTGGGAATGGACTCCTCCACATCCTGGTAACCGGGTGCGGGAAGCGGGAGGATGCCGAGCGTCTCGCGGCCGCAGCCGCCGTCCAGCACATGCGCGGCCAGATCGTCGGTGAACGCGGAGAGCGTGGAGGACAGGAAGCGCGCCGAACCGTCCGGGTGCTTGCAGGCACCCCGTCCCTTCACCGCGAGGGTCACCTCACGCAGTGCCTCCAATGCGGCCGGCCCGCCCCCGTTGAGCACGTCGGAGAGCCCGCCCGCGGCGGCCGGCAGCCCGAGCTTGCACGGGCCGCACTGGCCCGCGGTCTCGGCGGCCAGCCAGTTCGCCACACGCAGGGACTCGCCGAGCGGGCAGGTCTCGGGCCCGATCGGCAGGATCGCGCCCGCTCCCAGCGCGCCGCCCACCGCGGCCAGCGACTGGCGGGAGACGACGGCGTCATGGAGGGCGTTCGCACTGATCCAGTTGCCGTGATAGCCGCCCGTCAGCACGCCCTGCGGCAGTGGGGGCGCGCCGGCCAGCTGGAGCACGTAGCGCAGCGGCACCCCCGTGGGCACCTCGACGACCATCGGGCGCGCGACCGCGCCGGAGAGCGTGAGGAGCACCGTTCCCGGCTCGTCGGGGAGCCCGGTGTTCCCGTAGCGGCGGGTGCCCATGCGGGCAGCGACGGCGAGTTGCGCGTACGTCTCCGCGTTCGACAGCAGGGTCGGAGCGCCCCCGACCCCCGACTCGGCGGCCCTTTCGCGGCGTCCCGGCGGCAGGGCGGGGCCACCGGACGCGGCCCGGATGACGGCCGAGGCCTCCCCGGAGACCATGCGTTCCGGCGTACGCACCACCCGGGCCCGCAAGGGCTGCCCGCGGCGGTCGGACAGACCCCGCTCGGCGAGGGCGGAGCGCACCGAGATCTCCGTGGAGTTGCGGGTGACGGCGATGATCAGGGTGCGGGCGCCGAGCGCCTCCGCGGCCAGCAGGGCGCCGTCCAGGATGAGGTGCGGAGCGCGGTTGAGGAGCACCGTGTCCTTGCGGCAGGCGGGCTCGCCCTCGCTGCCGTTGATCACGACGACCGGCCGCACCCCTCGCCGGATCGACGCCTTGGCGACGGCCCGCAGTTTTCTGCCGAAAGGGAATCCGGCGCCGCCGCGGCCGTTCAGCGAGACGGACTCGGCGAGTTCCGCCAGGCGTTCGCCGGTCATCGGCTCCAGCGGCCCGTGCACCTTCAGGTGCATTCCGAGGTCGAGCCGCTCCACCAGGTCG
>NZ_JAELVH010000147.1 GCF_019399235.1 Streptomyces poriferorum | reverse complement strand
CCCGCACACCACAACGCACACGCACAACGGCCGGGGCCGGGCACCCAACGGTGCCCGGCCCCGGCCGCAGAACAACAATCAGCGCGCGCTACTTCTTGCGGCGACGCCCACCGCCACCACTCTTCTGCGCCTTGCGCCGCTCCGCCCGGGTGAGCCCGTCCGAATCCCCGGAGGCCCCACCGTCACCGTTGGAGAAGTCGCCCTCGACGACACCGCCCTCCCCGTCCACCGTGGGAGCGGAGAAGTGCAGCCGGTCCGGACGCTGCGGGGCGTCGAGCCCCTTGGCCCGGATCTCCGGACGCGCCGCCGGAACGGCGTCCTCCTTGGACAGCGACGTCGCCGCGTCCTGGACGGGAACCTCCTCGACCTGCTGCTCGACCTGGACCTCCAGGTTGAACAGGTAGCCGACGGACTCCTCCTTGATGCCCTCCATCATGGCGTTGAACATGTCGAAGCCCTCGCGCTGGTACTCGACCAGCGGGTCCTTCTGCGCCATGGCACGGAGGCCGATGCCCTCCTGGAGATAGTCCATCTCGTAGAGGTGCTCACGCCACTTGCGGTCCAGGACGGACAGGACCACGCGCCGCTCCAGCTCACGCATGATGTCGGAGCCGAGCGTCTTCTCCCGCTCGTCGTACTGCTCGTGGATGTCGTCCTTGACGGACTCGGCGATGAACTCGGCGGTGACACCGGCGAGATCCCCGGCGGCCTCCTCCAGCTCGGCAACCGTGACCTTCACCGGGTAAAGCTGCTTGAACGCGCCCCACAGCCGGTCCAGGTCCCACTCCTCGGCGAACCCCTCCGCCGTCTCCTGGCGGATGTAGTCGTCGATCGTGTCGTCCATGAAGTGGCGGATCTGGTCCTGCAGGTCCTCGCCCTCCAGGACCCGGCGCCGCTCGCCGTAGATGACCTCACGCTGCCGGTTGAGCACCTCGTCGTACTTCAGGACGTTCTTACGCGTCTCGAAGTTCTGCTGCTCGACCTGCGACTGCGCCGACGCGATGGCCCGCGTCACCATCTTGTTCTCGATCGGCACATCGTCGGGCACGTTGGCCATCGACATGACGCGCTCGACCATCTGCGCCTTGAACAGACGCATCAGGTCGTCGCCGAGCGAGAGGTAGAAGCGGGACTCGCCCGGGTCGCCCTGACGGCCGGAACGGCCACGGAGCTGGTTGTCGATACGGCGCGACTCGTGCCGCTCGGTGCCCAGGACGTACAGCCCGCCGAGGTCCTTGACCTCGTCGTGCTCGGCCTTCACGGCCTGCTCGGCCTTCTCCAGGGCCGCGGGCAGCGCCGCCGCCCACTCCTCGACGTGCTCGACCGGGTCGAGCCCGCGCTGGCGCAGATCCGCCTCGGCCAGGTCGTCGGGGTTGCCGCCCAGCTTGATGTCCGTACCGCGGCCCGCCATGTTCGTCGCGACCGTGACGGCGCCCTTGCGGCCGGCCTGCGCGATGATCGGCGCTTCCCGGTCGTGCTGCTTGGCGTTGAGGACCTCGTGCTGGACACCGCGCTTGGAGAGCTGCTGCGAGAGGTACTCGGACTTCTCGACCGAGGTGGTACCGACCAGGATCGGCTGGCCCTTCTCGTGCTTCTCGGCGATGTCGTCGACGACGGCGGCGAACTTCGCGACCTCGGTGCGGTAGATCAGGTCCGACTGGTCGGCCCGGACCATCGGCCGGTTGGTCGGGATCGGCACCACGCCGAGCTTGTAGATCTGGTGGAACTCGGCGGCCTCGGTCATCGCCGTACCGGTCATGCCCGAGAGCTTGCCGTAGAGGCGGAAGAAGTTCTGAAGGGTGATCGTGGCGAGGGTCTGGTTCTCGTCCTTGATGTCCACCCCTTCCTTCGCCTCGATCGCCTGGTGCATGCCCTCGTTGTAGCGGCGGCCGGCGAGGATACGGCCGGTGTGCTCGTCGACGATCATGACTTCGCCGTCGATGACGACGTAGTCCTTGTCCTTCTTGAAGAGTTCCTTGGCCTTGATGGCGTTGTTGAGGTACCCGACGAGGGGGGTGTTCACCGACTCGTAGAGGTTCTCGATGCCGAGCCAGTCCTCGACCTTCGCGACACCGGGCTCGTGGATCGCGACGGTCCGCTTCTTCTCGTCGACCTCGTAGTCGCCGGTCTCCTCGATGCCCTTGAGCGGGTTGCCCGCCTCGCCCTTGGTCAGGCGCGTGACCAGCTTGGCGAAGTCGCCGTACCACTTGGTGGCCTGGTCGGCGGGGCCGGAGATGATCAGCGGCGTACGGGCCTCGTCGACCAGGATCGAGTCGACCTCGTCGACGATCGCGAAGTTGTGACCGCGCTGGACGAGCTCGTCCTGCGCCCAGGCCATGTTGTCGCGGAGGTAGTCGAAACCGAACTCGTTGTTCGTTCCGTACGTGATGTCGCAGCCGTACTGCTCGCGGCGCTGGGCCGGAGTCATGTTGGCGATGATGCAGCCGACGCTCAGTCCGAGGAACTTGTGGACCCGGCCCATCATCTCCGAGTCACGCTCGGCCAGATAGTCGTTGACCGTGATCAGGTGCACGCCCTTGCCCGAGAGTGCGTTGAGATACGCGGGCAGGGTGCCGACGAGGGTCTTGCCCTCGCCGGTCTTCATCTCGGCCACGTAACCGAGGTGCAGGGCTGCGCCGCCCATCATCTGGACGTCGTAGTGGCGCTGTCCGAGGACCCGCTTGGCGGCCTCACGGACGGTCGCGAATGCCTCGGGGAGCAGGTCGTCCAGGCTCTCGCCGTCCGCGTACCGTTCCTTGTACTCGTCGGTGAGCGCCCGCAGCTCGGCGTCGGAGAGGTTGACGAAGTCCTCTTCGATGGAGCTGACCTGGTCCGCGATGCGGTGCAGTTTGCGCAGGATCTTGCCTTCGCCTGCACGCATGAGCTTGTTGAAGACGGACACTGAGGCTGGTCTCCTTGCCGGTCGGGCCTGGCACTGGGTCGTGTTATGGACTCTGGCGCGGGCACGGCAGGTGGGCCCCACCGCAACGGCCATCGTAAGCGAGGACCCCGCCGCGCCGGGAGGGCTGCCACCGCGTGGACCCGCAGTGCCCTTCCGAATCAACGGCCGAAGGGCGCCGAAGGTGCCGGGAAGACCGAAAAGTACTCGCCACATGACGGCTCCCTCACCAGAATCCGTACATGGAGCCGATCACTCTCACCACCGACCGCCTGCTGCTGCGCCCCTTCGTGCCGGGCGACGCCGACGCCCTGCACACGGCCTGCCAGGACCCCGACATCCAGCGCTGGACGGTCGTCCCCTCACCGTACGGCCGCGCGGACGCGGAGCTCTTCGCCCGGCAGCTCTCACCGGCCGGCTGGCAGGACGACTCCATGTACAACTTCGCCGTGGTGGTGCGCCGCAGCGGCGCCTTGGCAGGTGCGCTCGGCATCAACCGGCGCACCGGGCCGGGGACGTACGAGGTCGGCTTCTGGACCGCCAGGGAGCACCGCGGCCTCGGCTACACGACGGAGGCGGTCCTCTGCGCCGCCCGCTGGACCTTCACCGCGCTCGGCGGGGACCGGCTGGAGTGGCGGGCCGAGACGGGCAACCTGCCCTCGCGAGCGGTCGCGCTGCGTGCCGGCTTCCACATGGAGGGCGACCAGCGCTCCGGGCTGATCAACAAGGGCGTGCGCCGCGATACGTGGGTCGGCGCCCTGCTCCCGTCCGACCTCGGGCTGCCCGGCACCGACGCGTATCTGCCGGCCGACGCCGTGGGGAGGGCATGAGGGGCGCCGGCTCCGCCCGGGATGTCAGTGCCGCCCTCTAGGGTGCGTGGCATGACGTCTGTGCAGCCTCCCGCAGTCGAACTCTCCGCCGACCAGGCCCGCAGGATCGCGCTGCGCGCGCAGGGCTTCCTCGGCGCCCCGGACCGGCGGGCCGGGGTGCCCGGGGTCCTGCGCCACCTGGGCGCCGTACAGCTCGACACGATCTCGGTGCTCGCGCGTTCGCACGAACTGATTCCGTACGCGCGCCTGGGCATGATCGGCCGCCAGTCGGTCGAGGACGCGTACTGGTCGGGCGGTCGCGCCTTCGAGTACTGGTCGCACGCGGCATGCATCCTGCCGGTCGAGGAGTGGCCGCACTTCGCCTTCCGCCGCCGGGCCTACCGTTCCCGCCCGCAGTGGCATCACGACCTGCCCGACGGTGCCTACGAGACCGTCATCAAGCAGCTGCGCGCCGAGGGACCGCTGACGGCGACGGAGCTGGGCGGCGCGAAGAACGGCGGGGAGTGGTGGGACTGGTCCGCCTCGAAGGTGGCCGTCGAGCGGGCCCTGATGTACGGCGAGGTGGTGTGCACCGAGCGGCGCGGCTGGAAGCGGGTCTACGACCTCGCGGAGCGCGCCCTGCCCGGCGCCGTGCTGCACGACGATCTGGACGACGCGGAGTGCCTGCGCCGGCTGGTGGCGCTCGCGGGGCGGTCACTGGGTGTCGGCACCCGTATGGACATCGCCGACTACCACCGGATCAAGGGAGAGCAGTTCGACACCGTGGTGGCGGACTCCGGACTGGTGCCGGTGACGGTTCAGGGCTGGGCGAAACCGGCCTGGGCGGATCCGGAGGCCCTGGCCGCCGAGCCGCGCGGGCGCCACCGCACGACGCTGCTCTCGCCCTTCGACTCACTGGTCTGGGAGCGGGCGCGGACCGAGCGGATCTTCGGCTTCACCCACCGCCTGGAGGCGTACGTCCCCAAGCCCAAGCGGATCCACGGCTACTTCGCGATGCCGCTCCTGGCAGGCGGCAGGCTGCAGGGCCGGGTCGACCCGGCTCGCGAGGGCACGACGCTGGTCGCCCGGCAGGTGTCCCTGGCGGGCGCCAAGGCCGTGGCGCCGATGGCTCAGGCGCTGGTGGAAGCCGCCTCCTGGGTCGGCTGCACGGAGGTCCGGCTGGAACGGGTGGACGCACCGGAGCTGCGCGCGCCGCTCACCAGGGAAATCGCCCGCGCCCTGGCGTGAGCGCCCGCATTCCCGGGGCTTTACCCCCGGGCACGGTCACCTGATCTCCAGGATCTTCTCCCTCATGGCGTAGACCACGGCTTCCATCCGGGAGTGCAGCTGGAGCTTCTCCAGAATGTTGCGGACGTGGTTCTTCACGGTGTTCTCGGAAATGAAGAGTTCCTTCGCGATATCGCGATTGTTCATGCCCGTAGCAACCAGTTTGAGGACTTCGAGCTCACGTTCGGTGAGCCGGGGCGCCGGAACCAGCCGGCGCTCGTCGGTCCGCTGGATCATCGACTTGAACTCGGTGAGCAGTTTGGACGCCATCGACGGGCTGATCTGGGACTGTCCGTCGGCGACGGCGCGAATCGCGGTGGCGACCTCGTCCGTGGAGATCTCCTTGAGGAGATAGCCGGTGGCACCCGCTTTGATGGCGTCGTAGAGGTCCGCTTCCTCGTCGCTGATCGTCAGCATGATGATCTTCGCGCTGGGGGCCACCTCCTTGATGGAGGTGCAGGCCTCGATACCGCCCCGCTTGGGCATGCGTACGTCCATCAGGACGATGTCGGGCAGCAGGTCGGCCGCCTTGTCGACCGCCTCCGCCCCGTCTCCCGCCTCGCCGACGACCTGGATGTCCTCCTCCTGCGCGAGGACGATCTCCAGGCCTCTGCGGAACAGGGCATGGTCGTCGACCACAAGGACTCGGATCGGCTCCTTGCGGGAACCGCTGTCGTCGTCCGCGCCGGCACGGTCACCGCCGGCGTCATCGGCATCATTCGCATCGCGCACGGGCCCGAAGGTGTCCGCCATCGTTCCTCCCCCTGAAGGCCACGGCCTGAAGTTCACAAACTGTCCGCCAACGGCAGTTCACAGAGCACCGATTGGCTTGGGCCGCCATGATTTCATGCCTGGACGTCGGAGCGGTGATCCCGTGGTCGCACGAGGGTGCCCCTGGGGGCGCACAGGCGCTCCAGGGGCACCACGAAGTGGTGGCGTCAGCCGCCGAGCGCGCCGCCCGCGCCGCCCGCCTCATCGGCGGCCAGCGGGTCGGTCCTCAAGTGGATGACACCGTAGTCGTAGGCATGCCGCCGGTAGACGACACTGGGTTCCTTCGTCTCGGAGTCGACGAACAGATAGAAGTCGTGACCGACCAGTTCCATCTCGTAGAGCGCCTGGTCGAGCGACATGGGTGCCGCGACGTGCGTCTTCTCGCGCATCACCAGCGGTCCTTCGCCCTGTACCTCGAGCGAGCCGATCCTGGTGGTGGGTACCGGCGGTGCCGCCTCGTCGGCGACCAGTTCGCCGTCGTCGTTGAACGACGCCGCGTCCGGCACCATTTCACCGACCTCAGCAGCGGGGATGCGACCCGTCCCGCGGCGGCTGTAGCGCTTGTCGTGCTGCTTGCGCAGCCGCGCCTCCAGCTTGCCTGTGGCCAGGTCCAGCGCTGCGTACGGGTCGCCTGCGGCCGCTTCTGCCCGGATGACCGGCCCACGCGAGCGGAGCGTGATCTCCACACGGTCGGAGCGGTCCGCCTGACGAGGATTCGGCTCCTTGGACACCTCCACGTCGAGGCTGATCACCTTGCCGTCGAACTTCTGGATCTTGTCCAGCTTCAGCTTCTCGGCCACGTGCTTGCGGAACCGCTCGGGCACCTCGGTCTTGCGGCCCTTGACGACGATGTCCACGCAGAACTCCGTTCCCGGATCGCTCCGCCCAGTGGCGGAGCATCTCCCTTTTGCACCAGGCCCCGGTGATGACCGGAGCCGCGGACTCGGTGACTTCCACCTCCTCCTCCCCCGTCGGCAAGGTCTCCACCCCACCGAATTCCCGGTTTCCGAACGCCGGTGGGTCGCCTGCCCGAAACCTGGCGGTGCATTCCTCGAGGCCTGGCATTCACCATTCCTCACAACCGAACATAGCCTGCCAGGGCGGATGTCGGCACCCGCTACTCGCGCGTACCTCCGTTCAGGTCTTTTTACCCACTCACTACCTGCAACGATGCAAGTTCAGTTCCAGTTCCGGTTTATTTCGAAGGCGGACGGAGATGCTGCGACAACGGCCGCGTGACGCACCCCGGAACCGGCGCTCCCCCACCCGCCGCCCTCTTCGATCGCGCGGGCCGCTTCGGCCAACGAGGCGCCTGTCGTCAACAGGTCGTCCACCAGCACCACCCGTCCGGCGGCGAGCAGCCGCCCACCGCCGGACACGACCCCCAGCGCGCCCGCCAGGTTCTCCCGGCGCTCACGGGCGCCGAGCCCGGACTGATCGGCCACCGGACGCCGCTGCCGCAGCACACCGGCTACCCGGGCCGACGTGCCCCCACGGCGCAGTTCCGCGGCGGCCGCCAGAGCGATCCGCCGGGCCGGATCGTGTCCACGCGCGGCAACGGCCCGGCGCGCCGACGGTACGGGCACCAGCAGCAGTGGTCTCCCGTCGGGCGACGACCCCGCCCCGGCCCTCACGGCACCCGCCAGCGCCCTTCCGGCAGCTCCGGCGAGGCCAAGTGCACCCCGCTCCTTGTGGGCCAGCAGCACCGCGCGTACCGCGTTCCCGTAACCGGCGGCCGCATGTACGAGGGGCAGGCCGACAGGCTCCGGATCAGGTCTCACCCGGCGGGGCGCCCCGCCGTACAGCTGCGCGGCACACTCCTCGCACAGCTCTGTCCGCGGACTGCCGCAGCCGCCGCAGTCCACCGGCAGGACCAGTCCCGCGATCTCACGCCACCACCCGCGCATGGCTCCACTGTGCCCGCGTCACGGCAGCCCGACCACCCCTGTGGACAACGGCCGGCCACCGCGGAACACGCGGCTGCGCCCGGACGGCCTTCGTGCCCTCGTACGGCGTGCCGGTCCTGGCGTCACGGATGTACTGCCGGTCAGCCCGGGTAGACCAGGGCCGAACCTTCCTTCAGCACCGTCTGCCAGTTGTCGCCGGGCAGCAGTTTCACTATTCCGTCGCCGACCGTGTCCGCCATCAGCGGCAGCTGTTCGTCGTCCGCCGCCGCGATGGCGCGCACCTGGTTGACACCGGGCAGCACGCCCGAGGAGGGCGTCGAACCGTCCGCCTGCACATAGCGGACCTGCTGCACCCCTCCCTCCTCCTTGCCGACCACCACGAGGCGGCTGCCGCCCGACCACGACATCGCGGTCACATCGGCCAGCTGCGGCGCGGCGTGCCGCAGGTCCACCACGGAGACCTGCTCCTTGCCCTGCGGGCCCTGCCGCTCGATCCGGCCGATCTGCAGCGTCGTCCGATCGCCCAGTGTCAGCAGCAGTGCGATGCGGACCCCGTCCGAGGACAGGCGCAGTGCCGTGACACGGCTGCCGTCCAGGATCGGCACGGTGACCTCCTCCGGCTTGCCGGTGCCGTCGGCCAGCCGCAGCAGCCGCGGGTTGTCCGGGTCGCGGTCGGCGACCCAGAGATCACCCCGGCTGTCCCAGCTGGGGGCGGTCAGCCGGTCCCCGGCCTTGTCGGCCCTGCTGGTCACCACCGGTGGCCCGAGTTCCCCGGCCGTGGCCAGGGAGGCCGTGTAGAGCGCGTCCTTGTTCTGCGAGAGCGCAGCCGCCGACTGCTCGTCCCGGGACACTCCGACCGCGCTCACCCGCAGCGAACCGCTGCCGAACGGACCGGCCACCGGCTGCGGCTCACCACTGCCCCGGGTGCTTCCCGGGATGCGCTCCACATGCCCCTTGGCATCGACGAAGTACTGGCTGTCGGAACCGCCCGACGAGCCGTCGGGGGCGTACTCCTCTGCCTGGTCCGCTCCCAGCACACACAGCGCCGACCCGTCGGAACGCTGCAGCTCGACCTGCTCGACCCGGGCGGATGTCAGGTCCCGGAGGGTGAAGAGCACCTGTGAGGCCATCATCCGGCAGGAGCGCTGGCCGGCCCCGTCCACCTTCTTGTTGAGGGGGACCTTCAGCACGTTGCGGTCGTCGGGGGTCAGTGAGGTGACGCCCTTCCGCAGTCCGGTGCCTGCGGGGAAGCGGGACGCGACCACCGGCCGCAGCCAGTCGGTCGGACCTCTGAGGAGGCTGCGGACGGCCTGCGTCACCGTGTCCATACCGGTGGCGGGGTCGGTCCGGTTACGGATGTAGACGGGGTCGGCGACCAGCGTGGACTGTGCCTCGGTCCGTCCGGTGGCGAAGTAGAACTTGTTGACGGAACGGTAGAGGCGCTTGAAGTCGGACTGCCCGAGGACCAGGCCGTCCGGAACTCTGTCGATGCGCCACTCGCTGCCGTCCGGCCCCTTCTGGCGTACCAGGTTGAGCGTCTGGGAGTAGTCGGTCGGCGCGAGCGGCTGATAGGCGTTCTGGCCGTCGACCGTTGCCACCTCCTCACCGGTGAGGGTGTAGGTGACCTCGTTGGTACTGCGGTCGCTGTCGTGGACCGGCCGGTCGCTCCGGTTCGGCGCACTGGCCAGCACCGTGGTGAGCGCGCCCGGCTTCCAGTCGCTCGACGCCCTCTTGGTGAGGTACTGGCGCGTGGTCCTGAAATCGGAGTCGTCGCTGGTCATCGACTCCAGGAAGCCGTCGACCACCTCGTTCGGAGTGGCGCCGTCACGCGGCGCGACCGCGTACACCTGCACCTGGGAGTCACCGGGCTGCGAGGCGTCCACAGCCTTGACGTCCCCGGTGACGGGCATCGAGCCGCACGCGGACAGCAGCACGGCGCCGCATCCGAGCAGCACGGTCGCCCCCACCGCACGTCCACGGCCGCCCTGACGACGGTCAGTGCCCACGAGTCGTGTCCTCCCGCCCCGGATCCTGCCCCGGAGAGTCGTTGTGACGGTCCGGCCGCTCCCCGGCGGGACGCGGCACCACACGTGAGCCGTTGCCCGGGAGGGCCGCCGGATGCACCGAGGCCGGTGCGGTCCGGGCGGGCATGGGGGCCCGGGCCGGTACGGGCAGTGCTGCCCGGTCCGTGCCGGCCGGCTGCGAAGGCACCGCCACCAGCCGGTGCTCGCTGCTCCCGGCGGGAGCGGACGCGGCCCGTTCCCGGTTCTCACGGTTGCGCCGCGAGTCCTCGGGCTCCAGAGGTATCGGAGATCCGCGCAGCGGTTCGTCCGCCGTACGCGGCAGCGTCAGCCGGAACTGCGAGCCGCCGCCGGGCTCGCCCCAGGCCTGCAGCCAGCCTCCGTGCAGCCGCGCGTCCTCGACGGCGATGGACAGCCCGAGGCCGGTGCCACCGGTCGTCCTGGCGCGGGCCGGGTCGGCCCGCCAGAAGCGGTTGAACACCCGGGTCGCCTCGCCGGGCTTCAGCCCCACGCCGTAGTCCCGGACGGCTATGGCGACCGCTCCGCCGGCCACGCCCATCCGCACCACGACATCGCGTCCTTCGCCGTGCTCGACGGCGTTGACCACCAGATTGCGCAGGACCCTCTCGACCCGTCGCGCATCGGCCTCGGCGATCACGGGCTGCTCGTCGCCGACCACCCTGATCCGGGTGCCCTTGCGCTCGGCCAGCGGCTCGGCGCCGCCGATCACCCGGCGCACGACCTGTCGCAGATCTATCGGCTCGGCCTCCAGTGCCGCGGCACCGGCGTCGAAACGGCTGATCTCCAGCAGATCGGAGAGCAGCGACTCGAACCGGTCGAGCTGGTCCCCGAGGAGCTCCGCGGAACGCGCCGTGACCGGGTCGAAGTCGACGCGTGCCTCGTGAATGACGTCGGCGGCCATCCGCACGGTCGTCAGTGGCGTCCGCAGCTCGTGCGAGACGTCGGAGACGAAGCGCCGCTGCATCCGTGAGAGCTCCTCCAACTGCTGGATCTTCAGCTGGAGGTTCTGCGCCATCTTGTTGAAGGCTTCACCGAGGCGGGCGATGTCGTCCTCGCCGGTGACCTTCATCCGTTCCTGGAGCCGGCCGGCCGAGAGCCGTTCGGCGATCCCCGCCGCCATGCGTACGGGGGTGACGACCTGGCGCACCACGAACCACGCGATGGCCCCGAGCAGCACGACCACGAACAGACCCGCGGTCGCGAGTGTTCCCTTGACCAGGGTCAGTGACTTCTCCTCCTGCGTCAGCGGGAAGACGTAGTACAGCTGGTACGGATTGCGGTCGATGTCGTAGAGCCGCTTGCCCACGATGAGGCCGGGCTGCGGCTCCTGCCCGTTCGAGTATTTGATCTGGGAGTACGTCTGAAACGCTCCCGGACCCTTGTTCACCGACTCACGCAGTTTCTGCGGAATGCTCGCGGCCTCGACGCTGCCCGAGCCACGCGGGGCGCGGGACCCTTCGTCGGCGCTGAGCGCCACCACGTTGAAGGCGTACTTCCCACCGCTGGCGAGCTGGTCGACGAGCTCGGTCCGCCAGGAGTTGTTGGCCGTCGCGCCGTCCGCGGTGTCGCCGCCCTGACCGGGAGGGAGCGGTGCGTTCGCCTTCTCCTGTGCGGCCACGAACCCTCCGGCGGCCTGTGTCTGGGCGGCCTTGCCCTTCGCGTCCAGCAGGCCGTTGCGCACCTGCCCGATCACGACGAGACCGAGCAGCAGCACCACGCCGAGCGACATCAGCAGCGTGCCGGCGACGACCCGCAGCTGAAGGTTGCGCCGCCACAGCCGTACGGCAGGCAGCAGCGGACGCCTCACCCAGCGCATCAGCAGTCGCGGCACCGGCCCGCCGGGCGCCCGGTCCTGGAACAACCGGCCGCCCTGCAGGAAGCGCCCCAACGGAGATGACGTGTGCCCTGAACCGGCAGCCCGCTCCGCACGGACTCCCGGCTCCCCGGGCTTCGGAGCAGTGCTACCCAGGGACATGTCAGCTCGGTCCGGCCTTGTAACCGACGCCTCGGACGGTCACGACGATCTCCGGCCGCTCCGGGTCCTTCTCGACCTTGGAGCGGAGCCGCTGCACGTGGACATTCACCAGACGGGTGTCAGCGGCGTGGCGGTATCCCCAGACCTGCTCGAGGAGTACCTCACGGGTGAAGACCTGCCACGGCTTGCGGGCGAGCGCGACCAGCAGGTCGAACTCCAGCGGGGTCAGGGCGATGGACTGCCCCTCCCGCTTCACCGAATGCCCGGCCACATCTATGACCAGGTCCCCGATGGTCAGCTGTTCCGGTGCCGGTTCCTCGGACCTCCGCAAACGTGCCCTGATCCGGGCAACCAACTCCTTAGGTTTGAACGGCTTGACGATGTAGTCGTCGGCCCCGGACTCCAGGCCCACCACCACGTCAACCGTGTCGCTCTTGGCAGTGAGCATGACGATCGGCACACCGGACTCGGCCCTGATCAACCTGCAGACCTCGATGCCGTCCCTACCGGGCAGCATGAGATCCAGCAGGACCAGGTCCGGCTTTGCCTCACGAAATGCAGCAAGTGCCTTGTCGCCGTCCGCTACGAACGACGGCTCGAACCCCTCACCACGCAGCACAATCCCGAGCATCTCGGCCAGTGCGGTGTCGTCGTCGACGACAAGGACGCGTCCCTTCATAAACGACATCATCCCATTAGCTAATCGTTACCTGCGATGATCTGGCACACAGCTCTGCCAGTCCGACCCCTGTGACCGGGGAGATTACGCCCTCCTCCGTGACGATCGCCGTGACCAGCTCCGGCGGCGTGATGTCGAAGGCGGGGTTGTACGCCGGGGTTCCCACCGGGGCCATGGGCGCTCCGCCCGCACCCCTCCCGTCACCCCGCGACCGCGGCGGTGTGACCTCAGTCACTTCTCGGGCCGGTCGCTGCTCCACGGTGATGGCCGCACCGTCCGCGGTGTGCAGATCCACGGTCGTGGTCGGTGCCACCACGATGAACGGTACGTGGTGATACTTCGCGAGAACCGCCAGCGGATAGCTCCCGACCTTGTTGGCCACCGACCCGTCGGCAGCGATACGGTCCGCCCCGATGAGCACGGCATCCACTTCGCCCGCGGCAAACAGCGACCCCGCGGCGTTGTCCGTGAGCAGGCTGTACGGCATGCCGTTGCGTGCGGCCTCGTACGCGGTCAGCCGGGCGCCCTGCAGCAGCGGACGGGTCTCGTCCACCCACAGCCGCCTGAGCCGCCCCGCCCGGTGCGCACCGAGCGCCACCGCGAAGGCCGTTCCCTCGCCCCCGGAGACAAGCGCCCCGGTGTTGCAGTGGGTCAGCAGCCGATGGCCGCCACCCGGCAGCAACTCGTTCAGGAGGGCAAGCCCGAACCGGGCCATGTGCCCGCTGGCCACGGCGTCCTCCCGGTGCAGCGCCCGGGCCTCGTCCAGCGCCACCGCGGCCGCCCGCTCCGGACCGGCCCCCTTGTCGACGGCCGCCCAGTACGCCCCGGAGGCACGCCGCACCCCGTACCCGAGATTCACCGCGGTGGGCCGCGCCTGCTCCAGCAGACCCGCGGCCTCCGCCACGTCGTAGCCCCGAGCGGCGGCGAGAGCCACCCCGTAGGCCCCTGCGATGCCCAGCAGTGGCGCCCCGCGCACCGCCAGCGTCTGGATCGCCTCCACCAGGGCGGGGACGTCGGTACAGGCCAGCTCCGCCTCCTCGGCCGGCAGCCTCGTCTGGTCGAGAAGCACCAGGACAGGGCCTTCCGGGGGCTCGTCCCAGCGAAGTACGGGAAGCGCGGCGGGCTCGCTGCCCACCGGCGATTGCGCGTCCTGATCAGCCATCCGTCCAGTCTGCCCCGTGGGACGCCCGCGCAGGAAGGAACGAAGGAGATACAGCGCCAGGCCCGGACGGGTGCCACGCGTGGCACGATGGCTGCCAACCTGACGCCCCGATGCGCGGACAGGACCGTGAAGGAGCGAGAATGAACGACACTCCGGGCTGGGCCTCGCCCGGATCTGCCCCCTCCGACGACCAGGAGGCAGGCGTCCCCCGGCCTTCTGAGCCCGTCGACGGCAGCGGACCTGCGGGGAACTGGTCTTCCACGCAGCCGCCCGCAGGGCAGTGGTCCGCACCGGGCGATTCCGCAGCGGGCCCCGGCACCCCGCCTCCCTACCCCGGCTGGGGCGTTCCGCCGCAGGGACCCGGCTGGGGGCGGCAGCCCGCTGCTGCCAAGCCCGGCGTCATCCCGCTGCGGCCCCTGGGTGTCGGTGAGATCCTGGACGGTGCCGTCTCCACCATGCGCGCGCACTGGCGCACGGTCCTCGGCATCACGCTCACCGTCTCCGTGATCGCCCAGGCCGGCATCCTGCTGGTGCAGCGGTACCTGCTGCCGGAACCCCCGTCGATCGACCGCAACGCCACCGGCTCGGAGGCCCTGCGCCAGGCCACCGACTCGCTCCGCTCCAGCCTGCTCAACACCGCGCCACCTCTGCTCATCTCGATGCTCGCCACGATCTTCACCACCGCCGTGCTGACCGTGGTCATCAGCCGCTCGGTGCTGGGCCGCCCCGTCACGCTCTCCGACGCCTGGACCGAGGCCCGGCCCCGGCTGCTCCCGCTCCTGGGCCTGACCTTCCTGCTGGCCCTCATGGCCGCGGTCCTCATGACCGCGGGAATCATCCCGGGTTTCCTGATCGGCGACACGGCAGGTGTCGGCCTCGCCTTCATCGGGCTGCTCGCCGCCGGCGGCGTGTTCCTCTGGCTCATGGTCCGCTTCTGCCTCGCCTCCCCGGCGCTGATGCTGGAACGGCAGTCGATCACCGCATCGCTGCGGCGCTCCGCCAAACTCGTCCGCGGCGCCTGGTGGCGGACCTTCGGCATCCTCGCGCTCACCTGGCTGCTGACGCTCATCGTGACGCTCGTGATCGGCATGCCGTTCGGCCTCATCGCGATGGCGGTGGACGACGGCGGCCTGAGCTCCTTCCTCACGGACGGACCCACCAGTTTCGGCTGGCCGTTCCTGATCGTCTCCGCGATCGGCGACGTGGTCATCGCGACGATCACCTATCCTCTGTCCGCCGGTGTCATGGCCCTTCTCTATGTGGACCAGCGCATCCGGCGAGAAGCGCTCGACCTCGACCTCGCCAGGGCAGCCGGTCTGCCCGGCTACGACAACAGGAGCTGACACCGTGTCGGGGGCGGGTGGCACAGCGGCAGCAGAGCTACTGATCCGGGCAAGCGGCGACATACCCGTGGACACTCCACGGGTGCCCGCCCGCGAAGCCGCGCGGCACGAACTGTCCAAGCCGATGTACCACGAGAACGATCCGAACCCGCTCCAGCGTGCTCTGGACCATCTGTGGGACTGGATCGGTGACCTCCTCTCGACCGCCTCGGGCGCTGCCCCCGGCGGGCCCGTGGGACTGGTCGTCCTCGTACTGATCGTGATCGCCCTGATCGCCGCGCTCCTCTGGCGTCTGGGCGCGCCGCAGCGCACCTCGCGGGCAGCGGAAGCCCTCTTCGAGAGCGGCCCCCGCGGCGCACTGGAACACCGCGCCGCCGCTGAGGCCCACGCCGAGGCCGGCCACTGGAGCCAGGCGGTCCAGGAGCGGATGCGCGCCATCGTCCGCTCCCTGGAGGAACGCGCTCTGCTCGACGCCCGCCCCGGACGCACCGCCGACGAGGCCGCCACGGAGGCGGGCCGCACCCTTCCCGCACACGCCACGCGGCTCCGGGCGGCAGCCCGGATCTTCGACGACGTGACATACGGCGGCCGATCGGCCGACCAGCAGACGTATCTGACCGTTCTCACCCTCGATCTCGACATCGAGTCCGCGACACCGCACCTCTCCGGCACGCTCCTGGGGGCTGCCGAATGACCGCGACGACCGCTTCGTCCACCTCCGCCTCCCTCACGCCGCGTCAGGTATGGATCCGCGCTCGTGGGCTCCTGCTTGCCCTTCTCGTGCTCGTCGCCGCAGGCATCGCCCTGGCCGCCACCCGCTCCGGAGACCAGCACGGCCGGCTCGACCCCCGCTCCGCAGACCCTTACGGCAGCAGGGCCGTCGCCGAACTCCTCAAGGACCGAGGCATATCCGTCCGCGTCGTCACCACGCTTCGGGCCGCCACGTCCGCAGCCGGCTCCGACACCACGCTGCTGGTCGCCGCCCCCAATCTGCTGACGCCGTCTCAGCAGGACGCGCTCCGCAGGGCAACCACCGATACGGGCGGCCGCACCGTCCTCCTCGCTGCCGGTCCGCCCTCCGTGGGCGCACTGGCACCCGGTGTCCACGCGCGCTCCTCCGTGCCGGTGTCCACACGTGCCCCACGGTGCTCTCTGGCCGCCGCACGCCAGGCCGGCTACGCCGAGACAGGGGGCTTCCGCTACACGCCGACCGGTGTCGGTACCCTCGCCTGCTACCCGGCCGACGGTCTTCCCTCCCTGCTGATGCTGGAACAGCCGGCCTCGGGTGACACCGTCCTGCTCGGATCCCCCGACCTCCTCTACAACGACCGTCTGGACAACGAGGGCAATGCCTCGCTGGCCCTTCAACTCCTCGGCTCGCGCCCCCATCTGGTCTGGTACATCCCCTCGCTCAGTGATCCCTCGGCCGCGGGCAGCAGCGGAGACAATGACAGCGGCACGGACGGCGACGGCGCGGAGGACGAAAGCAGCTTCATCGACCTGGTGCCGTCAGGCTGGCTCTGGGGAACCCTCCAACTCGCCCTCGCAGCCCTACTCGCCGCGATCTGGCGGGCACGGCGCCTGGGCCCCGTGGTGGCCGAGCGGCTGCCCGTGGCCATCCGCGCCTCCGAGTCCACCGAGGGCCGAGCCCGCCTCCAGCGCAAGGCCAATGCCCGCGACCGGGCTGCCGCCTCCCTGCGCCACGCCACCCGTACCCGCCTCGCCCCCCTGGTCGGCGTCTCCCCGCGCGACGCACACGCTCCCGCGACGCTCCTCCCCGCCGTCTCCGTACGCCGCGGTGCCGACGACACCCGCCTCCACGAACTGCTCTTCGGCCCGGTCCCTTCGGACAACGCCGCACTCGTCCTTCTGGCAGAACAACTCGACACCCTCGAAAGAGAGGTCCGTACCTCATGAGCGCCCCGCCCCCCATTCCCGCCGGGACAACCGGGACCGTCAGCGGCGACGCCGCGGCCCGCGCCTCCCTGGAAGCGCTGCGCTCCGAGATCGCGAAGGCCGTGGTCGGCCAGGACCCGGCCGTCACCGGGCTCGTGGTCGCCCTCCTGTGCCGCGGCCATGTCCTGCTGGAAGGTGTCCCCGGCATGGCCAAGACCCTCCTGGTCAGGGCCCTCGCAGCATCACTCGAACTCGACACCAAACGCGTCCAGTTCACCCCCGACCTGATGCCGAGTGACGTCACGGGCTCACTCGTCTACGACGCCCGCACCGCCGAGTTCTCCTTCCAGCCGGGGCCGGTGTTCACGAACCTTCTGCTCGCCGACGAGATCAACCGGACGCCTCCAAAGACCCAGTCCTCCCTTCTGGAAGCGATGGAGGAACGCCAGGTCACTGTCGACGGCACTCCTCGCCCCCTGCCGGACCCCTTCCTCGTGGCGGCCACACAGAACCCCGTGGAGTACGAGGGCACGTATCCCCTGCCTGAAGCCCAGTTGGACCGATTCCTCCTCAAGCTGACGGTCCCACTGCCGTCCCGCGACGACGAGATCAACGTCCTGACCCGCCATGCCGACGGCTTCAACCCCCGCGACCTGCACACGGCGGGCATACGACCGGTTGCCGGACCTGCCGACCTGGAGGCCGCACGCATCGCTGTCGCCAGGACCACCGTCTCCCCCGAGATCGCCGGCTATGTCGTGGATATCTGTCGTGCCACGCGTGAATCCCCCTCGCTCTCCCTGGGTGTCTCACCCCGGGGCGCCACCGCTCTGCTCTCCACCGCCCGTGCCTGGGCCTGGCTGACCGGCCGCGACTACGTCACCCCCGACGACGTGAAAGCCCTCGCACTCCCCACGCTCCGGCACCGCATTCAGCTACGGCCCGAGGCGGAGATGGAGGGAGTCACCCCGGACTCCGTCATCACCGCGGTTCTCGCCCATGTCCCCGTACCCCGTTGAGGCGGTGAATGGTGGCCCTTACCGGACGCACCGCCCTGCTCGCCGCCCTTGGGTCACTCCCTGTAGGCATCCTGGCCCCGAGCTGGACGGGCATGCTCGCGGTCAACGCCCCGCTTCTTCTAGCAATTCTGTGCGACTACGCCCTGGCAGCGCCAGTCCGTCAGCTCCATTTCACTCGATCCGGCGATACAACCGTTCGACTCGGCGACAGCGCCGAAGTACTACTCACCGTAGTCAATCCTTCCCGCCGTCGCCTGCGGGCACACCTCCGCGACGCATGGCCTCCCAGCAGTTGGTTCCCCGGCACGGGCCAGGCAGCGTCGCGCCACAGAGTGGACGTCCCGCCCGGTGAACGCCGCCGTGTCACCACGTTGCTGCGCCCCACCCGTCGCGGTGACCGCCGGGCGGAGCAGATCACCGTCCGCTCCTACGGCCCGCTGGGACTCGCGGCCCGCCAGGGCAGCCACCGCGCCCCGTGGAAGGTACGGGTCCTGCCGCCCTTCACGAGCCGCAAACACCTGCCGTCCCGCCTGGCCAGGCTGCGCGAACTGGACGGCCGTACAAGCGTCCTCACCCGGGGCGAGGGCACGGAGTTCGACAGTCTGCGTGCCTACGTCCCCGGTGACGACACCCGCTCGATCGACTGGCGGGCCACCGCGCGCCAGTCGGCGGTCGCCGTACGGACCTGGCGCCCCGAGCGCGACCGTCACATCCTCATCGTCCTCGACACCGGCCGTACGTCGGCGGGCCGGGTCGGTGATGTGCCCCGCCTCGACGCGTCGATGGACGCGGCACTCCTTCTCACCGCCCTCGCGACCCGCGCCGGCGATCGCGTGGACCTTCTCGCCCACGACCGCCGGGTACGCGCCCAGGTCCGGGGCCGTGGCGCCGGCGCGGGTCGCGAGGGCGGTGAGAAGGAGTGCCGCGTCCATCGACGCGTCGAGGCGGGGCACATCACCG
>NZ_JAELVH010000146.1 GCF_019399235.1 Streptomyces poriferorum | reverse complement strand
GGGGCGGAGGGGGCAGACGGTGGGCCCGTGCGGGCCCATCGCTGCGGTTCCCCTGCCGTAATTCCGTGAAGTCGTGCCCTACGGGGCCCGCTGGGCCCTCGACCGGATCACCGGCGCGACCACCGCGGCCGCGACGGACCCGATGGCACACGCGAGGAACACCTGCAGATAGCCCTGGTCGTCCAGGACGTTGTGGCGTTCGAGGATGGCCGCGAGGGCGGCGATGCCGAGCGCACCGCCGATCTGGCGGGTCGTCATGAGCAGTCCGGTACCGGAGGCGAAGCGCTGCGGCTCCAGCGAGGCGGTGGCCGCGTTCGAGATGGCGGTCAGGGCCGCGCCGATGCCGACACCGGCCACGACTCCGATGGGCAGCCAGACCGCCGCGTACTCCTTCTCCGTACCGAGCAGCAGATACATCGCGGCGCAGGAGATGCCGAAGAGCCCGGCGCCCACCGCCACCGCGGCCCACTGGGCCCGGGGCGCGACCCGGCGCCCCACCACCAGGGCACCGACGGCGGCGCTGAAGGCTCCCGGCGTGACGGCCAGGCCGGCCTTCAACTCCGAGTAGCCCCATACGGCGTTGAGGAAGAGCAGTGAGCCGAGGAGGTAGGAGTACATGGCCGCGCCGAAGAGCAGTGACGACACGTTGGTGGCGGCGAAGGCGCGATTGCGCCACAGGTCCCACTCGATGGCGGGCGCGACATGCCGGCGGGAGAGCAGCAGGGCCACCAGCACCAGTACGGCGCCGCCGCCCAGCAGGGCGAGGACCCGTCCGCTGCCCCAGCCCCAGTCCGTTCCCTGCGTCACACCGAAGACGACGCCGCCGATACCCAGGGCGAGCGCGAGGGTGCCCACCGGGTCGGGCAGCCTGCGCCCGCTCGGTGCGTCACCCGCGAGCCGTGCCGAGATCGCCACGATGGCCAGCCCGATCGGCAGGTTGATGAGGAAGACGCTGCGCCAGCCCCACACGTCCACCAGCAGACCGCNGCGGCGAACACGACCGTGTACGACGTGACGACCCAGGTCAGCTGGGACAGCGAGGCATCGGGGAAGTCGACGCGCAGGTCGGAGAACGCGATGTTCACGACCGTGGTGTCGAGGACCGCGAGGAAGGTCGCCCCGGACGCGACGAACAGCGCCAGCTTCGAGGCGGCCGATGCCTCCGGTGAGCCCTGCGGCGCCTGTTCCCCGGCCGACGCCGCGACGTCAGCCCGGCCCGCCCCGGGTGACTGCGGTGAAGCGGTGGTCATGCGTGGTCCCTTCGTCAATGGATCCACGGCGTTGGACCCACAGGTAAAACTAAACGACCGTGCGTGCATTTAAAAGGCCGATACGATGTCGGGCGCATGTCAGAAGCGGTCACTCCCCCGGCACCGGGCGGGCGACGAAGTCCATCGCCGAGTCGATGACCGCCGCTTCGCCGAGGACCTTGCGGTGCCCGAGCCCCGCCGTGATGACCAGCTCCGCCCGGTCGCCGTACGCCGCCTTGAGCGCGTACGCCTGCTCGACCGGGACCATCTCGTCGTCCTCGTCGTGGATGATCCGCATCGGCACCTTGATCTCGTCGGGCCTGCGGGTGGCGTCGAAGAGCTCCCACGGACGGGACACCTCCGCGAACAGCTGGTGCTCGATCCGGTCGCGCAGGTCCCGCCGCAACCCGGGCCGCAGCCCCAGGATGTCCGCGAACTTCTCCGGGAAGTGACCGAAGTCCTTCACCGCGGCGACCGTGACCAGACGGCCCGCCTCGGTACCGCTCCGCAGCGCGAGGAGCACACTGGTGGCGCCGAGGGAATGGGCGATCACCGAGTGGAAGGCGCCGTGCCCGTCCTGGAGCCGGCGGATGATCTCGCGGTACTCGAGGATCGTCGCGCCCCGGCCCCCCGACTCCCCGTGCCCCGGAGCGTCGAACGAGACGGGCGTCAGGCCCAGTTCCTGAAACCGCGGCACGAAGCCGGCGTACCGGGACGCCCTGGACTGCCAGCCGTGCAGCATCAGGACGGGGCGTTCGCCGTTGCCCCAGCGGTAGACCCGCACCCGCTGCCCGCCGACGGTCAGTTCCTCGGTCCGGGCCTGCTCGTGAACGGCCTGCTCACGGGGCAGGACCTTGCCGCGCCGGACCGGATTGCAGAAGAGGGAGAAGACCGCACGGCCCGCGAGAGAGGGCGCCGGACCGGACAGCGCGTTCAGCACGGCACCCGCGGACGGCGCCCCGCGGGTCGCGGCGGGCTCCGCGACCTCCGCGGTCTCGGTCCGGGCCAGCGACTGCACGTCCACCGCGATCTTCCCCAGCACGCCCGTGGTCAGGGCGAGTTCGGCGGCCAGTGCCGCGATCGGGGCACGGTGGCTGTGCCAGGGCAGCACCGGGGCGGACAGCCCCGTCTCCGCGGCGAACCGGTCGGTGAGCCGCGCCGCGTACCCCTCGGCCACCGTCTCCTCACGCGCACCCCGGTGCAGCTTCTCGTACTCGACATAGCCCGCCAGCGTGCCCGCCGCGCCGCCCAGTTGGACGACCAGGCCCTCGGCTCTCACCCTGCGCAGCCGGCCGGCCGCCTCGCACACCGCCGCCAGCCAGCCGGCCGCCTTCAGGCCGAAGGTCGTGGGCACGGCGTGCAGCGCGAGCGTACGGCCGGCCATGAGCGTCCGCGCATGCTCCCCGGCCAGCGAACCCAGACACTCCGCGATGCCCTCCAGATCCGCCACCAGGAGGTCCAGGGTCCGGCCGGCCACGAGCATCAGCGCGGTGTCGAAGATGTCCTGGCTGGTCGAGCCGCGGTGCACGTAGTCGGCGGCATCCGGGGCCTTCGCCGCAACCAGGGCGGTGAACGCCTGGACCAGGGCCACCACCGGATTGGCCGCTCCCCGGCCGAGCACGGCGATCTCACGCAGATCCAGCGCGTCGGCCCTGGCCAGCGCGGTGATCGCCTCGGCGGCCTCCACGGGGACGTTGCCGAGGCTCGCCTGAGCGCGTACCAGCGCGGCTTCCGCGTCGAGCAGCGCCTGCAGCCAGGCACCGTCGGACGTGGCGGCCTCCGCCGGTGTGCCGGCCCGCACCGGACTGAGCAGCCCGGCGTCCAGGACGTCCGGCAGGGGCGGGGTGGTCGTGCTCACCTTGTCAGCTCTCCCATCATCTCGGTGTCCGGCAGAAGGCCCCGGTCCAGGCCGAGTACGGCGTGCGCGATGGCGTCCGAGTCCTGGAGGGTCACCGAGTTCACCCCCGGCCTTATGCCTGCGGCGGTCGCCCAGTGCACGGATTCGGTGGGGACACCGAAGGCGAAGCGCCGCGGATGGGCACGGCCGGCGGCGTCGATCAGGTGGAACGGTGCGTCGGTGACGGCGAGTCCGCCTGTCTCGTACACCGAACCGTCGGGGTCGGTGACCTCGTAGGTACGGCACTGCCCGGAGGCGAGGAGCTGGATCAGCAGCGGATCGGCGGTCACCCGCAGGTCGATCTCCGGCAGGCGTGCCTCGATCAGTGTGGTGGCCCGGGTCAGCGATCCCGGCACCGAGGCGGACTCGATGGTGAAGGCCCGGGCCTCCTCGTCCGTGCCCGAGCGGACGTCGGGGCCGAGCACCCGCAGCACCCCGCTCTCGATCAGGGCGATCGCCTCCTCGATCCGCCGGGCGGGCGGGCCGATGGAGAGGAACGCGTTGAGAGGGGTGTACCAGCCGTCCAGGTGCTGGCGGTGCGAACTCCCCGTGAGTCCCCCGTGATCGACGATCAGGCGGAGCTCGTTGCGCAGATCGCGCAGGACGTCGAGGGCCGCCTTGAGCGGCCCGTCCACGTTGCCGTCGCGCGCCGCACGCAGATCCTCGTGCAGATGGCCGAGCAGCCAGTCCTGGAAGTCCTGCGTCGAGGAGAAGTCCCGGTCCGCGTACGGGCGGGCGATGCTGTCCCAGTCCCAGTGGTCGCGCGGGGCGATGCCGAACTCCGCGATCACGTCCTGCTCCTGGCTGCTGCCCGGCTCGGCCTCCAGGTAGCGGACCCGCAGCCGTCGCGCGTCGCCGGCCCGTCCTTCGGCGGTGAGCAGGGCCGTGTAGTAGACGGTCTCGACCTCCTTGGAGACCAGCGGCCACAGCGTGGCGTGGAAGTCGAGGCCGTCGTGCCGCCGGGACCGCTCCCGCAGTTCCCCGATCACTTCGGCGGTCAGCACGGTCGGCACATGACGGCCGTGGGCTCCCTTCTGGTTCTCCCCACGGGAGTGGAAGGGCAGCCCCCTGCGGGAGCCCGCCACCAGGCGGGGTTCGCGGCCCGACGGCAGATAGACGAGCCCGCCTGAGCGCCGGACGAAGCGGCCGCCCCGGCCGAGCGTCAGCAGCGCCATGTAGTCGAAAAAGTTCAGACCCAGCCCGAGCAGCGCGACGGTCTCACCCGGCCGCACCGGCGAGAGGTCCACGTCCGCCGGGTTGGCGGGCACCACATAGCCGAGACCGTTGGCCCGCGCGAAGCCGCCGAGCTCGCGCTGCCTGCGGGACCGGCGCACGGGCAGATGCCCCTGGGCGAGGACGACCGCGTCCAGGCCGTCGATGAGCGTGCCGTTGTCCAGGAGCACGCTCTGCGTGCCCTCCGGCTCCCCGTCGGCGGCAGGCTCCTCCTCGATCGACACCGCGCGGGCGCGGTGCACGACGGTGGTCAGCCGGCTCGGCGCCGTCTTCGTGACGCGCTGGAAGACCCACTCCAGGTAGTGGCCGTAGAAGGCGCGGGACGGATACGAGTCGGGTCCCAGGGCACGCGCCTCGGCCAGGACCTGCTCGTCGTAGTGCTGGTCGTCCATCGGCCCGATGAGGATGAGGAAGCGTGCCCATTCGTACAGGCTCGGCCCCGGGGCGAGCACGCCCTCGACGTCGACGCTCTCGTCGGTGAACATCGTGACCTGGGACGCCACCGTGTTCATCAGCAGGTGTTCGGACTGGTCGGTGCGCCACACCTGCCCCGCCCCGGGAGGGTAGGGATCGACCACGTGCACGGTGATCGGCACCCCCTGCGGCGCCGACCCGGCGTTCGTACACAGCCGTTCGAGGAGCGAGAGCCCGCGGGGCCCGGCACCGATGAGGCAGACGTCGAGCTGTCGGCTGGTCATAGTCAGTCTCTCCAACGAATCGGAAGTCGTTGCGGGCCCACCACCGGGCCCGCGGGGCGGCCGCGACTCACTTGCCCGCGGCCACACCGCTCAGCCGCATCCCGCCCGGCGTCCGCACCGGGATCCGGCCATGGCCCTGCACGCCGCGGGCCAGGGCCGTGGTCAGGTGAGCCCTGCTGGTGCGCTGCCGCTCCGGAGCGGCAGCGCCCGCGCCCAGATCGCGCAGGGCGTCCACGACCTCGCGGAGATCCAGGGCGATCTCCTCGAGGACATCGGCGACGGCTGTCGCGTTGGAGCCGAGGATGTCGGTCCACAGCTCGGCGTCCCCCGCCGCGATCCGGGTCGCATCTCGCAACCCCTGCCCGGCGAGCTGTAGTTGGGACTCGTCCCCGTGCAGCAGCCGGGCGGCCACCAGGCTCGCCACCATGTGGGGGGTGTGCGAGATGAGCGCCACCGCCCGGTCGTGCTGCGCATGGCTCATCACGACCGGGCGAGCACCGCAGAGTTCGGCGAGCTCCGTCACCCGGTCGACGGCCTGCCGTCGGGCGCCCGTACCCGGTGTGATCACCCAGGGCTTGCCCTGGAAGAGGTCACTCTGGGCCGCGAGCGGCCCCGACCGCTCCCGCCCCGCCATGGGGTGCCCGCCCACATAGCGGCTCAGGTCGCAGCCCAGCTCCGCCGCCTCCTCCTGCGGCCTGACCTTGACGCTCGCCACATCGGTGAAGTCATGGGCCAGATCACGCAGTTGGTGCTCACGCAGCGCGGACGCCACGTGCTGCGGAGGTACCGCGAGGATCGCCAGGTCCGCCGGCGCCGGCGGGACGGCCACCAGGCCCGCACCGAGACCGGCCGCGTTGCGGGCCGCCTCCGGGTCCCGGTCGATGAGGTAGGTGGCCACGCCCCGGCCCCGCAGGGCCAGGGCTATCGACGTACCGATCAGGCCGGTTCCGACCACTGCGGCACTGCGCATCAGCGGCTGCTCCACAACACCGGCAGATACTCCGGGTCGCTGTAGTCGGGCGTGCCCGCCGCGGTCCTGCGCACCAGCTCGTCGTGGTTGTACGCGACCTGGGTGCCGTCCGAGCGGGAGAATTCGCGGTAGCGGTTCTCGCCGTCCTGCAGGTGGAACGAGATGGCGCGGCGCGGACGGTCGCTGACGTTCGGACCGCTGCCGTGGTAGGTCCGGCAGTGGTGGAAGTTCACGTGCCCCTTCGGGATGTGCACGGGGATCTTCTCCACCTCGACGCCGTTGTAGTGGGCGTTCTCCTCCAGCATGAGGTCGAGCTCACTGCGGTCGCGCTCGGCGAAGTGCAGCGACGTGGCATCGTTGTCGGCTGTCTCCTTCCAGCGGTGGCTGCCGTCCACCATCGTGATGGTGCCCATCTCCTCACCGCAGTCGTGGAAGGGGATGAACGCGGTCAGCATCCGCTCGGACGTGGACGTGGCCCAGTAGTGACGGTCGAAGTGCCACGGCACTATGTTCGACTGCTCCTGCGCGACCGGCGGCTTGAAGATCAGGGTGGACTGGAAGACCCGTATCTCCTTGGTCTCGGCGAGCCGCGCGGCCACGGCACCGAGCAGCGGCTTGCGCAGGATGCGGCCGATCGTGTCGTCCTCGTAGTGGATGTAGTCGTTGTGCCGCTGCACATCGCCGTGCTCCGGCTCCCAGTACGCCAGCTTGGACGGGCGCACCGGCAGCGTGCGGTCGCGGTGGCCGGCGTAGAAGCGCTCACTGGCCGACTCGAGGAGATCCACTTCCTCGTCGGTGAAGAGCTTCTTCGAGAGGTACCAGCCGTGCTCGGCATAGAAGTCGACGTCTTCGTCGGAGGGAAGGAGCTCCCGCTCCTCCTCGGTCAGGGTGAACAGAGAGGCGTCCTGAACAGTCACGGTCTTCCTTCGGTGCAAGTGAGACGAATCGTTCGGGAGTGGCGGCTCTGCGCGCGGCAGACCACGCCCCGGTGGTCAGGCAGTCGCCTTCTCGCGGGCGACCGCCTCGTAGAGGGCCTTGATGTTGCCGCTGCCGAAGGTCCGGGCACCGTGCCGGTCGATGACCTCCCAGAAGAAGGTCTTCCGCACGTACACGGACTGCGTGAAGATCTGGAAGACCTGGCCCCAGTGGTCCTGGTCGACCAGGACGTTGGTGCGCCTGAGGTCCTCGATCTTCAGGTCCGGGCTGCCGAGGCGCTCCTCCAGCTCGCTGTAGTAGGCGTCGGGCGTCCCGAGGAACTTGACCCCGCGCTCCTCCAGTGCCGGGACGGTCGCCACGATGTCGTCGGTGAGCAGGGCCAGGTGCTGCACGCCGGCACCGTTGTGACGCTCCAGGAAGCCGTCGATCTGGCCGGGCTTGCGGTCGGCCACCGGCTCGATGAGGGTGAAGGTGACCTTCCCCGACGGGCTCTGCACCACCATGGAGTCCATGGCCTGCTCCCCGACCTCGATGAACTCCTCGAAGATCTGGCTGAAGCCGAAGACCTTCTCGTAGAAGGCGACGGTGGGACGCAGCTGGCCCACCGGCAGGCATATCGCCGCATGGTCCACCGTGCTCAGCAGGTGCGCGCCCTCGTCGGGGTCCTCGGCGAAGATGTCCATCTCACCGGGCAGGAACTGCTCCGGGTCCCCGGTGCGCTGCACGAACCGGTGGGCTACGTCACCGAAGCCGAGCACGGACGCGGTGACGACCTCGGCACCGTCCTTGCTGTGCGTCTTCGGCTCCTCGACCGCGACGGCGCCCCGCTCGACGGCGAGCGCGAACGCCTTGGCGGCATCGGTCACCTCGAACGCGATGTTGGCCACGCCGTCACCGTGCCGCGCCACGTAGGCGGCCGCCGGGTGCTCCGCGCTCAGCGCGGAGGTCAGCACGACCTTGATGCCGCCCTGCTTCAGCAGCAGGGAGCGCCGGCCGGCCTGCCCCGTCTCGGGACCGGCCTGCCCGCACACACGGAATCCGAACGCGGTGCAGAGGTAGAACGCCGACTGCTGGGCGTCGCCCACGTAGAACTCGATATGGTCCACGGCTCCGATGTTCACGCGTTGTTCCCTTTCCTCTAGCGCTTCTTGGGGGTACTTGCCGCACCGAGCAGGAGGCTGACGTTGTGACCGCCGAAGGCGAACGAGTTGGAGATCGCCGCCTCGATCCGCTGCTGCCTGGCCTCGCCGCGCACATGGTCCAGATCGCAGGCGGGGTCCACCTCGTCGAGGTTGTGCGTCGGGGGCATCCGGCCCTGCGAGATCGCCAGCGCGCAGACGGCCGCCTCCAGCGCGCCGGACCCGCCGAGCAGATGGCCCGTCATCGACTTCGTGCTGCTGACGGCCGGCGAGCGGTCCCCGAAGACGGCGTGCACGGCCTTCGTCTCGGCGATGTCGCCCAGCTTGGTCGACGTGCCGTGCGCGTTGATGTAGCCGATGTCCTGCGGGCCGAGCCCGGCCGTGGCCAGCGCTCCGCGCATGCTCATCGCGGCGCCCTCACCGTCCGGGCGCGGTGCCGTCGGCCGGTACGCGTCGGTGGTGGCGCCCCAGCCGAGAAGGTCGGCGTAGCCCGCCGCACCGCGTGCCTCCGCGTGTTCCGCCCGCTCGACGACGAGCACGCCCGCACCCTCGGCCAGCACGAATCCGTTGCGGCGCCGGTCGAAGGGGCGGCTGGCCGCCTCCGGGTCGTCCCAGCCGTGGGACAGCGCCCGGGCGTGTGCGAACGCCAGCGCGGAGGTGGGGTTGAGCGGGGCCTCGGCGCCGCCGCAGACCACCACGTCGGCCTCGCCGTACCGGATCAGCCGGGCCGCCTCCGCGACCGCGTGGGCACCGGCGGCGCACGCCGTCGCGATGGCCGAACTCCAGCCGCGTATGCCGTACTTGATGGCGATCCGGGCGGCCGCCATGTTCGGCAGCATGCCCGGGAGCAGATAGGGACTGACCGCTGTCGGGCCGCGCTCCGCACGCGCCAGCGCCTGCGCCTCGTACGTGGAAAGACCGCCGGCCCCGCTGGAGATGATCACCGCGACCCGGTGCGGGTCGGCGTCGCGCCCGACGACCAGGCCCGCATCGGCCATCGCGTCGTCCGCTGCGGCCAGGGCCATTAGGGCGTAGCGGTCGACGAGCCGGCCCTCGCTCGGCGGCAGCACCTCACCGGCCGCGATGTCCGGCGCGATGCCGGCCACGTCCACGCTTCCGTCGAGGAGGTGCCCCGCCGGCGGCCTGACCAGGCCGGACTTGCCGTGGCAGAGCGCGTCGAAGGTGTCCGCCGCGCCGCGGCCCAGCGAGCTGAAGGTGCCGATGCCCGTGACGACGGCGGCCGGCCCCGTGGTGCGCCCGGTCATACGCCCACCTGCTGAGCGGTCTTCTCGGTGCCGAGCAGCTCACCGTCGAGGAAGCGCTGGCGCAGCAGGATCTTGCGGACCTTGCCGGTGGCCCCGAGCGGAATGCTCTCCGGGCTGACGACGACCACGCGCTCGACGGTGCTGACGACATGGGCGTCGAGGGCGGCGAGCACCTCCTCGGTCCGGTCGGCCTCCTGGTCCGCCGCCGGGTCGAGGACCAGCAGCACGGAGGTGACGACCCGGCCCTCCGCCCGCAGGGCGACGACGGTGCACTCGCGCACGTCCTCGCAACTCGCGAGGACCTGCTCCTCGCAGAGCATCGTGAAGAGCTTCCTGCCCTCGCCGAGGTCCACGGCGTCCACCGCGCGGTCGACGTGGTAGTAGTACCCCTCCTGGTCCCGGAAGACGAGGTCACCGGTGAGGAAGTAGCCGTCCCGGCGGGTGCGGAAGGTGGTCACGGAGTCGTTCCAGTAACCGGGCGAGAGCGTGGGCGCGTTGATGGCGAGCTGGCCGACCTGCCCGGTGCCGAGCTTCTCGCCGTCGTCGTCCATGACCACCACGTCGGAGAAGGCGTGCGGCTTGCCGATGCACCGTCCGTACCGGGCGGTGTCGGACGTGTGGGTGATGAAGAACTGGGAGTGACCCATCTCCGAGGAGCCGAGACCGTCCACGAAGAACGAGCCGGGGCGGCGGACGCGGCCCTGCGAGGTGACGGACTCCCGCGTGCCCACGGCGATGAGATTGCGGATGTGCGCCTCGTGCGCGCAGTCACCGGTGTTCCACCAGGTGCCGACGGAGTCCAGCTTGCGCGTCGACAGGTCGATGCCGGCCAGTTCGGACCAGGTGGTGGCGAAGCCCAGCACGCTCTGCGGCTGCCAGGACTCGATGGCGTCGAGCACCGGGCCGGCGGTCTGCTGCGAGAGGACGGCCAGCTGGGCGCGGTTGGTCAGCGCGAGGTTCACGGCGATGACCGTGGCCGCGTGCGCGGACGGGAGGGCGCCCAGCATCCGGTCGATGCCCTGGCCCTTGGGCAGGGTCAGACGGTGCCGGATGGCGGCGAAGAGACTGTGGTGGGTGTGGGTCACGGCCTTGGGCAGGCCCGTGGTCCCGGAGGAGTGGGTGATGACGGCGGGCTCGCTGCCGTGGTGCCGGTAGGGCTTGGGAGCCGCGGCCGGGTCGCCCTTCCCGAGGTCGGCCGGGTCGGCGAGCAGCGGGGTCGTGGACCCGGCGGCGGACAGTGCCTCGCTGTGCGCGGTGTCGGCGATGACGCCGACCGCGCGCAGCCGCTTGATGTACTCGACGGCGAGCTCGGCGGGGACCTTGCCGTTGACGAGGGCCGGGATCGCGCCCAGCCGGGCCAGGGCCAGATAGCTGAGCACCTGGTCGGCGCCGGTCGTCACGAAGACCGCGACCGGGTCCCGGGGCTTGATGCCGAGCTCGTGCAGCGTGGCCGCCCGCGCCGCCACCCGCTCGCCCAGCTGCGCCAGCGACAGAGCCTGCCAGGCCGGGTGCCCGTCCACGTCGGTGTCGAAGGTCAGGGTCGGCGCGTCGAGGCCCGTGCCCCGCTCAAGGAGCGTGGTCACGACGTTGCCGACGCCCAGCCCCTGATCGGCCGCGAATTCCACGCGCTCGTTCTTCGGATTCATTCCTCGGTGTCTCCACTTTCTGAATCGGACTCTTCGGGTACGACGCGCTGCGGGCGAGGTGTACAGGGGCGCGGTCTGCTGCCGCGCCTACCGGTCCCGTGCCGCGCCCTCCCGCCCGTGCCCGGAGGCGAGCGGGCAGGAAGGGCTTGACTCCCGGGCGTACGGGACCGGCCGTGGGCTCACTTGGCCGGGGCGGCGGCGGAGACCCGGTCGACGATCTCCTTGACCAGGCCCGCGACCGTCAGCAGGGCGACGGTCTCCATCTCGTCCTCTTCGAACTTCACGCCGTACGTGTCCTCGACCTGGATGGCGACCTCGGCCACGGAGAGCGACTCCAGGTCCAGTCCGGCCGGGCCCAGCGGGGTGTCGCCGGTGACTTCCGAAACGTCGTAGTTCATGTTCGACAGAGCCTCGATGATGAACTTCTCTACCTCAGTGGACATTTGATTGACTCCTCTTCATGGACATGCACCCGGGAGTGGCCCCGGACACGGTGACGGTGCTGTGGTGCACCACGGATGGGGATGAGCGTCGGAAGGCGCACACCTTGCTGGTGCGGACCGCGGCCGACATGCTCGATGTCCCGCTGTCCGAGCTCTGGTTGACGCACACGGATGACGGCCGCCCGGTTCTCGGCGGCGCCGGCGAGACGCTGCGGGTCAGCGTCACTCATGCGCGCGGGGCACTGGCCGTCGCGCTGACCGGCGGGTCCCCAGTGGGTGTGGACGTGGAAGTCGTGCGCCGGCTCAGGGCCGAGGCGATGGCGCGGGCCTGGCTCGCCCCGGTCGAGGCGGCATGGGTGGCGGGTCTGCCCGAGGAGGACCGGTCAGCCGCCTTCCTGTGGTTGTGGACGCAGAAGGAGTCGGTCGGCAAGGCGCTCGGCCTGGGGCTGCGCCGGGGAGGCATGAGCCGCCGGGTTCCGCTGCCGGAGCCCTGGCCTCCCGTCGAGGGTGCCCCGCCGGTACTGCGGCCGCTGCCCGGCGATCCGGAGACCGCTTCCGCGGCCGCGGTCGTCGCGGACGGACGCCTTGTCGTCGGTGTCGCCCGGCACGGTGGCACCGGGAGCGGGCCGCGCCCCGGTGCCGTACATCTCAGGGTTCATCAGGTCTCCCCCGTCGCGTACAGCTGACCTGGTCACACAGCGGCCGCCGACCGTACGGCGGCCCGCAGGATCTCCGTGTTGCGCACCGGCTTCCCCGTCGCGGTGCGCGGGAGTTCCGGCAGCAGGTTGAGCGAGCGCGGCCGCTTGTACGGCGCCAGGCGGGTCGCGAGACAGGCAGCGAGGCCGTCGAAGGCGGCCTGCTCGGTGACCGTCACGAACGCCTCGATCCCGGTGCCGTGCACGACCACGGCGTCGGTGACGCCGGGCAGCGCGGAGATGGACGCCTCGATCTCGGAGAGGTCCACCTTGAGTCCGCCGATGGACACCTGGGAGTCGAGCCGGCCATGGACCGTCAGCAGGCCCGTCGCCTCGTCGAAGCTTCCCGCGTCCTTCGTACGCAGCCAGCCGTCCACGTACCGGCTCGGGTCGGCCAGTCCGACGTACGGCGCGGCCGGCAGGCCGAGCAAAATCTCGCCGTCCTCGACCCGCACCCGCATGCCGGGCGCCGGCGTCAGGCCGGGGCGGGTGGCCCCGGCGAGGTCCGTGGCGATGACGCCGACCTCGGTCATGCCGTACATGACGCCCAGTTCGGCACCGTAGCCCTGGATGAACCGGTCCCGGACAGCCGCCTTGACCAGCTCGCCTCCGGTGATCATGCGCCGCAGCTGCGGCAGTTGTGGCGGCGTCTGCGCCGCGGCGAGCACGGCCGCCTGGGACGGGACGCCGAGGATGGTCGTCGGCTCGCTGCCCGCCGCGACGGCCTTGAGGATGCCGTCGACGGTCTGCCGCCTGGGCAGTACCACCTGCGCTCCGCTGGCGAGTCCGTAGAGCAACCCCCCGACCAGGCCGAGCACATGGACGATCGAGGCCAGCACCACGGTGCGTTCGCCCCGGCGCGGGAACCCTTCGAGCCGTCCGTACCGGTCGATCTCCGCGAGGAGACTGCCGGCGGTACGGCCGATGACCTTGGACGGGCCCGTGGAGCCCGAACTCAGCTGGAGCAGTACGTGCTCCGTGGAGGCAGGCCGGCCACCACGCAGCGGGGTGACACGGGTATCGACCTCGAAGAATCCGCGCAGTGTCCCACTGACGTCGGCGACCGGCTCGACGACCAGCTGCGGTGCCAGACGCGCGACCGCCTTGCCGACCTCATGGGTCGTCAACCGGTAGTCGAGCAAGACCACTTGGGCGCCGGCACGCCAGCCGGAAAGCATTGCGACGATACAGCCGAGCGAGGGCGGCAGCCGTACGGCGACGGTGCCTCCGGCCACCAGGCCGGCCGCTTCGAGGCGCTGCTGCTGCTCCTCGACCAGCCGCCGGAGCTCCGCCCGGCTCACGGGTTCACCCAGATGGAGGGCGATATCCCGCCCTTCCCCCTGAAGTAATATCTCATCGACCCAGGCGCCCTCGGCGCAAACGGGCCCACTGGGCACCGTTCCCCCCACAGGAATCCCCACCTATCACAGATTGCGGAACGACCCGACGCGCGATCGGACGACTCTGTCCATCGGCTCAGCGGACGTGCAGTGCCACCGGATTTCCCTCGGCGACACATTCATGCTTGCGGACTACCAGCGAGTAATCAAGTAAAGCCTGAGGCGAATTAATACTCACGGGTAGCACTGGTCATTGGCCGGAAAACCCTTTCCGGGCACGCCAAAATCCCCCATTCATTGATGAACAATGAATGAATGGGGTCCTACGTGATCGCCATATGCGTGTGATTCGGCCCGGCCCGGAACGGCTCAGGAGCGAACAATTCCCGAACGGTGGAAATCACTGACCCTGGGAGCACCCATCAGGGCCATGACCTCGGAGAACTCACCCAGTAGTGTCCGCAGGACGGACTCGACCCCGTCACTTCCGGAATGCGCAAGACCCCAGAGGGCCGGCCGCCCGACAAGGACGGCGTCCGCACCCAGACAGAGCCCTTTCGCGATATCCGCGCCGTGCCGAACCGCGCCGTCCAGAACGATCTGACAGCGGCCTCCGGCGGCTTCGGCGATCTCCTGGAGGGCATCGACAGCAGGCAGTGCAAAGTCCAACTGCCGTCCACCATGGTTCGAGACGACAAGCCCTTCGATTCCGCACTCGACGGCCCGGCCGGCATCCTCGCCCGAGAGGACACCCTTCAATACCAGGGGCAGCGAGGTGCGCTCGCGAAGCCATTCAAGATCCGCCCAGGTAATAGAAGGATCAAATTGCTCCTTCGAATGCCGCGCGATAGCGGACTCTCCCGCCTCCGCCTCGTACGAGGCGGACATGACGGAGGAGTCGACGTTCACCGCACGAATTCCCGCCGGCACGGCGAAGCCGTTCCGTGCGTCCCTCGGGCGATGCGCCACGAGCGGAGCGTCGACCGTCAGAACCAGCGCCCGATAGCCCGCGTCCTCCGCGCGCCGGATCAGGTCGATCATCGACTCGCGCCGCTTCAGCCAGTAGAGCTGCAACCAGAGCGGTCCGGTCGCCGCCGCCGCGATGTCCTCGATGGTCCGGCTGGCGAACATGCTGACCGTGAAAAGCGCACCCACGGCGCCGGCGGCACGTGCGGTCGCCACTTCGCCCTCGGGATGGGCGAGTTGGTGGTAGGCCACGGGCGCGATGCCCAGCGGAGCCGCCAGTCGCGCCCCGAGCAGCGTCGTACCGGGCTCGCACGCCGAGACGTCGACGAGACACCGGGGACGCAGCCGGAGCCGGTCGAGCGCGTCCCGGCCCGCGGTCAGCATCGACTCGGTGCCACTGCCGCCCTCCAGGAAGTCCCAGACCGGCCCCGACAGTTGCTCCCTGGCCGAAGCCTCGTAGTCGCGTAACGCCAACTCCGCCACTCTGCATCCCCCCGTTACAACTAACCGCACGGCCGTACGGTAAATGTACTCTTGCACAATGACCGCACGGTCGTCCACTTAGTACAGTGGGCGGGCCCGCCGCACGGGGATGTGATCCCGCAGGGGAGATGAGGAGGTGTCGCGTGACTCTGGCGCGCCCCGATGGACGAATCGAACGCGGCAACCAGACACGGCAGTTGATCCTGCAGCACGCAGTCGGCATCGCATCGGTCGAAGGCCTCGAAGGGCTGTCGCTGGGACGACTGGCCAATGAACTCAAGCTGAGCAAGAGCGGGGTGTTCGCCCTGTTCGGCTCGAAGGAGGAGCTGCAGGTCGCCACCGTGCACGCGGCCATCAAGGTCCTCATCGAGCACGTGGTGCAGCCGACCCGTGAACTGCCCGCGGGTCTCGGCCGGATCCTTCTGCTGTGCCGCAGTTGGCTCACCTACTCGGAGCAGCGCGTCTTCCCCGGAGGCTGCTTCTTCTACTCGGTCTCGGCCGAGTACGACGCCCGCGAGGGCAGGGTGCACGACACGGTCGCCGCGGCGCACAGCAACTGGTTCTCCTTCGTCGAGCAGACGATCGACGACGCCCGGCAGGTGGGAGAGGTCCGGGACGACACGGACATCCCCCAGCTCGCCTTCGAACTCGTCGCCCTGCTGGAGATGGCCAACGCCGAATCGGTACTGCACGACAACTTCACCTGTTACAGCAGGGCAGCCAACGGCATCCTGACCCGCCTGCGCGGCGTGACGACGGACCCCGCACTGCTGCCCGACAGACCCTGACACCGTCCGCGGTCCCGCGGACCGTGAGCCATGTCCCGGAGGCACCATGCCATTCGACCCACAACTCCAGGCCCTGTACGACCAGCGCGCGGCGCAGGACGTCCGGCCGCTCTACACGATGACGCTCGACGAGGCCCGGGCAGCCGACCTCGCCGCCATCCAGGCCGACGCGGGAACCCCCGAGCCGGTGCGGGAGGTGATCGACGAGTCGATACCCGGCCCGGCCGGAACGCTCCCCGTCCGGATCTACCGCCCCGCCGGTGAGGGCCCGCTGCCCATCCTCGTCTACTTCTTCGGCGGCGGCTGGACGCTGGGATCCATCGAGACCAGCGACGCCATCTGCCGGAGCCTGGCCAACGCCGCCGGCTGCCTCACCATCGCGGTGGGCTACCGGCTCGCACCGGAGCACAAGTTCCCCGCCGCACCCGACGACTGCTTCGCCGGCGTGCGCTGGGCCGTCGAGCACGGCGGCCGGTACGGCGGCGACACCACCCGCGTGGCCGTCGGCGGCGACAGCGCGGGTGGCAACCTCGCTGCCGCGGTGACCCTGATGGCCAAGGAAGCGCAGGGCCCGGAACTGCTGGCCCAGCTGCTCGTCTACCCCAACACGGACCACCTCGCGGACACCATCTCGCGCCGGGAGAACACCGACCCGATGCTCTTCAACGACAAGTCCGTGCAGTGGTACTGGGACAACTACCTGGCAACCCCCGAGGACGGCGGCCACCCCCTGGTCTCGCCGCTGCGGGCGCCCGACCACTCAGGTCTGCCGCCCGCGCTGGTGATCACCGCCGAGTACGACCCGCTGCGCGACGAGGGCGAGCAGTACGCCGCGCGGCTGCGCGACTCCGGCGTCCTCGTCGAGTCGACCCGCTACCCGGGCGTGGCCCACGGCTTCTTCGCCATGGCCGGCAGCCTGGACGCGGGACGCCGCGCGATCGGACAGGCCGCCGCCTATCTGCGCAGGACCTTCGCCGACGCCCCGACGAGAGGCTGACCCATGGGCGACAGCACCGCCCCCGCCACCCGGGCCGCCCGGGCCGCCCGGGCCCTGGACCTCACCGAACTCCACGCGTCCCTCACCGACCCGGTGCTCGACGCGATGAACTTCCTGAACGAGGTCGTGTCCCGCTTCCCCGAAGCCCTCTCCTTCGCCCCCGGCAGGCCGTCCGAGGGCACGTTCGCCACGGACGATCCGGCGCGCTACCTCCGGACCTACACCGACCATCTGAAGTACGAACTCGGCTGGTCCGAGGACCGGGTACGCACCCAGCTGTTCCAGTACGGCCGGACCAACGGCATCATCCACGACCTCATCGCCCGCACCCTGGCCAACGACGAGTCCATCCACGTCAGTCCGGAGTCGGTCGTCGTGACGACCGGCTGCCAGGAGGCGATGCTGCTCACACTGCGCGCCCTGTTCGCCCGGCCCGAGGACACCCTGCTCGTCAGCTCTCCCTGCTATGTCGGGATCACCGGCGCGGCCAGGCTGCTGGACATCGCGCTGTGCCCCGTCCAGGAAGGGGCCACCGGGCCGGACCCGAAGGCGATCCTGGCCGGCGTACGACAGACAAGGGCGGCGGGCGGACGGCCCCGTGCCCTGTACGTGGTGCCGGACTTCGCCAACCCGTCGGGCGCGAGCATGACCGTCGCCGCCCGCGAACAGCTCCTGGAGATCGCCGCGCAGGAGGATCTGCTGATCCTGGAGGACGATCCCTACGGCTTCTTCGTACGCGAAGGATCCTCCCGGCCCACGCTCAAGGCCCTGGACCGCGAGAGGCGGGTCCTGCACCTCGGATCGTTCGCGAAGACCGCGATGCCCGGCGCCCGCGTCGGCTATGTCGTCGCCGATCAGGAGGTCATCGGGCCGGCCGGTGAACGCACGCTGCTCGCCGACCAGTTGTCCAAGATCAAGAGCATGACGACGGTCAACACCTCGGCCATCAGCCAGGCCGTCATCGGCGGGCTGCTCATCGAGTCAGACTGCCGGCTCCGCGCGGCCAACGCCGATGCCATCGCCTTCTACCGCACCAATCTGAACACCCTCCTGGACGAGCTGGAGCGGCACTTCCCGGCCGCGCGCCGACGCGAGCTCGGTGTCGACTGGAACCGGCCGGACGGCGGGTTCTTCCTCGTCGTGACCGTCCCGTTCCTCGCCGACACCAAGGCCCTCGAACACTCGGCACGCAACTTCGGGGTGCTCTGGACGCCGATGAGCGACTTCTACCTCGACGGCGGCGGGAGCACCCAGCTCCGGCTGTCCTGCAGCGCGCTGACGCCGGAGCAGATCAAGGACGGCGTAAGCAGGCTGGCCGCGTTCATCACCGGACAGGCCTCCCGGGCGGGCCGCTAGGCCCCTGCCGGGCCCGAGCGAAGGAGGGGGCCGTCCGCCGAGCCCCATGAACCGGCCCGGTCCCCTTCTTCGCCTCCCCGGCCACGACAGAGACAGCGACGGCGACGGAACCACCTGCGACAAGGAGCCGAATCGGCATGAGTCAACGACAGCAATCCGACGCGTCGGACGCCCGTCCTCGCCCGGAACCTCCCAGGAATCCGGAGCCGCCCACCGGCGCCGGTGCGGGCACCCCCGCGGGCATCCCCCAGCTCGCCGGGGTCCCGCTGCTCGGCTCGCTCTTCGACATGAAGTCGGACTCGCTCGGCACGTACTTACGCGCGATGCACACGCACGGCGACGTCGTCCGGATCACCGCGGGCCCGCCCGGCCTCCGCGCCGAGATGCACTGCGTGTTCTCCGCGGAAGGCGCCCACCAGGTACTCGGGTCCGAGGCGGCCAACTTCCGCAAGGACAACCACTTCTACCAGGAGATACGCGACTCCTTCGGCAACGGCCTGCTGACCAGCCAGGACGACGACTACCTGCGCCAACGACGCCTGGTTCAACCGCTGTTCACCAAGCGCCGGGTCGACGGATACGCGGGCGCCGTCGTCACCGAGACCGAGGCGACGCTCGCCTCCTGGGAGCAGGCGCCGGACGGCGTCGTCGAGCTCTCCCACGAGATGATGCGCCTGGCACTGCGCGCGGTGGCCCGGATCCTGTTCGGCACCGACGTGGAGGCCACCATCGACGTGGTGGACCGGTGTTTCCCGGTCATCACCGAATACACGATGCGCCGCGGCTACTCCCCCGCGAACCTCCCCCGCGACTGGCCCACCCCGGGCAACCGGCGGGCCGCCGCCGCGGTG
>NZ_JAELVH010000145.1 GCF_019399235.1 Streptomyces poriferorum | reverse complement strand
TCCGGCCTCGATGACGGCGGCCCCGGCCGGGCCCGCCGTCATCGAGGCCGGAGCCCCGGTGCGCGCGGCGGCGGACGAGCGGTGGTGCGAGAAGGTCACCGTGGAGTTCCGCAACACCGGGGGCTCACCCGCGCGTTCGGGGACCGTCACCTTCGCCACGCACATCATCGGCGGGCTGGGGATCGACTGGGCGACCCGGGAATCGACAGCGCCGCTGCCCGTGCCCATCGGCGCGGGAGCGGCGCGGAAGATGACGTACACCGTCTGTGTGGACGCCTGGCGGGTGCCCCTGGGCATGCGTGTCGAGACCCGGGGCGTGACCGCCGTCTGGAAGTGACGGGGGACTGGTCTCCGCCCGAAGCGACGGGGACCGGCCTCCGTCCGAAACGACGGAGGGCCGGTCGCCGTCCAGTGGGGACGGGGACCGAGTAGGTCCGGAGAGCCGGTCAGCCGAGCGCGAGCCAGGCGACCGCGCCGAGCACGACGACCACCGCGACGATGCCGGCGATCAGTCCGGTCCTCGGGCCGGAGGACACAGCGGCGGGCTGCTGCCGGCGCTGCGGCTCGCCCTCGTCGACGAAGGCGCGGAACATCTGGGTGTTGCCTGCCGGGTCGCTGTTGCCCTCGGGACCCTGCGGAGCGTGGGGATTGTGTGCCATGTCGCAGGACCCTAGCGAACTCGGCGGAACCGCCCAACCCCCGGGCGGTGAAGGGGCGGGGCCATAACCGGGGAACCGGTGAAGGCCGCGTGGCAAAGCCGCCCGGCCCCGGCCCGGACCAGCGCATGCCGTACAGGCCCCGTGACGAGAGGCGACGCCCAACCTCCGCGCGCCGTACTCCAGTTGAGAACCGCTCCGCCCCGCCACTCTCGCGCTCCCGTATATATGCGCGAACGGTGACCCCCTGCCCGCACCGGAAGCCGGAAAGGTGGGGAAAGGCGCACCCCGGACCGCGTCCGGCCCCGCCTCGGGAGTGGCGCAGGACACACGTGCCACTCGCGCACCGCACACGCTGGGCGTTTGACCCGCACCCTACGGAGCCTTTTGTTTTCCTTTACTTCTGCAAGCCCCTTTTCGTTTGCCTGCAGCAACCAACGGCTTCTATGGTTGCCCTAAGCAACAAGATGACGTGAATGTCTGGGGGTCCCGTGGCCGCGCGGAGTCAGTACGAAGAACTGGCCCGGCAGCTCAGCGCAGTCGGCGCCGTCAAACGGGGCCTGGCCCGCATCCTCCCCGCCGAATGCCCAGCAGGCTCGGCGGCCGTACTGGCTCTGCTGAGCCGGCACGGCGAGATGCGGATCAGCAGACTGGCCGAGCTCCTCGCCGTCGACATGTCGGTGACCAGCCGACACGTCGCCCACGTGGCGGAACGCGGCTGGATCGAGCGCTCCTCGGACCCGGCGGACAAGCGCTCCCGCATCCTGCGGCTGACCCCCGCGGGCGAGGGAGTGCTCACGGATCTGAACTGCCGGACGACCGAGATGTTCGCCCACAACCTTCAGGATTGGTCCGACGACGAGGTCGGACAGCTCAACACGTTGCTGGCCCGGCTGCGCGACAGCTTCTCCTGTCGCAGCTCCGGCGGGTGCGCCCCCGGAACGCACAGCGGCGACTGCCGCTCCCGGCCCACCGACGGCTCGTACACCCGTACACCCGTGTAACAGAAGCAAAGACGAGGATTTAAATGGCTACGACCACACCAACCGGTGTGCGGGGCGGCCACGCCAAGCACGGAGGGAACGAACCCTCCAGCGGCGTGCCGATGACACACCGGCAGATCATGGAAGCGCTCACCGGGCTGCTGCTCGGTATGTTCGTCGCGATTCTGTCGTCCACCGTCGTCACCAACGCCCTGCCGGAGATCATCTCCGACCTCGGCGGCGGTCAGAGCGCCTACACCTGGGTCGTCACGGCCTCGCTGCTGGCCATGACGGCGACCACCCCCCTGTGGGGCAAGCTCTCCGACCTGTTCAGCAAGAAGCTGCTGGTCCAGATAGCACTCGTGATCTACGTCGCCGGCTCGGTCGTCGCCGGTCTCTCGACCAGCAGCGGCATGCTGATCGTCTGCCGTGTGGTCCAGGGCATCGGCGTCGGCGGTCTCTCCGCCCTCGCCCAGATCGTGATGGCCGCGATGATCGCCCCGCGCGAGCGCGGCCGCTACAGCGGCTACCTCGGCGCGGTCTTCGCCATCGCCACCGTCGGCGGTCCGCTGCTCGGCGGTGTCATCACCGACACCAGCTGGATGGGCTGGCGCTGGTGCTTCTACGTCGGTGTGCCGTTCGCGGCCATCGCCCTCGTGGTGCTCCAGAAGACCCTGAAGCTCCCGGTCGTCAAGCGTGAGGTCAAGGTCGACTGGACCGGCGCGTTCTTCATCAGCGCCGCCGTCTCGCTGCTGCTCCTCTGGGTGACCTTCGCGGGCGACAAGTACGACTGGATGTCCTGGCAGACCGGTGCGATGCTCGCGGGTTCCGTGGTCCTCGCGCTGCTCTTCGTCTTCACCGAGTCCCGGGCCAGCGAGCCGATCATCCCGCTGCGGCTGTTCCGCAACCGGACCATCACCCTCGCCTCGCTCGCCTCGCTGTTCGTCGGTGTCTCGATGTTCGCGGGCACCGTCTTCTTCAGCCAGTACTTCCAGCTGGCGCGCGGCAAGTCGCCGACGATGTCCGGCGTGATGACGATCCCGATGATCGCGGGTCTGTTCCTCTCCTCGACCCTCTCGGGCCAGATCATCACCAAGACGGGCCGCTGGAAGGCGTGGCTGGTCAGCGGTGGCTTCCTGATCACGGCCGGGCTCGGCATGCTCGGCACCATCCGGTACGACACCGAGTACTGGCACATCGCGATCTTCATGTTCGTGATGGGTCTCGGCATCGGCATGATGATGCAGAACCTGGTGCTCGCCACCCAGAACCAGGTCGACCCCGCCGACCTCGGTTCGGCCAGTTCCGTCGTCACGTTCTTCCGTTCGCTCGGTGGCGCGATCGGTGTCTCGGCACTGGGCGCCGTCATGGCGAACCGGGTCACCCACTACGTCAAGGACGGCCTGACGGACCTCGGTCCCCAGGGCGCGGCCCTGGGCCACGGCGGCACCGGCGGCGGGGGCATCCCCGACCTGGACTCGCTGCCCGCGCCGTTCCGTACGGTCGTGGAGGCCGCCTACGGGCACGGCGTCGGCGACGTCTTCCTGTACGCCGCTCCGGCCGCGCTGGTCGCCTTCGTCATCACGATCTTCATCAAGGAGGTCGCGCTGAGGACGAACGCGGCCAACGACGCCCCGGCTCCGGCCGAGGCCGTGGAGCTCGCCAAGGACCAGTCCGGTACGGCGGCCCTGGTCTCCGAGGGAGCCGCCGGCGTCACCGCCGTCGACACCCTGGAAGCCGCCCCCGTGGCCGCTCCGGTGGCGACCGCGCAGGGCACCGCGGTCCGCGGTGTGGTGCGCGGCGCAGAGGGCGCACCCGTCGCCCGGGCCGCCGTCACGCTGATCTCGCTGGGCGGCCGGCAGCTGGGCATCTCGGCCGCGCAGGCCGACGGCTCCTACGGTCTGGACGCCCCCGGCGCCGGTTCGTACGTGCTGATCGCGTCGGCCGACGGCTTCCAGCCGCAGGCGTCCACCGTGGTCGTCGGCGACGAGCCGCTCTCGTACGACATCCTGCTCGCCGGTACGAGCGGCCTGGCCGGCTCCGTACGGGCCGCCGACGGCGGTCTGCCGGTCGAGGGCGCCATGGTCATCGTGACCGATGTCCGCGGCGACGTGCTGGCCACCGGCAAGTCCGGTGACGCGGGCGAGTTCACCTTCGGTGAGCTGGTCCCCGGTGCGGTGACCGTCGCGGTCAACGCGGCCGGTTTCCGTCCGCTGGCCCTGCCGGTGGAGATCGGCGGCCAGGGTGTCACCCGGGTCGACGCCGCTCTGCGGTCCGGTGCGCTGGTCCAGGGCGTCGTGCGGGCCGGTTCCGGGCGGCGGCCGCTGCCCGACGCCCGCGTCACGCTGGTCGACGCGGCCGGCAACGTGATCGCCACCTCGACGACCGGGGAGGACGGGGCGTACGCCTTCGCCGACCTGGACGCGGGCGAGTACTCGGTCATCGCGACCGGCTACCCGCCGGTGGCCGGTTCCCTGACCGTGGCCGGTCACGGGCTCGACGGCCACGACATCGAGCTCGCCCACCCGGGCGAGTAACCCGTCCGGGAATTCTCCCGGACACGTAAGACCCCTGGCGGGACGGCACTTCGAGCGGAGAGTCTGTCCAGGCCGGCGGAAATGGGCCCCGGCGGTGGGGACGGCAGGCAGGGGACGGCCTGCCGTCCCCGCCCCGGGGCCCGACTCATTGAGTGACCCGTTCCTCAAGGGGCGGGGCATTGAGCAAGGAGAGAAAACGGGATGGGACTTCGCGCACAGGTACGTACGCGGGACGGCTGGGCCGTCCAGCACGCGGTCGTGACGGTCACCGACATGACCGGGACGCAGGTGCTGCGCGCCGCCGCCGACGAGGACGGGACGGTGCGGACCGAACCACTGCTGTCCGCCGGCGCGTACACCGTGATCGTGACAGCGGTCGGGTACGCCCCCGCCGCCTCCACCGCCCTCGTCACGGCGAGCGGCCGGGTCGAGGCCGGCACGGTGGTACTGGCCCGCCAGGGCGGCGTGGAGCTGCCGCCGCCGGGCGCCTGGTCGCTGGATCCGGCGCACTCCTCGGTGGGCGCGGTCGCGCAGCACCTGGGGATCTCCAGCGTGCACGGCCGGTTCACGGACTTCGGCGGCCGGATCGAGATCGCCGAGGACGTCCAGAACTCGCGCGTGGACGCCGTCATCAACGCGGCCAGCATCGACACCGGCAACGGCATGCGGGACAAGCACCTGCGCTCGCCCGACTTCCTGGACACCGAGCGCTTCCCGGAGATCACCTACCGCTCCTCCGGGCTGACTCCGGCCGGCCCCGACCGCTGGACGGTGCACGGCGAACTGTCGCTGCACGGCGTGGACCGCCCGGTCGACCTGGACCTGAGCTACCTCGGCACCGGCCCGGACCCGTGGGGCGGCGTCCGCGCGGCGTTCAGCGCCACGGCGGAGCTGCGCCGCGAGGAGTTCGCCATGAACTACAACCAGGTCCTCCAGGCGGGCATCTCGGCGATCGGCACCACGCTGCGGATCGAACTCGACATCCAGGCGGTGCAGGGCGACTCCCTGCCCGCCGTCTGATCCCCGACAGTCGTAGGGTCGGTTCCATGGCATCGAACATCGCGACCAACACCGCCGTGGAACTCGACGACTTGCTGGAGTTCGTACGGCCCCGGCACCGGGCGATCCTGCTGACCACCCGGTCCGACGGCCGCCCCCAGGGCTCCCCGCTCACCTGCGGCGTGGACGACGCGGGCCGGATCGTCGTCTCGACGTACCCCGAACGGGCCAAGACCCGCAACGCGAAGCGGGACGAGCGCGTGAGCGTGATCGTCCTGTCGGACGAGTGGAACGGGCCCTGGGTGCAGATCGACGGTTCGGCCGAGGTGATCGACTCACCTGACTCGGTCGAGCCACTCGTCGAGTACTTCCGGAACATCTCGGGGGAGCATTCCGACTGGGACGAGTACCGGGCGGCGATGGTGAAGCAGGGCAAGTCGATCATCAGGATCACTCCCGAGCGGTGGAGTCCCGTCGCCACCGGCGGTTTCCCGGCGCACCTGGCCACGGGCAGCTGACCGCGGTGACGCTTCCGCCGCCCGGACTGCTCGCCCGGGCCCGGCTGCTGGCCGGTCCCGAGGTGGGCGACGCCGCGGCCGAGGCCCTGGAGCGGACCACCGGGCGCACCGTCGAGCGCGGCGGCCCGGCCGGTGGCGGCCCCTACGTGTACGTGGGGGCCGCGTTGCCCGACGCGCTGCGCGGGGACGGTCTGCTGTGGTTCCACAGCGTGAACGCCGGCACGGACGCCCTGCTGGGCGCCGGTCCGTGGCCGGGCGGGGCGCTGCTCACCCGGACGGTGGGCCGGATGGGCGAGCGGATCGCGCAGTACGTGCTGGGCTGGGTGCTGGCGGAATGCCAGTCGGTCCCGGAGTTCGCCGCGCAGCACGCCCGGGGCGAGTGGCGCCGTATCCCCTCGGAGCTCGCGGCCGGGCAGACGGCCGTGGTGCACGGCACCGGACGGATCGGCTCGGCAGTCGCCGGGCTGCTGCGGTCGTGCGGCATCCGGACCGTGGGCGTCGTCCGCGCCCCGCGCCCCGTCCCGCCGGGCTTCGACGCGGTGGCCGTGGGGGACGAACCGGTGGCCGCCCGCTGGGTGGTGGCCGCGCTCCCGCTGACGGACGCGACGGCCGGGTACTTCGGGGCGGCCCGGTTCGCGGCCATGGGCGGGGCCACGTTCCTCAACGTGGGGCGGGGAGCGACCGTGGACCTGGCGGCGCTGGAGGCGGCGCTGCACGCGGGTTCGGTGGGGCGCGCGGTGCTGGACGTGCTGCCCGACGAGCCGGCCGCACCCGGCGACGCCTGCTGGCGGCTGCCCCGTACGGTGATCACCTCGCACTCCGCGGGCATCACGGCGGACGACGACATCGTCACCGACTTCGCGGCCTGCCTGCGGGAACTGACGGCGGGACGGATCCCCGCACTCGCCGTGGACACCACCCGCGGCTACTGACGGGGGCGGGTCTCCCGGGTCCCCGAGGCCCCTTCGGTCTCCGGGGACCGCTCCCGTTCGCGCATGGCCACGATGCCCGCGATCAGCAGGTCGAGCGCGAAGGCGAAGTCCCGCTCGTGCATCTCGTGCACGGTTTCGGCACCCCGCGCCGCGATGAGGTCCTGCGAGTTCTCCACGATCGGGCCCAGCTGCGGCTGGCCCTGGATGGCCGCCATCGCCTGCTGGAAGTACTCGTCCTGGGTGAGCCCCGCCTCGGCACTGCGCTGGGCGAACTGGCCCTCGACGGTCCCGAATCCGTACACGAACTGGAAGACCGCGGAGAGCGCGCCGGTCTGCCGCCCCATGGGGAGGCCGGTCTCGCGGATCACGTCCTGGATGGCGTACGACATGAGCATCGCGTGCGGCCCCGTGTTGAGGAACTTCCCGACGAGCGGGGAGACCCAGACGTGCCGGACCAGCAGTGCGCGGTAGGACGTCGCCAGCGCGCGCAGCCGGGTCTCCCAGGGCGCGTTCTCCTGCGGCGCGTCGATCTCGCTGTAGACCGAGTCGAGGGCCAGCTCAAGGAGGTCGTCCTTGGTGTCGACGTACCAGTAGAGGGACATCGCCGTGACGTTCAGCTCGGCGGCGAGCCGGCGCATGGAGAACTTCGCGAGGCCCTCGGCGTCCAGCAGCCGGACCGTCGCCGCCGTGATCCGGTCGCGGTCGAGCCCGGCGGGCTGGTCGGCCTTCCGGGCGCGCGAGGGTGGCCGGTGGTTCAGCCACACGCTGGTCCGGGCAGGGTCCTTCGCACGGTCGGCCGCGGACACCATGGCGCACTCCCTCGTCTCGCCGGCGGGGCACACCGGACACGTACCGTCTGCCCCAGAAGCGGAGCAGTACGGTCCGGTAGGCCCCCGTCCGATGCTATGCCGCTGCCACGGCCGGGTCGGCCCCTTCCGATTCTCCCCGCTCCGCGCGGCGCAGCAGTACCGCGGCCAGCAACCCGCCGGCCAGCACCGCCACCGCCCCGACCAGCATGCTGGTCTCCAGACCGGAGGAGAACGCGTCCGTGATCCGCTGCCGCTCCGCGTCACCGCTCGCGGCGGCCAGGGCGGCGGGCAGCGAGGCCGCGCCGACGGCCGACGGGACGAGCGCCGCGAACCGGGAGTTCAGGACCGCGCCGAGCACCGCGACCCCGAGGCCGTTGCCGCACTCGGCGAGGGTGCCGTTGACCCCGGCGCCGACACCGGCCTTCTCGGGCGGGATCGCACTCATGATCGCGTTGGCCATGGCGGGCATGGCGAGCGCGATGCCCGCACCCATCACGAGCAGGCCCAGCAGCGTCCCCGCGTAGCCGTCCCCGCCCAGCAGCGCGATCGCGCCCAGTCCGGCGGCGAGCAGCGCCATGCCGGAGGCGATGGTGACGGGCGTGCCGAGCTTGGGCACCAGCCGTGCGCCGAGCCCGGTGAGGTTGAGCGCGACGACGCTCAGTGCCAGCGGGGCCGTCCGCAGACCGGCCTCCAGCGGCCCGTAGCCGAGGACGAACTGGAGCTGCTGGGTGAGCAGGAAGAGCGAGCCGCCCATCCCGAACGCGACCAGGATCGCGCCCGCGACCGCGCCGATGAACTTCTGGTTGCGGAAGAAGTGCATGTCCAGCATCGGGTACGGGATGCGCAGCTCCCACAGCACGAACCCGGTGAGGACGGCGACCCCGACGAAGGCGGTCAGCAGCACCCGGCCCGACGTCCAGCCGTGTCCGGGGCCGGAGATGATCGCGTACACGACCGCCGCCATGCCGATGGTGGAGAGTACGGCTCCGAGGAGGTCGGGACGCTCGCCGCTCGGGTTCTTCGACTCCGGGACCAGCCGGGCCACGGCCACCAGGCCGATCACGGCGACCGGGATGTTGATCAGGAAGATCGCCCCCCACCAGAAGTGGTCCAGCATGACCCCGCCGATCAGGGGCCCCACGGCGAAGCCGAGCGAGCTGACGGTCGACCAGATGCCGATCGCCTTCACGCGCTCGGTCTCGTCGAATATCTGGACGATAACGGCGAGGGTCGTGGTCATCAGCAGGGCCCCGCCGATGCCCATCCCGGCCCGGGCGGCGATCAGTTGCGCGGACGACTGGGCGAGCCCGGCCACCAGCGAGCCGATACCGAACAGGGCGAGCCCGGTGATCAGCATCTTCTTGCGGCCGTAGCGGTCGGCGGAGCTGCCCGCGGTCAGCAGCAGCCCCGACTGGACGAGCGAGTAGGCGTTGATCATCCACTGCACATCGGCGGTGGAGGCGTCCAGCTCCCGGGTGAGGGAGGGGATCGCGACGTTGAGGACGGTGTTGTCCAGCAGCACGGTGAGCTGGGCGAGACAGATGACGCCGAGGATCAGCCAGCGCTGTGGATGGCTCGGCGCCGAGAGGCGGTTCGACTCGGCGGAGGTCGCCGTCATACGGACTCCAAGCGGTTCGGTACGGGCACACCGGCGGTCCGGCACGAACTCTCAAGCTGCTCGGCACGGACCCGCAAGCGCTGCGATCAAGGTCTTATACGGCGTACAGGAACGAGATGTACACCGTATAGCTGTGCAGGGGACACGTACAACCGACTTTCCCGCGATACGTTGCCGGTCGCTGATCCGACAAGGGCTGGAGTGGTATGTCACTGCGTCGTCGTACGGTGGAAGTCCTGCTGACCGCAGGCCTGTTGGGGACGGTGCTCGCGCCTCCCGCGGCAGCCGCGGGGCACGGCCGGGGGCAGCTGGTACCCCTGCGCGTGGCCACGTACAACATCCATGCGGGGTCCGGCATGGACAACGTCTTCGATCTCGACCGGCAGGTGGCGGAGCTCCGCTCGCTGGACGCGGATGTGATCGGGCTCCAGGAGGTCGACGTCCACTGGGGCGACCGCAGTCAGGGGCGGGACCTGGCGGCCGAGCTGGCCGAGCGGCTGGGCATGCGGGTGTCGTTCGCCCCGATCTACAGCTTCGACCCGGCGGTTCCGGGCGCCCCCAGGCGCGAGTTCGGCGTCGCGGTGCTGTCCCGGTACCGGATCGTGAGCGCGGAGAACCACGACATCACCCGGCTCTCCACCCAGGACCCGAACCCGGTGCCGGCGCTCGCGCCCGGCTTCGGCGAGGTCGTGGTGCGGGTGAAGGGCGTCCCCGTGCACGTGTACGCGACGCACCTCGACTACCGCGGCGACCCGTCCGTCCGGACCGCCCAGGTGGCCGACACCCGCCGGATCATGGCCGAGGACCAGGAGTCGGAGCGGCGGCCGGTGCACCAGATCCTGCTCGGCGACTTCAACGCGGCCCCGGCGGCTCCCGAGCTGGCCCCGCTGTGGGAGACGCTCACCGATGTGGAACCGGGCGGCCCGACGTACCCGGCGCTGGATCCGGTGCAGCGCATCGACTACGTGGCGGTCTCCAAGGACACCGTGCGGGTACGCGACGCGGCGGTGGCCGAGACACTCGCCTCGGACCACCGCCCCGTCGTCGCGGACCTGTTGCTGCGGCGCTGAACCCTCTGAGTACCGGCTCTCAGCTGCTCGTGGGCTGCGTCAGGTCGTAGAAGGTCGCGCTGCCCGCGGTGACCTTCTCGAAGCTCTTCTCGACCCAGGTGGAGATCTGCGACGAGGTGCCGCCGCTGCCGCCCATGCCGCCACCGCCACCCGTGCCGCTGGAGATGAAGTAGTGGATCCGGCCGTCCTCGACGTACTTCTTGAACTGGGAGAGCGTCGGGGACGGGTCGCTTCCGTTGAAGCCGCCGATCGCCATCACCGGGTCGCCGGTGGCGAGCTGGTAACTGGCGGCGTTCTGCGAGCCGATGGCCGCGGCGGCCCAGGTGAAGTCGTCCGCGTCCGCTGCCAGGAGCTTCTTCGCCGCGGCGTCGACGGTCGCGCCGTTGAGCAGTCCGCCCATGCCGCCACCGCCACCGCCTCCACCGGCGCGCTCACCCGTGCCGGGCATGGCCCCGGGCTGCTGCCCGTTCTGCGCCGTGCCGGGGCCGCCCTGGTTCCGGCCCTGGCCCTGTCCCTGGCCCTGCCCCTGGCCGGGCGGGGTGCCGGTCGGGGGCTGCCCCATGCCACCGCCCTGCTGGGTGCCCTGCTGGGTGCCCTGCCCGGGCGGCTGCATCCCGCCGCCACCACCGCCGGGTCCACGGCCACCACCGCCGCCGGGGCCGCCGCCCATCCCGCCGGAGGACGGGCCCGCCGTGACGATGGAGCCCTGGTGCCCGGTGTTCAGCGTGCTCACGGTGTACGAGACCGGTCCCGCCAGTGACGCGACGAAGCCCAGGCCCACTGCGGCGAGCGCCAGTTGGCGCCCCAGCCGGGACACGGCCAGCAGGGCCGGCGCGGCGACGATCCCGGCGACGAGCACCGTGGGCCGCAGCCAGGGCTGGTAGTCCGGGGTGCGCCCCAGCAGCACGTACGACCAGTACACCGTCACGCCCACGGTGACCGCGAGCGCGGCGCCCGCCCACCAGCGGGACCGCTCCTCCCACAGGACCGTGGCGCCCATGCCGATCAGCGCCGCGAGGTAGGGGGCCAGGGCCACCGTGTAGTACTGGTGGAAGATGCCGGCCATGAAGCTGAACACGGCCGCGGTCATCAGCAGCGAGCTGCCCCAGGCCAGGAAGGCCGCCCGAGCCGTGTCGGTCCGCTTCGCCCGCCAGGTCAGCCAGACACCGGCGGCCAGGAGGACGAGTGCGGCGGGCAGCAGCCAGGAGATCTGGGTGCCGATCTCGGAGTTGAACATCCGGCCGATGCCGGTCTCGCCCCACTGACCGCCGCCACCGGCGCCGCCCCCGCCACCGCCGATGCTGCCGGTCTCCTCGCCGTTGATCCGGCCGAGCCCGTTGTAGCCGAAGGTCAGCTCCAGGAACGAGTTGTTCTGCGAGCCGCCGATGTACGGGCGCGAGGAGGCGGGCCACAGCTCGACGATCGCCACCCACCAGCCGCCCGCGACGACCATCGCCAGCGCCGAGACGCCCAGCTGGCCGAACCTCCTGCGTACGGAGACCGGAGCGAACACCGCGTACAGCACCGCCAGCGGCGGCAGGATCAGGAACGCCTGGAGGGTCTTGGACAGGAACGCCAGACCGACCGCCACGCCCGCCCACACCAGCCACTTGGTGCGGCCGTTCTCCATCGCGCGCAGCACGCAGTAGACGGTGACGGTCATCAGCAGCGCGAGCAGCGCGTCCGGGTTGTTGAACCGGAACATCAGCGCGGCGACGGGCGTGAGCGCGAACACCGCCATGGTGATCAGCCCGGCAGCGGCGCTGAACCGGCGGCGTACGGAGGCGTACAGCACCCCGGCCGTCGCCGCGGCCATCAGCACCTGCGGGGCAAGGATCGCCCAGGAGTGCAGGCCGAAGATCCGCACCGACAGCGCCATCGGCCAGAGCGTGGCCGGGGGCTTGTCGACGGTGATGGCGTTGGCCGAGTCCAGCGAACCGAAGAAGAAGGCCTTCCAGCTCTGGCTGCCGGCCTGCACGGCCGCGGAGTAGAAGGAGTTGGCGTAGCCGGAGGAGCCGAGGTTCCACAGGTAGGCCAGCGTGATGACCAGCAGCATGGCCAGGAAGGCCGGGCGGGCCCAGCGGGGGTCCTCGGGCCGGCCGCGCCACACGCGGTGCGGCAGTGAGGGGCCGGGGAGTGCGTGTCCCGCCGCGCGCTGGGGCGGCGCCGGGAGGTGGTCGAGCGTGGTCATCGGACGTTCCTCAGTTCGTGGTGGGTGTCATCGGCCGTGACCGCGGCGGGAAGGGGCGCAGGGGCGTCCACCGGACGGTCGGCGGGACGGGACGCAGGGTCATCCACCGGACGGTCGGCGGGACGGGAAGCAGAGACGTCCATCGGGCAGTCGGCCGGACGGGAAGCCGGGGCGTCCACCGGGCGGTGCGCCGGGGCACCCACCGGGCGGGACGCGTCACGGCTCCGGTCGCGGTCCGGGAAGACCCAGGCGCGGAAGAGCAGGAACCGCAGCACCGTCGCCGCGAGGTTGGCCGCGATCAGGACGGCGAGTTCGGTGCCGTGCGAGGGCGAGCCGGAGGCCGCGCCCAGCGCGGCGAGCGAACCGCTGGTCAGCACCAGCCCGATGGCGAAGACCACCAGGCCCTGCGCCTGGTGGCGGACGGCTCCGCCCCGGCCGCGTACCCCGAAGGTGAGCCTCCGGTTCGCCGCCGTGTTGGCGACGGCGGACACGAGCAGCGCGCCGCCATTGGCGATCTGCGGGCCGACGCCCTGCCGGAAGAGCGAGTACAGGACCAGGTAGACGAGCGTCGAGAGGGCTCCCACGGCGCAGAACCCGACCAGCTGCCGGGCCAGTCCGCGCGGCACCCCGCCGATCCCGCGGTCGCGCGGGTCGTCGCCGAAGGGCCGCGCCAGCCGGTCCAGCGGCAGCGCACCGACGGCCAGCGCACGCCCCACCCGCCACACGCCCTTCAGGTCCTCGGTGGCGGTCCGCACGATGTGGACCGTCGAGTCCGGGTCGTCGACCCAGTCGACCGGCACCTCGTGGATGCGCAGCCCGGCCCGCTCGGCCAGCACCAGCAGCTCGGTGTCGAAGAACCAGCCGGTGTCCTCGACCATCGGCAGCAGCCGCTGAGCGACCTCGCCCCGGATCGCCTTGAACCCGCACTGGGCGTCGCTGAACCGGGCGGCCAGCGAGGACCGCAGGATGATGTTGTAGGCCCGCGAGATGAACTCCCGCTTCGTCCCCCGCACCACCCGCGAACTGCGGGCGAGCCGTGAGCCGATGGCCAGGTCCGAATGACCGGAGATCAGCGGTGCGACCAGCGGGAGCAGCGCGTTGAGGTCGGTGGACAGGTCCACGTCCATGTAGGCGAGGACCGGGGCGTCCGAGTGCGACCAGACGGTACGCAGCGCCCGCCCGCGGCCCTTCTCCTCCAGCCGGTACGAACGCACCCCCGGCAGCGTGCGGGCCAGCCGCTGCGCCACCTCGGGCGTCCGGTCGGTGCTCGCGTTGTCCGCGACGGTGATCCGGAAGGCGTAGGGGAAGGTACGGGCCAGATGGTCATGGAGCCGCAGCACGCACGGCTCCAGGTCCTTCTCCTCGTTGTAGACGGGTACCACCACATCGAGTACGGGGGCACCTGCCGCATCGCCCGCGCCGGCCAGGAGGTGGTCCCGGGCCGGCAAGGTGCTCCAGGGAGTGTCGGTTCGCATGACATCGACACTCGCCAACCGCGCTGTCACACCCGTGTGCTGAGCCTGTGGTCCGCCTGTGAGTGGAATCCGGTCGACGCGGGGAAGGCGGCGTCCGCCGGCAGATGTACGGCGAACACCGTGTCCCCCGGCACCGAACGCACCTCGACGACACCGCCGTGCGCGACGACGACGGCCTGCACGATGGCGAGCCCGAGCCCCGTCGAACCGGCGTGCCGGGACCGCGAGGCGTCCCCGCGCGCGAACCGCTCGAAGACGTGCGGCAGCAGCTCCGCCGGGATGCCGGGCCCGTTGTCCCGGACCTCCAGGGTCACCCATGGGTTCCCGGCCTCCGCGAGCACCCGGGCCGTGACCGTGGTCCCGGGCGGGGTGTGCGTACGGGCGTTGGCCAGCAGGTTGACCAGGACCTGCTGGACCCTGGTCGGGTCGGCGCGCACGGTCGCGGGCGCCTCGGGGAGGTCCAGCCGCCAGTGATGGGTGGGCCCGTCCCCGGCCCTGGCCTCGTCTCCGGCAGCGGCGGCGGCCCGGCCGGTGACACGTGCGTCGCTCACCGCGTCTATGACGAGCGGGGAGAGATCGGTGCTCTCGTAGCTGAGCGGGCGGCCCGCGTCCAGCCGGGCGAGCAGCAGCAGATCCTCCACCATGCCCGTCATGCGCTGTGCCTCGGACTCGATCCGCCCGAGTGCGTGCCGGGTGTCGGGGCCGGTGTTCTCCCGTCCGCGCCGGGTGAGTTCGGCGTACCCGCGGATCGAGGCGAGTGGGGTGCGGAGCTCGTGGCTGGCGTCGGCGACGAACTGGCGTACCCGCATCTCGCTCTTCTGCCGCGCGTCCAGGGCCGAACCGACGTGCTCCAGCATCCGGTTGAGGGCAGCGCCCACCTGACCGACCTCGGTACGCGGGTCGGCCTCGGCGTCCGGGACCCTTTCGAACAGGGTGACCTCGCCGCTGTGCAACGGGAGTTCGGAGACGCGCGTCGCGGTGGCGGCCACCCGGCGCAGCGGCCGCAGGGCGACCCCGACCATGGCGGCACCGGCGATCCCGGCGGCGATCAGTCCGGCCCCGGTGACGCAGACCTCGACGAGGATCAGGGTGTTGAGGGCGCCGCTCACCTCGGAGGTCGGGATGCCGACCAGGACGGTCGTGCCGTCGCTCGCGGGGGCCGCGGCCTGTACCCGGTAGCCGCCCAGTCCGGGCAGCTCGACGTCGTGCGCCTTGCCGTTCGCGGGGACATGGGCCGCCTCCAGCGCGGCCGTCTGCGCGCCGGTCAGCGGTTCGGTGTTCTCCGAGGCGTCGAAGCCGCCGCCCGTGGCGACCGCCGATTCGGTGACCTCTCCGTCCGAGGTGAGCGCGCCGAACGTCTTGAGGGGCTGGCCGCCGCCCATGCCGATGAAGCCGAGCGGATCCTTGCCCTGGGGCCCGCCTGGCTCGGGCGTACCCGGCATGCGGGCGGCCCGCATGCTGATGTCGCGCAGCTGGCCGTCCAGCTTCCCGTACATGTAGGTGTGGAACGCGATGGCGGTGACCGTACCGATCACGGCCGCGACGACCGCGATCAGCATCACCGAGGACACGGCGAGCCGGGTCCGCAGCGTCCACGGCCCCCTGCCCAGCCGTTTCACGCGGCTACTCACCGGGCTTGATGAGGTATCCCGCCCCACGCCGGGTGTGGATCATCGGCGTCCGTCCGGCGTCGATCTTCTTGCGCAGGTACGAGATGTAGAGCTCGACGACGTTGGCCTGTCCGCCGAAGTCGTAGTTCCAGACCCGGTCCAGGATCTGCGCCTTGCTCAGCACCCGGCGCGGATTGCGCATCAGGAAGCGCAGCAGCTCGAACTCGGTCGCGGTGAGGTGGATGTTCCCACCGCCCCGGCTCACCTCGTGGCTGTCCTCGTCCAGCATCAGGTCGCCGACGACGAGCGTCGACTCGCTGCGTACCGCCGCCGCGCCGGACCGCCGGATCAGGCCGCGCAGCCGGGCGACGACCTCCTCCAGGCTGAACGGCTTGGTGACGTAGTCGTCCCCGCCGGCCGTGAGCCCGGCGATCCGGTCCTCCACGGAGTCCCGCGCGGTCAGGAACAGCACGGGCACCTCGGACAGCTCCCGGCGCAGCCGGCCGAGGACGGCGAGCCCGTCCATGTCGGGGAGCATCACGTCGAGGATCACCGCGTCGGGCCGGAACTCCCGGGCCGTACGCAGGGCGCCTGCACCGTCGCCCGCGCTGCGGACCTCCCAGCCCTCGTAGCGAAGCGCCATGGAGAGCAGCTCGGCCAGCGGGGCCTCGTCGTCCACGACCAGCACCCGGACGGGGGTCCGGTCCGGCCTGAGCAGTTCGGTACGCCCCTGGGGCGAGGTCGTCGTCGTCATGCCTCAACCTTGTGAGACGCCCCTGAGAGAGTTCTTTCCCGATTCTGTGAATTCCCTGAGAAAGACACTGAGGCGGCGCACGGCCCCGGCACCGGCATCGGTCCCAGCACCGCCACGAGGGACGGCGCCGGCATCGGTCGGCGTCAGCGGTCGAAGAGCGCCTTCGCGTTGTCGTGGCAGACCGCCCGCAGCCAGTCGTCCCCGAGCCCCAGCCGCTCCAGGGCGTGCAGCTGGTGGGCGTACGGATACGGAATGTTCGGGAAGTCCGTCCCCAGCAGGATCCGGTCCCCGAGCGCCGCGAGCCGCCCGTGCTCGGCCACCGGGAACGGGGTGAAGCCCTCCGCGAAGTCGGTGAACGTCATCGTCGTGTCGAGCCGGACCTCCTGGTACGTCTCGGCGAGCGTCAGGAACTCCGTGTACTCAGGCATCCCCATGTGCGCCACGATCAGCGGCAGCCGGGGGTGCCGGGCGAGCAGCCGCCCGATCGGTTCGGGCCCGGTGTACGTGCCGGGCGCCGGCCCGGACCCGCAGTGCGTCACGACGGGGATCCCGGCCTCGGCGAGCAGCCCCCAGACCGGCTCCAGCAGTGGATCGTTCGGGTCGTACGAACCCACCTGGATGTGCGACTTGAAGACCCGCGCCCCGGCCTCGACGGCCTCCGCCACGTACTTCTCGACGCCTTCCTCGGGGAAGAAGGTCGCGGTGTGCAGGCAGTCGGGCACCCGGGCCGCGAAGTCGGCCGCCCACTCGTTCAGCCAGGAAGCCATGCCGGCCTTGTGCGGGTAGATCATCGAGGTGAACCGGAGCACGCCGAACGAGCGGAGCAGCGCCAGCCGCTCGTCCTCGTCGTGGCGGTAGGCGATCGGCCAGTCCATCCCGGTCAGCGGCCCGACCGCGTCGAAGTACGCCCAGACCTTGCGCAGCACCTTCTCCGGCATGAAATGCGTGTGTACGTCGATGATCCCCGGCAGCCCGAGCCGCTCCCGGAACCGCACCACGTCGTCACGGTCGTCACTCATCCAGCACTCCCCTCCTCGCGACGCTCCCGACGATGTCAGAACAGCCCGGTCTGCAACGCGCCGCCCCCGACCACCACGGTCGGTACACCGACCCCGGCTCCTTCACCGGCCGCCGCCAGCGTCCAGCCGGTCATCAGCCGGGTGTCCACGACGACGACCCCGTCCCCGCCCGCGTCCAGCTGCAGATCCGGCCCGGCCGCCGCGACCAGCCGCCCGGCGACCGCGCCCCCGTCCACCAGACCGGTCACCGCCCGTACGGGTCCGTCCGGCCTGCCCGGCCCGCCCGGCCCCTCGATCCCGAAGATGCCCGCGTGGTCGACCGCCTCGAACGGCAGCCGCTCCAGCGCCTCGGGCCAGCCGCGCCCGTCGAGCGCCGCCGCCTTCCCGTAGAGCTCCGCCACCTCGGCGGCCCGCGCGGCCGGGCCCGGAAGGTCCGCCCGCACCGCCCGCTTGCGCGCGTACGGGATCCGGTCCGGTACCCCGAGCGCGGCCCGCAGCACCTCCTCGGCCCGCCGCGCCGCCATCAGCGGCCCCCGCCCCAGCCAGCTGAAGACGACCGCACCCTGCTCCCGCAGCCGGGCCGCGCCCCGCTCCTCGGCGGTGATCCCGACCTTCACCATCCCGGCCCCGAACCAGGCCAGGTACACGCGGTACGTCCGCGGATCGTCGGGAATCGTGTCGGCGGCCACGGAGTGCGCCCGGTCGAGCCGCCCGCACTCCGCACAGCGCGCGCCGGTACTGCGTTCCGGAACCGGGGCCGCCACCGGGCAGGCGTTGCCCCGCGCACCGATGCAGGTCCGCACCCCCGCGGCCCGGAAACCGAGCTCCGTCCCGTACGCCAGCACGCTGCCCCGCGTCTGCCGCCCCCTGCTCCACGCGAGGACGGGTCCGCTCTGATCGTCGGGCCAGCGGAGGCCGGTGCACTGCCATCCCATGGACGAACTCCCGAGCCTCGGACGTGAAGAAAACGAACGCATGCGAACCAGCGATGCTCCCACACATCGCCTGCTCCTGTGATCTGCGTCACACTGGAACGGTGGGTTCTCCACCAGGATCTCTCAGAGGTGTTCGATCATGGGCCACATCGACGGCACGGCACTCGACAGCTTGCGCACCGCCCTGAGAGGACCTGTCATCGCGCCGGGCGACGCGGAGTACGACGAGTCCCGCACCCTCTACAACGCCATGATCGACCGGCGCCCCGCCGCCCTCGCCCAGTGCGTGGATGTCGCGGACGTACGGACCACCCTCGCCTTCGCCCAGGACGAGGGACTCGACCTGGCCGTACGCGGCGGCGGTCACAGCGGTCCGGGCCTGTGCCTGATCGAGGACGGCCTGACCCTCGACCTGTCCCCCATGCGCTGGGTACGCGTCGACCCCGAGGCGCGGACGGCCCAGGTGGGCGGGGGAGCCCAACTGGGCGATCTGGACCACGCCACCCACACCTTCGGCCTCGGCGTACCGGCCGGAATCATGTCGACGACGGGCGTGGGCGGCCTCACGCTGGGCGGCGGCCACGGCTACCTGACCCGCGCCCACGGCCTGACCATCGACAGCCTGACCGGCGCGGACGTCGTCCTGGCCGACGGCACCTTCGTCACCGCCTCGGAGACCGAGCACCCGGACCTGTTCTGGGCGCTGCGCGGCGGCGGCGGCAACTTCGGCGTGGTCACCTCGTTCACGTACCGGCTGCATCCGGTGGACACGGTCGGCGTCGGGGTGACCGTGTGGCCGGTCGAGCGGACGGCCGAGGTGCTGCGCTGGTACCGGGACTTCCTGCCCGCCGCACCGGACGACCTGTACGGCTTCTTCGCCCTCCTGGCCGTGCCGCCGGCGCCTCCGTTCCCGGAGGAGATCCACGGACAGAAGATGTGCGGCGTCGTCTGGTGCTACACGGGCGACCCGGCGTCCGGCCGCATGGAGGAGACCCTCTCCGCGGTCAACGACCCCGCCGCACCGGCCTTCCACTTCACCAGCCCCATGCCCTACCCCGTCCTCCAGACCATGTTCGACGGCCTGATCCCGAAGGGACTCCAGTGGTACTGGCGCGGTGACTTCTTCGACGCCATCTCCGACGAGGCGATCGAAGTGCACGCGAAGTACGGCCAGAACCTCCCCACCGGCCTGTCCACGATGCACCTGTACCCCGTGGACGGAGCCGCCCACCGCGTCGCCCCCGACGCGACCCCGTGGGCCTACCGGGACGCCACGTGGTCCGGCGTCATCGCGGGCATCGACCCCGACCCCGCGAACGCCGGCCTGATCCGTCAGTGGTGCGTCGACTACTGGACGGAGCTGCACCCGCACTCGATGGGCGGCGCGTACGTCAACTTCCTCGGCGAGTCCGAGGAGCCGGACCGCGTCCGTTCCACGTACCGCGGCACGTACGACCGGCTGGCGGCCGCCAAGCACACGTACGACCCGGACAACTTCTTCCGCGCCAACCAGAACATCGCACCGGCCGCGGCAGCGTGAACCACCCTGAGGCCCGCACCACTTCGGCCGGGCGCACCCCGTGCGCGTTAGGATCCGGGCCATGCCACTGACCGTGCAGGACGTGGAACGGTTCGAGTCCTCCCGGCCGCGCCTGGAGGCCATCGCCTACCGCCTTCTCGGCTCCGCGAGCGAGGCCGAGGACGCCGTGCAGGACACGTACCTGCGCTGGCAGGCCACCGACGTGGACCGGATCGAGGTCCCCGAGGCCTGGCTGACGAAGGTCCTCACCAACCTGTGCCTCAACCAGCTCACCTCGGCCCGCGCCCGGCGCGAGACGTACGTGGGCCAGTGGCTGCCCGAACCGCTGCTCGCCGGAGACCCGATGCTCGGGCCCGCCGACACCGTGGAGCAGCGCGACTCCGTCTCGTACGCGGTCCTCACCCTCATGGAGCGGCTGTCCCCCAACGAGCGGGCGGTGTACGTGCTGCGGGAGGCGTTCGGCTACCCGCACCGTGAGATCGCCGAGATCCTCGACCTCACCGAGGCCGCCGCCCAGCAGATCCTCCACCGGGCCAGGAAGCACATCGCGCAGGGCAGGACCCGCACCGAGATCGACGGGGCGACCGCCCGGCGGATCGTCGAGGAGTTCCTCGCGGCCGCCACCAGCGGCCGCACCGAGCCGCTCGTACGGCTGCTCACCGAGGACGCCGTCGCGATCGGCGACGGCGGCGGCAAGGTCCCGGCCCGCGCCAAGGCGTTCGAGGGCGCCCTCGCGGTCGCGAAGTTCATGCGCGGCCTGTTCAAGCCCGGCAAGGCCCAGCGCGCCCTCGCAGGCGGCACGGTCGAGATCTACGCCACCGGCGCCAACGGCTCCCCCGCCCTCCTGGCGGTCGTCGACGGCCGGATCATCGGCGTCATCTGTCCGGAGATCACCGCGGAGGGCATCGCCGCGTTCCGAAGCCAGGTCAACCCCGACAAGCTCGAACGCGCGACCAGGCGCTGGGCCGCATCCGACCACGGAGAACCCCTGTTCAGCGCCTTCTGACCAAGGCGTGACGTGGCTCACATTCTCCACCTGTCAGGAAACGGCGGGCTGCCCGGTTCAAGGGGCAGAAACCGCGCGAGACAGGAGCAGGGAAATGCAGCAGCAGCACCGCATCATCGTCCTCGGCGCCGGATACTCGGGAGCCATCGCCGCCGGCCGCCTCGCCAAGCGGCTGCGCCGGGAAGACGTCGCCATCACCCTCGTCAACGCCGAACCCGACTTCGTCGAGCGCGTCCGGATGCACCAGCTGGCGACCGGCCAGGAGCTGGCACCGAGGCCGTTCAGCGAGATGTTCGCGGGCACCGGCGTCGCACTGAAGTACGCGAAGGTGACCGCCGTCGACCCCGACCGCAAGCACGTCACGGTCGCGGGCGCGGACACGGTCGCGGGCACGGGCACGGGCGCCGTCGCGGGCACGGACGGCGCCGAGGAACTGCCGTACGACACCCTCGTGTACGCCCTCGGCAGCGGCTGGAACAGCCAGGGCGTCCCGGGCACCGCCGAGCACGCCCACGAGATCTCCGGCCGCCCGGGCGCGCTCCGGCTGCGCGAACGCCTCGCCGGCCTGGACGCCGGGCAGCAGGTCCTCGTCATCGGCGGCGGCCTCACCGGTCTGGAGGCCGCGACCGAGTTCGCCGAGGCCCGCCCGGACCTGGACATCGCCCTCGCCGTCCGCGGCGGCCTCGGCGACACCCTCTCCCCCAAGGGCCGCGGGCACCTGCGGAAGGTCTTCGGCAAGCTCGGCATCACCGTGCACGAGCACACCGCCGTCACCGAGGTGACGCCCGACCACGTGACGACCGCGGACGGCACCTCCGTCCCCGCCGACGTTACCGTCTGGACCGCCGGCTTCGCGGTCCACCCGATCGTGCGGGCCACCACGCTGGAGGTCTCGGACACAGGCCAGATCGTGGTCGACGCCACCATGCGCTCGCTCTCGCACCCGGACGTGTACGCCATCGGCGACGCGGCCCTGGTGGCGGGCCCCGGCGACAAGCCCCTGCGGATGTCGTGTGCCTCGGGCGTCCCCACCGCATGGCAGGCCGCCGACGCCATCGCGGCCCGCCTGACGGGCACGAAGCTGCCGAAGACAGCGCTCCGCTACTTCAACCAGTGCATCTCGCTGGGCCGCAAGGAAGGCCTCATCCAGTACGTCACCGCCGACGACCGCGCCGTGAGTGCGGCCCTGACCGGCCGTCTCGCCGCGGTCTACAAGGAACTGGTCTGCAAGGGCGCGGCCTGGGGCGTCGCCCACCCGACCCTCGGCGTTCCGGCCCGCCGCCGGCCGGTGGTCCGGGCCGAGCAGCAGCCGCAGGTGACTGCCGCCGCCGCCAACGCCGAGGCCTGAACCACGACTGCATGCGGGGTCCGTGCCGGGCACAGCGGCTCAACGCCTTTGTGCCCGGTACCTCTTGAGCAGGGCGGTGATCTGCGCGTAGTCGGCACCCCTGTTCAACGCCGCGAGGAGATCATCGGGGCAGAGCTCATAGTGGTCGCCCCACCAACGGCCGCCCCGGTTGTCCCAGATGCGGTACCCGCCCGGCACCCCTCTGGCCACGTACCGTCGTCGACCCATGCCGTGTCACCGCCCCCGTGCGCTTCTCTACGGCAGCACCGTACTGACCGGCACAGCCGCCAGGAAGTTCACTGCAGCACGGTTCCTTCGCGGCCTTCGCGCCAGGTGGCAACCACGCGCCCCGCCAGAGCCAGTACCAGCGCTACCGCGACGAGATACATACCAAGTCGCTCCTCGGGAAGGTCCGTTGACCACACCCGCCAGGACGACGGGAGGGAGTTGTCGGCGTCCGCGAAGGACCTGTACTCCGCGGAGGAGCCGTGCAGGGACGAGCCGGGTGCCGGGATGGACCGGCTGCGCAGCCACAGCAGGGCACCTATGACGGCGCAGGTCACGGCGGTCGCGTACAAAGCCGTAGCGCTACGCGGGGTCTGTCTGTTCATCATCCGCTCTTCCTCGCCTCTGTCGTTGTGGTGCGCGGATTCTCTCGCCGTCCCCACCCATCACATGAGGTCGGGGTGGTGCCCGGAGCCGGTACGCCCACGGCGCACCCCGGTGAACGCGTACAGCAGCGCCTCGTCCACGAGCCGGTTCGTGTACAGCCGACGGGTGTCGCGCTCGCCGAGGTTCTCCAGGGCAGCCAACACCAGTCCGGGGTCCGACGCGGCGGCCGAGCGTAAATCGACGACCTCCTCACGGGTCAGCCCTTCGATGCCGTACCACGGGCTATCGGCACCCACCACGCACTCCGGCTCCCGCGTACCGATAACGGCGCGCTGGAACACCTCGGGCGGGTCCGTACGCCCATGGGCCACCGGCTCCTCCCGATCGCGTCCCAGAGCAGCGGTGATCCAGGCCGCGGGCCGGACCGGCCGCCATCCGGCAGCCAGGCCGCAGAGCTCGGCCGCGATGGCGCGGGCGTCGAGGCCCCGGTCGATGAGGGGGCGCAGCGCGTACGCGAGGCGGCGCAGCCCTTCGCACTGGATCCAGCCGACGAGCGGCCGCACCTGCCGGGCGACGGCGATGTCCCGGGCGACCCGAAGCGGGGACCTCCCCGGGGTGTAGTTCCCCTTCTCCTCCACATCAGCTCTGGGTACGTCGTGGTGGCGCCCGGAAGAATGGGGCGCACGGCCGCCTGAACTGCGTTTCCTCGCAGGCGGGTTATCCACAGGCCGGGCGCTCGCCCGCACGGCCTCGACCGCACGTTCCCGACCTGCGTCCGTCACCCCGACCACCCGCGCCCCGTAGCCGGCGCCCTCCAGCCGGTGGCCCATCGCAGCGTCGTACACAGCCGGAATCACCGCCGCGTAGACCGTCGCCGTACCCGCGTACCGGCGGCCGGGAAGGTGCAGGTTCCGCTTCGTCCCGTGCCGCCGCCACACCAGCGCACCCAGCTCCCGTAACACCCGGACGTGGCGTTTCACCGTCGCCACCGAAACCCCGCACCGGGCAGCGGTGCCCTCCAGGTCGTACAGCACGAAGCCGAGCCGGTAGTCCATCCGCCCGGCCAGGTCCCGCGCGACGGCCAGCGTCGTCGCCCCTGCCCGGCGGTGCAGCCCCGCCTCGACGAGCCACACGACGGCCCGCAGCCACGCACGCGGCCGGGCCTGCCGGGAGGCCGTCGCATCCAGCTCCTGGAGAGCGCGGGGTACGGGGGTCCATGCCGGATCCGGGCATGACGGAGAAGCGCAGCACGAAGCCGCGCCGGTGGGATGGCGCATCACAGTCCGTGGGTGAGGGGCGGCCGTCGGGCCGCGGGGATCGCCGGAAACGGGGCCGTTCCGAACGGCTCAGGGCGCGGGAGTGGTCACCGCGCGGGTACTGGCCCTACGATCGAAACGCGAATCCTTCTCTTCAGGGTGGATTTCGGATCGGCGGGGTGATCACCCGCTGGTCACTACGGCCGGGCGGTCTCTACACCGCTCGGCCGTTCTGCTACCCGGCCGAGGTCTCGGTGCTCTTCTTGGGACGGTTCTTCCCCGAACCGGAATAGCCGCGCTCGATGTCCTGCACGGTTCCGATCGAGACCCCCAGGTTTTCGGCGATCTCCCGGTACGTCACCTTCTGCGACCGCAGGCGCAGCACGATCCTCCGACGGTGCTCCTTCAGCCTTTTGGTGCGCTCGGTCTGATCTCTGAGCAGGCGGCTGATGATCTGCGCCTTCTCTAGCGAGTCCTCCATCGACTCGACGGCGTCCAGGCCATCGAAGACACGTTGCACCTCCTCCCTCTCGACCGGCCCTTCACTCTCTGTCTCGGCCATCCCGTTCCTTCGAATCGGGCGTGCCGCTTGACTTGCATTATGGGACTCCCATAAATTTGCCGTCAAGTGGCGACGCCACCAGCAACAGAAAGGCCCCAGACCGGAGTTCGTACCTCCATATGGCCGGGGCCAGTCAGAACCCTGAGATCACCAGGAGACCGACCATGCGCCATCCTTCCACCCCGGACTCCCCACCCGACAGGCGGCTCGTCACGCTGCCTCCGGTCGTCACACTGTCCGCCCAGCAGCAGCGCGGCGTGCACTGCGTCTTCTGCGGCACGGCCCTGCACACCGGGGCGGTCCGCGACCTCGGCCCGCAGCTGACCGAGGCGCACGGATCGGTGGTCCAGTGGTTTCCGCGCAGCTGCCCGTCCTGCCCGAAAGTGGAGGCAGGAAGTTGGGAGTGAAGTGAGCGGGGAGGAGACCGCCGGGGCGGCCTCGCGGATGTGCGCTCGCACTCAGATCGCTTTCGAATCCGGGTTGCACGAAGAAGGCGGGGCGCAGACCGGCCAGGGGCGGCTACACCGATCAGTGGGACTCCACGTGGGCGAGCTGGTTCGAGGAGTAGTTCGACTCGCCGATAGCCTGCGTCATCATGATGCGCGCCTGGATCCTGCCCACACTGTTTGCGCTCTGCGGCTTGCTCGTCGCGACCGGGATGGTCCTCAGCGGGAGCCCCGGCGAAGCCGCAGCACTCCTGCTGATGTTCGTGCTGCTCGCAGGCATGCACTCGTCCCTGGTCTTCCCGAGTTCCCTCAGTGCGCCGGAGGCACAACGCCGCAGCGCGATCGACGGCCGGCCGATCGTCTACTGGCGTCCGGGCTGCAAATTCTGCCTGCGCCTCCGCTTCCGGTTGGGCCGTCGCACCCGCCAGTTGCACTGGGTCAACATCTGGCAGGACCCGGATGGAGCGGCAGCGGTGAGGGCGGCCAACGAGGGCAACGAGACGGTGCCGACCGTCGTCGTGGCCGGCCGGCCACACACCAACCCCGATCCTGCATGGGTACGCGAGCAGCTCCCCTCTTCCACATGACCGGAAGCGGTCCACTCAGGTCCCTGAACCAGCCGACAGGGCCGCCAACTCGTCGGCGCCCTCGGGAGTCAGCCGGTAGAACCCCTGAAGGCTGATCGAATTCTCGAGCCGGCCGTCCACCACGTACTTCAGAGCGCGGGTCCGACCTCGGCGGTTGCGCCAGGTGAGCCGCGCAAGCAGTTCACCGGGGATGGCCGCGTCGAAGCGTACGGGCGTCGCCTCCACGTGCACCGCCTCGGCCCCGCAGCCGTCGGCGCCGAGCATCGACCAGTCCTCGTGTCCGGGATACGCGGGGTCCTCCCAGGTACCAGGAGCCGTGCCGCAGCATTCGCCTCGCTCCACGTCGAGCACTCGCATCCGGCTCACCACGAAGACCTCGCGCCGGTTGACGTGCACCGCGTACACCTCGTCGCCGGCACGCGCACCCGACCATGCGGGCAACGACGAGTGAACGCCGCTGAAGGCGACCGGCGGCCGCTCGCCGACGCGGCCTGCCTTGCGCAGCGCACGGCACGTGTCATGGGTCCACAGGACAGTGAAGGCGTCAGACATGCCGTGATCCTAGGGATGAGGTCTGACAGCACGCCGCCGTGGCATCTACGCGTGATCAGTGGGCCGACGAAGCGACGGCTCCGGCCCGAAGGGACAGGCGTGTACGTCCATCCGGACGAATCTCGTCCGAGGAGCGGCCAGGATTCTTCGGAGTCCGGCGATCCGGGGATGTCGAGAACGTGCCACCGGCTCCGTCCCAGGAGCATCAGGGGCCGCCACCGGCCGTACAGAGTAGAAGGAGAAGCCAGCATGGCGATTCAGCGGATGGACAACGTCGGCATCGTCGTCGAGGACCTGGACGCCGCCGTCGCGTTCTTCGTGGAGCTCGGGATGGAGTTGGAGGGCAGGGCTACGGTCGAGGGCCAGGTCGCCGACCAGTGCACCGGCCTCGAAGGCGTCCGCTGCGACATCGCGATGGTCCGGACCCCGGACGGTCACAGCCGACTGGAGCTGGCGAAGTACCGGACCCCCGCAGCCCTCAGCGACGAGCCGCGCAACCGGCCCCACAACATCCTCGGCACGCACCGCGTCATGTTCGCCGTCGACGACATCGAGGACACTGTCGCCCGCCTGCGCCATCACGGCGCCGAACTCGTCGGCGAGATCGCCCGGTTCGAGGACAGCTACCTGCTCTGCTACGTCCGCGGGCCGGAGGGCATCATCGTCGGGCTGGCCGAGCAACTGGGCTGAGGAGGGGCGCTTCGCCGCTGCACGGGCAACGCGCAAGGGCTCTCAGGACTTCTCCTGAGGGCCCTTGACTGCCTGCCCCTCCCGGGGACCGGCTCTCCCGGACCGCCCACCGATGTCAGGACGCGGGACAGAGCGTCTTGCGCAGCCCGATGTTGATGTGGCTGCCGTCGTCATCGGTCAGCGTGACGCCGTCGTACGAGAACCGCTGCGCGGCGGTGTGGTCCGTGTTCGCGGCTCCACCGTCGAGGGCCGCGCACTGGTTGCGGGCGGCGTCGATGGCCTTGTCCTCGTCATGGGTGAGGTTGCCGTTGACATCCCTGACCGCCGCGAGGACGGCGTCCCGCTCGGCACCCGTGGGCTCGGCCGGAAGGCTGCTGCCCTTGGCGGTGCCACCGTCGTCCGCAGGGCTCGACGCCTCGGGTGCGCTGCTCTTGGTGGTGTCGGCCTTGCTGTCGCCGGCATTGTCGTTGTCACTGCTGCAGCCGACGGCGGCGAAGGCGAGTACGGCGACGATGGCCGCGGTGGTGGTACGGATGCGCATGGTCCCCCCTGGCGTGATGCACGTAGGCACATGGTGGGGGTGCGGATGGCGCCGAGGCCGTGGCGGTGACGGAGTCATGACATCCTGCGGACACGTTTGGAACGATCTGCCGCTGCGTGGCAGTCGCTACCTGCTGGGACCGTTCGCCGCACGGGGGCAAGCCAAGGCCACACCTGTCGCCCCTCATTGAGAACGAGTAGCCGCGCCGTCCGGCGCGTCCGTGACCGGCCGGGTGGTCACCAGGTAACCCGCGAAGCGAACGTCCGGCCTGGCTTTCGCCCACCCGTCCGCGTCCTCGACCGGAACCAGCACGGTCGTCCCCGGAACGGGGAAGTGCACCCTGCCCGTCGAGCCCGGGGGTACCTCGTAACGGCAGTGCACCTCGACGATCGACACCACCTCCACGGCGGCGGGTGCGTGCCTCTCCCCCTGCCCGTGATGCTCCTCGCGAAAGTCGATCTGATCCGCACGCTCGCTGCCGACGACGTCGGCGTAGTCCTCCGGATCGGCTTCCAGCAGCGTCCACGAGACAACATCCCCTGGCGCGAAGCTCTGCCCGCAGCACTGGATCTGCCAGTCATCGACCCAAACCGTCATCGTCATGCAGCCATTGTCCGCAGACCGGGGCGGCGGCTCACGTCCTTTCCGCCACGCACACGCCGAGCAGGCCGCCGGAAGGCGCGCCTGCTGCCCGGCGCCGACCGAAGACGCGCGCTCAGGTCGCCGGACGGAGAGAACGAAGGGGGTTCGCGGCAGGACGGCTGCTGGATGCCACGGATGGAGGCGCCGACGGCACGGGCGCCGCCGCTCCCCTGCCGCACGACCGCCTGGAAACACCAGAGGCCCTCAGGATTTCTCCTGAGGGCCTCTGGCCTGCTGTGCACTCGGCAGGATTCGAACCTGCAACCTTCTGATCCGTAGTCAGATGCTCTATCCGTTAAGCTACGAGTGCTTGTGCGTTCCGGGCTTTTTTCTGCCCCGTCGGCGTTGCGAGAACAACATTACATGACCTGCGCCGTGACGCGAAATCCATTAGCCGCACCGCTGCTGAGCTGCGAGATCACCGGTTCGAGACACCCCCCGATCGGCCCAGCGCAGCCACCCTCCCGGCCCGCCCCCACCCG
>NZ_JAELVH010000144.1 GCF_019399235.1 Streptomyces poriferorum | reverse complement strand
GGGCGGGGCTGACCGCCTGGGCGAACAGGGCGCGGACCGCCTGGCGAAGCTCGATGACGCGGAGTCTGACGTCTTCGTCCGCGGCGACTTCCGCGACGGGGACGTGGGCGGCCAGCAGATCCGCCTGCGCCTGGATCCAGCGCGTCGTTCCCTCGACCGTGGCGAGGTCGTCGGTGACGCCGCCGTCGCCGTCATGGCGAACAGTGCTCGCCAGTTCCAATGGCAGCCAGCGCTCCACAGGACATCCCCTTCCGTCTCGGTGCCGGTCGTCGACCACTTGATCACATCCTTGCGCACACCCTATGGTCTCTAACGGAAAAGCTAACAACTTCCGTTAGAGCTGGAGGATGGCGTAGCGCTTACGCCGCCCCGGCACAGGACCGACCTCGGCCGAGCCCGCCATCGAAGGAGACTGTGGAATGACGCTGCTTGCACAGATCAGCGACCTGCACCTGGACGGCAGCGAGAGGGCGACCCGGCGCGCCACCCTCGTCATGGACTACCTCCGGGCCCTGCCGCAGCCGGTGGACGCGCTCCTGGTCACCGGGGACATCGCCGATCACGGCGAGGAGGCCGAGTACGAGGAAGCGGCCCGGATCCTGGCCGCGCCCTTCCCCGTGCTCACCTGCCCCGGGAACCACGACGCCCGGCCGGCGTACCGCAAGGCCCTGCTCGGGGAGGCACCCGAGGACGGCCCGGTCAACCGGCTCCACCACGTCTCCGGCACCGCGATCCTCATGTGCGACTCCACCATCCCGGGCCGCGACGAGGGGCGACTCGACACCGAGACGCTCGCCTGGATCGACTCCACCCTCACCGCGCTGCCGCAGGACACCCCGGCCCTGATCGCCTTCCACCAGCCGCCGGTAGCACTCCATCACCCGCTGCCCGACGCCTTCATGCTCCAGGAGCCCGGGCACCTGGCCGACCTGCTCCACGCGCACCCGCGGGTCGCCGCCGTCCTCACGGGCCACGCCCACACCGCGGCCGCCTCGGCCTTCGGCGGGCGTCCGCTGATCGTCGGACCGGCCATCACCTGGACGCTGCGCATGCCCTGGGAGGGCGACCGCGCGGCGGATCGGGACCAGCCGCCCGGCCTCGCGTTCCACGTCCTGGACGACGAGCAGCGGCTGACCACCCACTTCCGCGTCGTCCTCCCGTGAGCAGTCGCCCACAGCCTCAACTCCGGGGCGGGCGGCGGCTCAGTCAGCCGCGCGGATCGCGACCAGGCTCGAACCAAGCGCGTACACAAGGCGGTTGCCGAGGAAGAACGGGGGGCCGGCGACGGTGCGCCGCCAGGTGATCTCCCCGTAGACGTCGACCGCGATGATCTCGCCCCTCCGGACCTCCCCCGGGACGTACCAGACGCCTTCCCCCACCTCATGTGCGGTGGGGACCAGTTCTGGGGGGCGGCGCCGGGGAGCGGTGGACGGAGCGGGCCGCGGGTCGCGGTGGCTGCCGTCCGCGCGATAGGCGAGCACCGCGCTGCCGTAGGTGACGGGGTACTCGCCGGGCTTCAGGCGCAGGAAGAACGTTCCGTCGTAGTCATCCCCGACCAGGGCCCCCGCCGAGTCCGGCAGGGTCAGGTGGGAGCCCACGAAGAGCGAGATCGACGGATCCCTGCGGCAGCCTTCGTGGACGGCTGCCTGGGGCTGGTCCCAGGTGAAGGTGCGTTGCCAGACCGGGGCGGCCGTCTCGGACTCCAGGTCGTACGCCGCTGCCTGCGCGCGGCAGCCGGGTCCATGCGGGGCCGTGACCACGAGGATGCGGTAGAGGGTGGGCATCACCTGCGCGATGTCGCCTCCGGGCAACTCGACGGGCCATGACCGGAGCCGGTCCTCATCGCCCCGGAGGGTCACGAGTCGGCCGTCTGCGGCGAAGACCAGCGGATCGCATCTCCGCCAGTAGGGGTCCGCACCTCCCCTCTCCTCGCCGTCCTGGCCGCACGGGGTGGCGAAGACGGCCGGGCCGCGGGTTCGGTGCTTCCACCGGACCTGGCCGGTATCAGCGTTCCAGGCTGTCAATGTGCAGGACGATGCGGGCAGGCACGTAGCGGCCACCGCCACACGCGTTCCCGATGTCCACGTGACAGTGACGTACCGCAGTTCCCCAGGGGTACGGGCCGGGGGGTAGGCGAGCTCCGCGAAGCGGCCGGTCATGGCATCGAGCGTCGCGATGAACGGCAACCGGCCGGGTGCCGCCGCGCCGATGAGCGTCAACGGGCTCTCGGACGGGCTGACGACGGCGTGCACCTGCCCCGGCCGTCCGGTGAGGGCGAACCGGGCCGGCAGCTTCGTACGCCAGAGAACCTCCCCGTTCTCATCGACCCTCGCCGCCACTCTTCCCTGCCCGATGACCCCCAGGCGCCGGATCACCAGCGCCCAGCCGCCCGAGGCATCCGTCGGCACGGGCAACGGCACACGAAAGGCGTCTTCGGCACCCTCGTCCCACCTGATGCGCTGCGGACCGTGCACGAAGCAACCGGCGAGCAACGGAAGAAGAAGGAGAAGACCGAACAGTCTGCGCATGAGACCCCCTGCACCACCCTGTACGGGCGCACCACGCGTGGGGAGCACGAATGACGACCGATTCGGTCACGGAACGGAGATCGCCCCGTGCCCGCGCCCGTATGCGGCAACCGGCCCAACTCCCCCCGCGTGGCGTGCTCTCGTCGCTAGGGTCGCCGGATGGGACTCTTCAGCCGCCGCAAGGAAAGCAGCAACGGGACGCACCGCCTGCTACTGATGAAAGACGGGCACGTGAAGAACGTGCCGACCTCCCTGTTCGGGATGGAGCTCGTCCATGAGGTCAGCCGCCTCCTGGGTTCCGAGCACATACGGTCGACCAGGATCAGTGACGAACTGACCCTCTGGCACTCCGAGATCGCGCCCGGCCGGCCCCACCCGGGTGCGCCCAACCCGGCGGCGAGCAGCCTCGCGGCCGAGCACGGTTCGCCTCCGGTCACCGGGCCCGCCGTGGTCACCGGCGAGATGCTGTACGGGACTCCCTATCCGCTGGACGCGGACAAGGCGGCGCAGATGACGACCCGCCTGGGCGGATAGCGGCCGGCCTCATCGGCCACGCATCAGAGCCGCCCGGCCGCACACGGGCCACGCATCACAGCCGCCCGGCCGCGCACGGGCCACGCATCACAGCCGCCCGGCCGCGTACGGGCAGCGCCTCGGCCGGTCCGGCCACGGGCGCCTACTGACCTTGGTCCTCGTCCCCCTGCTGCGACAGCGCCTCTTCGGCCCTCCGGCGCCACTTCTGCGCCTGCCGGGTGTATCCCTCCCGCTCCGAGAGGTTCGCCAGCCGGATCATCGCACCGATGTGCCCGGCCTCGGCGGCCTTCTCGTACCAGCCCTGCGCCGCGTGCAGATCGCGATCCCGTTCCCTGGAACGACCCAGCGTGAAGCACGCCTCGGCGTCCCCCTTACGGGCGCGCTCGGTCATCCATGCGTCGAGTTCGGCGACCAGCTCGGCGCGGCTGAGCAGGCCCGTGAGCAGGCGGCCGCCCTCGTCGTCGCCCGCCCTGGCCGACTTGCGGTACCAGGACTTCGCCACCTCCCGGTCGCCCTTCTCCAGGGACAGGGCGCCCAGGGCGTTCATCGCGGCGGTGGAGCCCTTGTCCGCCGCCCTTCGGGCCCACCGTGCGGACTCGTCGACGTCACCCCGCCGGTACAGCAACTGCGCGAGCGCGTAGGCCGCGTCGGCGAGACCCGCCTCGGCGGCCCGGCGGAACCAGCTCTCCGCCTCGGCTTCGGCGCCCCGCTTCTGACACAGTTCCCCGAGGACGGCCATCGCGTTCGCGTTTCCTCCCTCCGCCGAACGCCGGTACCAGCGATCGGACTCGACCTGCTCGCCGCGCAGTCTCAGGAGATACCCGACCATCTCCATCGCGCGCACGTGCCCGCCGCCGGCGGCCTCACGCAGCAGCGCCTCGGCCTCGGCGTGCCGTCCCCACTCCTGAAGCAACACGCCGAGGGTGGTGGTCGCATCGGGATGCCTCATCTCGGCCGCCAGCCGGAGCCAACGTTCGCCTCCGGCACGGTCGTTGTGCGTACCGAGATACAGGCCGTACCGGAACATCGCCGCGGCATCTCCCGCCTCGGCGGCCTCACGGAGGCGACCGTCCTCGTCGCCACCTCGCCTCTCGTTCCTCGAACTCCCCCGCATGAGACACCCCCTTGGACTTCCTGGCAGTCGACCGTCCCGTGAGACGGCGGTGGCGGCTCGCGCGGTTCCGGCCCCTGTGGAGGGGGCTGCGGGACACATCGCCCCACCCTCGCGCTCCTCCCGATCCCCCGAGGTCGAGCGGATAGGGCGTCCCGGCTCAGCGCGTCCTCGGCCGGTCGAACCACATCGTCGCCAGCGCCGGCACCAGACCGGCCCAGAACAGCACCAGCGGGACCGTGCGTTCCGTCCAGGGGATCTGGGTGATCAGCAGCGCGCAGAGCATGGCCCACGCCGCTTGGCCCAGGACGACACGGGACCAGCGCAGACGCCGGATGAGCGAGTGCAGGTTGACCCGGATGCCGGCGCGCAGACGGCGGTAGCGCAGCAGGGCGCCCAGGATCCAGACGGCCGCCATCGGGACGAGGTCCCACAGCCGCTGGCCGAGAACCAGCGGCAGTTCGCGCTGCGTCTCCCCGTCCGTCGCGAACAGGTCGATACCCACAGCGGCGAGGGCCAGACAGAGCAGGGCGAGCCAGCGCAGGCCACGCAGCAGCCGGTACGAGGCCGCGTCCAGGCCTCGTTGCATCGGCTCGGAGCCGGGGGTGGAGGCCAGTGCGTCGGCGTACAGGGTGGCGGCCTCCGTCGCCTTGACGCCGACGGCGGTCGCCGCCTTCTCCGTCCGCCGGGCCAGGGCACGTTCGTGCTGCGGGTCGATCCGGAGGATGGCCTCGTCCATCCGGTCGGCGGCGCCCCGGTCGGCCGACATGTCGGCGATGAGCCACGCCACCTCGTAGGCGTACACCTCCTCCGGGCCCAGCCGGATGGCCTCCTGGGCGATAAGGTCGGCCTCACGCAGGGCGGCCACCAGGTCCTCGCGCCGGGCCGTGCCGCCGTTGGCCTGCCCGGAGCCGATCATCCTGATGCGCCACAGCCAGTCGGCGAGCCGCGCGTAACCGAACCAGTAGTCGGGTGCCAGGCGGATCACCTCGCGCAGCACGCCCTCGGTCTCCGGGAAGCGGCCCCCCACGCGCAGGGCGCGTGCGTGCATGAGGAGCGCCCCGACGTCCTGAGCGTTCAGGGCCAGCGCCTGCTCGGTCGCCTCCAGCGCCTTCGCGCCGTCCTCCTTGTCCTCGACATGGCTCCGGGCGAGCTCGACCCAGGCCCGAATGTCCTCGGGGTCCTCCGCGAGCCGCCGGGCCAGCAGCTCCCTGGCCTCCTCATAGCGCTTGAGATCGATGAGCAGGTCGGCCCGTTCCACGGCGGGGTGCAGGGTCGTGGTCACAGCTTGCGCCTCTTCTTCAGGTACGTCACCAGGTCGTCGTACATACCGCCCTCGTTGGCGAACATCGCCACGTTGCGCGCGGAGGCGAACCACGGTTCGGCGGACGGCACCGTCTCGTTCGCGGCGGCCAGCAGGTCCTTCATGCCGATCATCCGTACGGTGCCGGTGCGCACCGAGTCCAGCAGTGCCCGCTCGGCCGCCGCCTCGCAGACATGGGCGAGGTCCGCGCCGGACAGGCCGTCGGTGATCTTGACCAGCTTGCCCAGGTCGACGTTCTCGATGGGCCGGTCCCGCAGGTGGTAGCGGAGGATCGCCTCCCGGGCGGGCCCGTCGGGCGGGAGGACGAGGATCGTCCTGTCCAGGCGGCCGGGCCGGCGCAGCGCGTTGTCCACGTCCCAGGGGACGTTGGTGGCGGCCAGCACGAAGACGCCCTCGTTCGCTGCCGAGTCGATGCCGTCCAGCTCGCTGAGCAGCTGGTTGACCACGTTACGCATGCCGCTGTGCGCGGTGCGGCTGCGCTTGGCCCCGAGGGCGTCCAGCTCGTCCAGGAAGACCACGCAGGGTGCCTGGCGGCGAGCGGTCTCGAAGACCTCGTGCATATTGCGCTCGGAGTTGCCGATCCACATGTCGAGCACGTCGTTCACGGACACCGACAGGAACGCGGCCCCGAGTTCACCGGCCACCGCCCGCGCGATGAACGTCTTGCCGCAGCCCGGCGGGCCGTAGAGCAACAGCCCGCCGCGCAGGCTCTTTCCGTACAGCTTGCGCAGTTCGGGGTTGCGCAGCGGGGCGAGGAACGCGGCGTCCATGCGGTCCTTCACATCCTGCATGCCGCCGACGTCGGCCAGTCGTACGGTGCCGGGGCCCTCCACGTCCCACGCGTCGGCGTCCGCGGAGTCGTCCAGCCCGTCCGCGCGGACCGGCGTCTCGGCGAACCGCGGCGGCACCGCGTCCCCGACCTGGTCCTCGGCGGCCTTCCAGTCGAACCCCGTTCGCGGGCGCGGGTGTTCCGCCGGAGGAGACAGGGGCGGCGCGCCCATCGCCCGGGCCATGAGGGCGCGTGCCTGGGCGTCGCCCGGCGCGTGCTGAAGGGCCACGGCCGCCTCGGCGACGGCCTCGTCGGACCGGTCCGCCTCCAGCAGGAGCTGGGCCAGGTGGAGGCGGAGGGGCACATCGGCGGGCGCGGCGGCGACCGCGGTACGCAGGCTCTGTATGAGAGGGGGGTCGTCCGGCATGATCCACAGCCTAGTGCGGCCCTACGACACCTCAGGAGGCCCGCGGCGGATGCGCCGGGTTGTCCCGGAGCCATTCGAGTACCTGCTGTGCGTGGGTGTTCGGCGGGAAGACCGGATAGAGGACGTGCTCGATCCCGCCGTCACGGATGACGAGGGTGATGTGCCTGTAGAGAGTCGCTCCGGCGGCTTCGAACGTCGGCACCCCGAGCGTGGCGGCGAGTTGGAAGCCGGGGTCGGAGAGCATGGGGAACGGCAGTCGCAGCCGTTCCACGACCTCCTGCTGGTAGGTGGTGTCCTGGCTGGAGAGCCCGAACACGTGGGCCGCGCCCGCTGCGTGGAGGTCGTCGTGGTGGTCGCGGAAGCCGCATGCCTCGCTGGTGCATCCGCGTGCTCCGGGGATGGTGTTCCAGCCCTCGGGGAGGTCGGTGTCGGGCCGCCCGGTGAGCGGGTAGCAGTAGACGATCGACCTGCCCTCGCCCAGGGCGCCCAGCGCGACGGTACCCCCTGTGGTGTCGGGCAGTTCGACGTCCGGAACCGGCCGGCCGGGGAGATGGGCGGCCGCGCCGTCGTCCTCGGGGACGGGGAGGTCTGCGGGCAGATCGGTCAGGTGGCTCACGGTGTCCTCCTCGGCACCTGCTCTGCCGGCGCGGCTGTTGCGATGGGCGGCCTCGTGCAGGTGCTGGGCCAGTACGGACCGTCGGGCGGTGAGTTCCTCGATCCGCAGGGTCAGATCGTCGATGGCTTCGCGGTAACCGGCCAGGGAGGACGGGCAGTCGTCCGCGTGGTCCCGGCCGTCGGCCAGGCATGCGAGGAAGGGGCGGGTCCGCTCGACGGGGATCCCCAGGCGGTTCAGCTCCCGGGCCTCGCGCACCATCCGGGCGTCGTGCTCGGAGTAGTCGCGGTAACCGTTGGCGAGCCGGGCGGGGGCGATCAGCCCCAGCGACTCGTAATAGCGCACCGTCTTCGTCGTCACACCCGCGCGCCGCGCGATCTCACTGATCCTCATGATGCGACGAACGTAAACCCTGCCCCCGGGGGCAGCGTCAAGTGCTTGCCGGGTGAGGCGCTCAAGGCACCCTGCGCCTTCGTCCGCGGCGGGAACCACGCGGGCATACGGCGGCGTCCGTCCAGACACTCGCAAGATCACCCCAAGCGGACAGAGGATCTCGCCCCCCATGACTGGAACAGCCACCCGCTATCTCTACCTCACACGACACGGTGAGGCCTCACCGGACGAGAGCGAGCTGACGGAGAGCGGTCGACGGCAAGCGGTACTGCTGGGTGAAAGGCTCCGGGACAGCCCTCTCACGGCCGTCCACCACGGTCCGCTCCCTCGCGCGGCTCAGACCGCCCGGCTGATCGGCGAGCAACTCGGCGGCGTTCCCCTTCGGGAGGCGGAAGAAGCCGGCGACTACATTCCGTACCTGCCGCAACGACACGAGCTGCCCCCGGAGTCGGCCGACTCCATGGTCGCCCGGCTGGCCGAGTTCCCGGCCCGGGAGCGAGAGCAGGGGCCGGAGTTGGCCCGCGAGGCGCTCGTCCGGTTCACGGGGCCGGTGGACGGGGAGCAGCCGCGTCACGAACTGCTCGTCACCCACAACTTCCTCACCGGCTGGCTCGTCCGGGATGCCCTCGACGCTCCGAAGTGGCGCTGGATGGGCCTCTACCACGCCAACGCCGCACTGACCGTGATCCGCTACGAGCCCGGCCGGCCCGCCTCCGTACTCCTCTACAACGACACCGGGCATCTGCCCACGGAGCTGCGCGCGGCCTGCTTTCCGGCCGGCCTTCCTGTCTGAGGGAGACGTCGAGTGCCTCCGCAAGGGGCCGCCGCAGCGTCCGCGGCGGCCCCTCTGCCGGTCAGCTCAGCCCGGACGCGGTGTACGCCTCGATGGCGTCCCGCTGGTACGCGGCCAGGCCGGGGGCGATCGCCTCGTACGCGGCGCGCCAGGCCTCGTTGTCCACGCAGGAGCGCCCGATCGCGCGGTACTCCTCGGCGGAGACGGGACGCAGCTGAGCCAGCGCCCGGTACTGGGCATCGATCTCGGCCCGTACGGGTTCGGCGTCGGCCCGGTGGCCTTCGGCCATCAGCTCGGCGAGCCGGATCATCTGTGCCGTGCGCTCGCGGTGGCCTGCGTCGGCGTCGCCCTGGCTCATCGTGGCGGCCCGTCGGCCGACCGCCTCGGCGAGTGCGGGGAAGTCTTGCATGTTCTCTTCGTACTGCGAGGGCTGCACGCCCTCGAACAGGTTCTCCGGTCGGTTGATGGTCATGGGTCGGCCGTCCTTTCCGGACTGCTCCAGTTCGGCGATCGTGCGGGAGACGGTTCCGGCCAGGGCGTCGAGGCGGTCCCGCTCGGCGAGCAGTCGCCTGTGGTGTCCCCGCAGGGCCTCCACCTCGTCGATCTGCTCGGTCAGGATCCGGCCGATCCCGGGCAGCCCGAGGCCCAGCGCCCTCAGTACGAGGATCTGCTGCAGCCTCAGGAGCTCGGGCTCGCCGTAGTAGCGGTAGCCGCCCGCACCGATCCGGGTGGGCGACAGGACGCCGACCTCGTCGTAGTGGCGCAGGGTCCGGGCGGTCACGCCCGACATCCGGGCGACCTCCGCGATCGGCCACTCCATTGCCGCTCCCTCATGAACGCGTCATCGGGCCGGTCTTTCCGGCCCTGGTCAGGACGGTAGAAGCTGCCGCAGCGGCAGCTTCAACCCCGGATTCCAGGCTTACCCGAATCCGGCCGGCGACCGTGTGCGTGACCCGCCCCCGGTCCCGGGGGCGTACAGGCGCGGTCAGGTCGTCGCGTCGTAACCGGCCCGGGCCGCCAGGACCTCGTCCATGTTCTGCTCCGCCCACGCCTTGATCGTCCGCATCACCGGGACGAGGCTCTCGCCGAGCGGCGTCAGGGCGTAGTCCACCCGGACCGGCACCGACGGGGTGACGGTGCGGGTGACGAGTCCGTCGCGTTCGAGGGCACGCAGGCTCTGGGTGAGCATCTTCTGGCTGACGCTCACGAGGGTCCGTGACAGGTCGGTGTAGCGCTGCGGTCCGTCGCCCAGTGCGTTGATGATCAGGCTGACCCACTTGTTGCTGATCCGGTCCAGCAGGTTCCGGGCGGGGCACTGGGCGAGATAGGCGTCGTACGCGGCAACGGCCTCGGAGCGGGTGGTGGTCGTCGTCATGGCTCACCTTCCGGTGCGATAGGCACCTTGAAGTGCCTTCTTCCCGATGGAGAGTAGCTCTCCATAAGGTCGTGCACATCAGCGGATCCGAACGAAGGAGTCGCGCATGCGCGCGGTCGTGGTGCGAGCAGTGGGTGGTCCCGAGGCCCTGGAGCTGGTGGATGTGCCGGTGCCGGTCCCCGGTGTCGGTCAGGTGCGGGTACGGGTCGAGGCCGCGGCCGTGAACCCGGTGGATCTCGCGACACGTTCCGGGGACCTGATCACGGCCGGCCTGATGGCACCGCGTGACGTCATCGGCATCGGGTGGGATGTCGCCGGGCGGATCGACGAAGTCGGGCCAGGAGTAACGGCGTTCGCCGAGGAGGACCGGGTGATCGGGGTCCGGGACCGGCTGGACGTCCCGCTGGGCACCTACGCCGAGTACGTGGTGCTGGACGCCGATGCGGTCGCGCCGGCCCCCACCCGGCTGACCGCCGTCGAGGCGTCGACCCTGCCGCTGAACGGGCTCACCGCCCTCCAGTCCCTGGACCTGCTCGCTCCGGAGCCGGGCGCGACCCTGCTGGTGACGGGTGCGGCAGGAGCGGTGGGCGGCTACGCGGTGGAGCTGGCCGCGCTGCGCGGGGTGCGGGTGGTGGCGGGTGCCGCGGCACGTGACGAGGCGTTCGTACGGGAGGCGGGAGCGCGGTGGTTCGTGCCGAGGGCCGCCGATCTCGCCGAGGCTGTACGCGAGTTGATCCCCGGCGGTGCGGACTGCGCCCTGGACGCCGCCGTGGTCGGGCTGCCGGCGCTGGGTGCCGTACGCAATCACGGCGCCTTCGTCGCGGTCATCGGAGGTGCCGCGCCCCTTCCGCTACGGGGGATCAGCGTGCACGAGCAGTGGGTCGCGGCCGACGGCGCCGCGCTCCACCGGCTCTCCTCCCTCGCCGGCAGCGGGCAGCTCACCCCGCGTGTCGCCGACACGATGCCCCTCCATGAAGCGGGACGGGCCCACCGCCGGCTGGCCGAGGGCGGGCTGCGGGGGCGGCTGGTCCTCGTCCCCTGACCGCAGAGGGAGGGGGAAGCCGCAGGCCCGCCGTTCGTCACGGTGCGAAGGATCTCGACGATGTCGCACCGCGGTCCCGTGCATGCCCGGAGGGCGCGGGGCGACGGTGTTTCTCGCCCCGCGCCCTCCGGGTGGTGGCTCAGCGCGCGGCGTTGCCGAAGGCGCGGAGGGCGCGGGGCGATGGTGATTCTCGCCCCGCGCCCTCCGGGTGGTGGCTCAGCGCGCGGCGTTGCCGAAGGCGCTGCCGGCTGCGGGCAGGCCGCCGGTGCCGGGCTGGTACGTGGTCACCGTGCCGTCGGTGCCGCCGGGGATGACGTTGCCGACCGGCAGGGCGTACAGCGCACCGTAGGTGCTGGGCCCGTAGGGCAGGCCGGCGTAGAGGTGGGTGCCGGTGAAGTGGATGCTCTCGCCCAGGCGCTGGCCGGCCTTGGAGGTGCCGGGGATGCCGTCGCCGTCGCCGGCCTCGATCCACAGGTCGTTGTCACCGGCCGCGCCCAGCATCGAGAAGACGTGGATCGCACCGGACTGGGTCTCCGTGCCGATGGCCTCGCCCGGGGTTCCGACGGCGACGAGCAGGCTGGCGGTGGTGGCGACCTCGCGCGGCGCGGTGTTGATCGCGGTCAGGCTCTCGCCCATCCGGTCATTGGCCTCCGACGTACCCGAGACCGTGTCGTCCGCTTCGCCCTGACGCAGTTCGCGCAGGTAGGTCCAGGTGCTGTCGGCGTTGATCCGGACCAGGACGGCCCGTCCGGCGTCCGCCTTCTCGGCGCCTCCGGCGGTGGTGGTCTCACCCGGCGAACCGATGGCCAGCATCGAGGTGTCGGCGCCGGCCGTGGCTGAGGCGCGGTACGCCGTCATGGCCAGGGCGGCGCCGAACTCGTCGCCCGTCTCGGCGGATCCGGTCACCCCGTCGCTTCCCTGGACGACACCGCCGATGCTGGTGGGCCGGCCGTCCGCGTCCAGGGTGTGGCTGAACAGGGCCACCTGGCCGGCGTCGGCACTGGCGTCGAGGTCCTCGCCCGGCGCGCCGATCGCGAAGAAGTTCCCGTCACCGGAGACGGAGGCACCGAACCGGTCGCCCGCCTCGGGCGCTCCGGGCACCCCGACGGGCAGGTCCTGGTGGAGGGAGCGGCTGGTGTCGCCGTAGACGTAGAAGGCCATCCCGGCCGCGGCCTCGGTGCCGACGGACTCGCCGGGGATGCCGATGAGGATCCACGGACGGCCCGCGGCCGTGGTTCCGGCCGCGACGGACTTGCCCATGTTGTCGCCGGCCTCGGAGGACGATACGGAGATGGCGCCGGTGCCCGTGCCCTGCTCAAGGTGCTGGCTCTTCACAGCGCCGGTGCCCAGGCCGCCGGCGCCGCCGAAGAGGATGTCGACCACGCCCGCGCCCGCGGCGCCGGACGCCGCCTGACCCGGGGCCGCGACAACCAGGTCGGTGTAGCCGTCCTGGTTGTAGTCGACGGTGGCCAGCGCCTCACCGAAGCCGTCGTTCGTCTCGCTCGTGCCGGTCACCCAGTCCAGGTTCTGGTCGATCTGGGCGATGCCCTTGCCGGCGCCGTACACGATCCGGACGAGCCCGGCTCCGGCCTTGCCGCCCACGGTCGCCTTGGCGTCGGCGACGGCGATGTCCTCGACGCCGTCCCCGTTGAAGTCGGTGATGGCGGTGGCGCCGACCTTGGAGTCGATCCAGGACTTCAGGTCGTCGACGCGGGCGGTGACGCCCGCGGTGCTGGTCTGGGTCTCGTCGGTGCCGAAGCAACCGCCCTGGAAGGACTGACTGTTCAGGGCCACCAGCTGTGCGGTGGCACCGGTACCGCGGAGGACCGGGCCGCCGGAGTCACCCATGCACGCGGCGGCGTCCTTGCCGGTGACGGCCGCCGTGGTGGCGGCGGCCGAGTCCACGGTGTAGGTGCCGGTGTGCAGCTTCAGCGGCGCCCACTCGTCCTTGCTGCGGCCGTATCCCGCGAACTTCAGCTCCTCGCCCGCAGCCGGGGCGGTGGTCGCCAGGGTGGCCGGGGCGACGTCGGTGACGGGCCGGTCGAGTCGGGCCAGGACGACGTCACGGTCGGTACGCGGCACGAGCTCGACGATCTTGCGCTGGGCACCGGAGGTGGAGGTGAGGTCGGTACGGCCGATCGTCGCGGTCACGTTCGACGCCGGGACCCCGGGGGTCACGGAGAGGCTCTGCGCCGGGTCGGCGGCGAAGCAACTCGCGGCGGTGAGCACCCATTCGGCGTCGACCAGGACACCGGAGCAGCCCCGGTCGTTCGCGCCGACGATGATCTGCGCGGTGTAGGCATGGGTGGTGTCGGAGGCCTCGGAGGCCGGTCCGGTGACGGCGGCGGCGGGTACGGCGCAGAGCGCGAGCGGCGCGGCCACGAGGGAGGCGGCCGCGGCGAGGACGCGGGAGCGTCTGGTAAGGCGCATGGGTTTCAGGGTTCCTTGCTGAACGTGGACGAGGGGTCTGCGGTGCTGAACAGGGCGGTTGCGGGGGCCCCGAGCGCGGCTACTTGGCCGTCCGGATCTCGACGAGCATGTGCTCCCGGCCTTCGTCGTCCACGGACTCGCCCACCGGGGTGAAGGTGTTCTTGATGATGTCGAAGCTCTTCTCCTCGTCGCCGACGGTCATGTCGATGGTGGTGGAGTAGTCGTTGCCCTTGAACGAGTAGACGGCGGGGATCTCCAGGCTCAGCCAGCCCTCGTTGCCGACGACCTTGAAGCAGATCTTGGCGCCGTTGTGGCGGGCCAGGAGCTCGAGCTGCCCGGTGCCGGGCACACAGTCGGCGAGCGTGATGTGGCCGTCGCCGCGCTTCAGGACGATGTTCTTCTCCGCCAGGATCTTGTCGGCCTGCGGGTAGTTGTAGTCCTCGACGGCGTAGCCCGGGGCTCCGTCCGCGACCAGCCCGGAGGGCGCCTCCTGGGCGGGCGATCCAAGGACGCCGGTGGTGATCGCGAGGATCGCGAGAGCGCCGGTCGCCGCGGTTCCGAGAATCCTTACCGCAAGCCGATTTCTCCGCTGCCTCAGGGTCATTGTTCCGTGTCTCCTCATTACATTCCTCAGTTCGAAAAACGGGATCACAGGCAAACGGGATCACAGGCATACGAAACAGGCCCGCATCCAAGGACTGCTCAATTGCCTCAAGACGACTCGTCCGACCTCATGGCAACGGGTCATGACGATGCGTCACCGCAGTAACCCCGTCATGCCAACACGAAGAGAAGGTCCGGTCCAAAATCGCGTTCCACTCAAAATCGGGCAATGCCCGCACGCCCGGTGTGACCTTCGCCATCATTTGAAAAGGTTGTATCGGTAATTGTGAGGGACACGTAAATATTTGCGCCGCAGTCGATCTGACTTATCCAGACACCGCCGCGTAAATGCCTCGATGAGGGTCCAGTTACCTTGCCCGAATTCACAACTCGGCTTTTGCCGCTGCGCGTTGATAGGGTCACCGGAATCCAGTGACTGCCCCGCCGCATTCCTTGGCGAGCCCTGCCCGCAGGATTGCGACGGGCCTCACTCCACCGCCTTCGCGAGGAATTCCCCTATGCAGACGACATTTTGGAGCAGACGCCGCGTGCTCGGCGCGCTCGCCGCCGTGACCGCCGTCGCGGCCACCCCTTCGATCCTGATGCCGGCCACCGCCAGGGCCGCTGAAGGCACCACGCCCGAACCGGTGCCGCTGCCGGACACCGACCGCGCCAGGGTCGTCAACGCGTGGCTGACCGGCGGCAAGAGCGTCAAGGCCGCCGCCGCCGAGGCCCTCTACGGGGCCGCCGCCGACATCCAGACCTTCCTCGCCGAGACGCTGCCGAAGCAGACCGTGGAGGACAACCGGGTCGCGATCGTCCGCAGCCTGGACCGTGCGGGCAAGGGGCTGCGCCGGGAGGCCGTCGCCGCCCTGGACGACGGCGACACCGCGATAGCCGCCTTCCTCACGGACGGCTTCGGCCCCGCCATCCTCGAGGACCTGCAGGTCGCCACCAGCATCGTCTCGGCCACCGGCGGCAAGGCGGTCGTACGCGAGGCCAACGCCGCTCTGGAAGGTGGCACCGCGTCGGCACTCACCGCCTTCCTCGCCGACCAGCAGTACGACGCGCGCCTGGAGGACACCCTGGTCCAGGTCAGCGCCATGCTGGCGACCAGTGGTCCGGAGGTGCAGAAGTACGCGGACCGCGCGCTCAGCGGCACCGCGGCCGACGCCGAGTGGTTCATGGAGACCGGCCAGCACATCGCGCGCGCCCGCGACCAGGAGTCGGCGACCATCGAGGAACTGGTGGCCGTCGTCGAGCGCGAGGGCAAGCGCGCCGAGCGCGAGACCAATCTGGCCGTGGAGGCAGGCGCCCGAGCCGAGACCGCCGCCGCGAAGGCCAAGGAAGCCGCGGAGAAGGCCGCCGCCGAGGCGTCCGCCGCCCAGAGCGATGTGCGGAAGTCGGCAGCAGCGGCCCGCAAGGCGGCCAGCGCGGCCAAGGGCGCGGCGGACGCCGCACGCAACGCCATCAACGCCTCCAACGCCGCGGTGCAGGCGTCCCGTCGCGCCTCCTGGGCAGCCGTCGGCGCCGCACAGGCCGCCTCGAAGGCGGGCAGCGCCGCGTCCCGCGCCTACAACGCCGCGATCGCCGCCTCCAAGGACGCCGGCAAGACGCAGATCGCCAAGGACGCCGCGGTCGCCGCCAAGAACGCCGCCTCCAAGGCCCGTACCGCTGCCGCTGCCGCCCTGAAGGCAGCCCTCGCCGGCGACGCGTGCAAGGCCGCCGGCAACTCCGCCGCCTCCGCCGCGCGCAACTCGGCCGCCGCCGCCACCGCCGCCGCCCAGGCCGCCGTCGCGGCCGGTGCCTCCAAGGCGGAGGCCGACGAGGCCAAGCGCCAGGCCGCCATCGCCACCAGCGCCGCCAACCGCGCCACCAACTCGGCCTCCACCGCTCAGGCCCTGGCGGGCACTGCCGCAGCCGCGGCCCGTGCCGCCTCCGTCGCCGCCAACTCCGCCGCCGACCACGCCGAGAAGGCGGCAGCCGCCGCCGACGAGGCCGTCCTCAACGCGGGCAAGGCCATCGACTACGCCAACAAGTCGACCGCCCACGCCGCGGAGGCCGTGAAGGCGGCCAACGTCGCCACCCAGGCCATCACCGACGCCCTGGAAGTGGAGCAGAACGCCCGCGCCGCCGAGGCCCAGACCCTGCTGCAGGACAAGCTGCAGGCCATCGAGGAGGCGCAGCAGCTCGCCGCCATCGAGCAGACCGAGCTGTCCGACGTCCGCGACAAGCGGCTCATGGCGGAGCGCACCAGCCAGCAGACCAAGGACGTCATAGCCAACGCCCAAACGGCCCTGTACTCCGGAGACATGACACTCGCCGCGACCCTGGGCCGGCAGGCGGCGATCGCCCTGATCGACGCCCGCGGCGCCTACACCCGCCAGGCGGCCCAGCACGCCCTCGCCGGTTCCGACGACGACATCTTCGCCTGGATCGACCTCGACCGGGCCCTCGCCCAGGGACAGGACGACCGCGAGACCACCCTCCACGTGGCCTCGATCGCCGCGCCCATGGTCGCCGCGGCCGCCGCGGCCGCGCTGGAGAGCACCGACTCGCTCGCCGTCGGGGACTTCCTCACCAGCGGCATGAAGCGCGCCTCGGACGAGGAACTGAGCGTCGCGATCAACAAGATCCTCGGTGGGGGCGCGGGCAAAGCCGTCACGAAGGCCGCCAACGACGCGCTGGAGGACAACACCACCGAATCCCTCAACTACTTCTTCGACACCGCCTACCCCATAGCAATCAAGGAGGACGACGGGGTCCGCACCAACGAACTCATCTCCACCGGCGGCGCGTTCACCAAGGCCTACGGCGAGGTCGCGCTGGAGGGCCCGGCGTGGATGCTGCGCAACTTCATCACCGTGATCCAGTACCGCACGGCCCAGCTCGACTACGACACCGCCACCCACGTCGCCGCGGTCCGCGGAGCCATCGCCGCGGCCGCGAAGATCGCGGAGAAGGCGCAGGAGGACGCGGCCCTCGCCTCGAAGGCCGCCGCCGACGCCCGCAACGCCGCCGCCGAGGCCCAGGAGTGGGCGCAGAAGGCCCTCGACTCCGCCGCCAAGGCCGACGACTACGCCCAGCAGGCGCGGGACAACGCGAACGCCGCCGACAAGTCGGCCGCCGACGCCCAGACCTCCGCCACCACGGCGAAGAACGCCGCCGCCACCGCCCGCTCCGCGTCCCGCTCCGCCAACTACTCGGCGAACAAGGCCGTCGACTCGGCACGCTCCGCCCTCGCCTCCTCCGCAGAGGCCCAGCGGTCGGCCGCCTCCGCCCGCGCCTCCGAGCTCGCGGCCGGCGCCGACGCGAAGGCCGCCGCCGCCGCGTACTCCCAGGCCAAGCAGATCGCCGCCGACAAGAAGCGGGCCGAGGAAATCCTCAAGGCCAAGGCGGACGCCCTCAAGGCCCAGGAACAACGCGACAAGAACCAGAACCCCGCCGACGGCGACAAGAACAACCAGGTCAACCCCAACGGCACCGCGGACGGCGACGCCGACGAGTGGTGGAACGACGCCCAGTTCTACGCGGACGCCGCCAACGTTGTCAGCATCGGCGCCGGGTTCCTGGCGGCCGGCTGCGCCCTCGCCGCCTTCGTCTTCCCGCCGGCCCTCGCGGCGGCCGGCTTCTTCGCCGGCGTCTCCGCGGGCGCGGGCGCCCTGGGCACCCTCTTCACCGGCATCGAGCACGGCTTCACCAGCGGCGCCTTCTTCGAGTCCGCCGTCGGCACCGGTCTGAGCCTGGTCTCCTTCGGCGCCTACAAGTGGGTCGGCGCCGCCGACAAGGCGCTCGGCGGCGGCCTCGTCAAGCCCATCGTCAGCAAGATCACGGACACCGGCGAGGACCTGGTCTCCGGCATCACGAAGGGCCTCAGCGACATCTGGGGCCTGGCGGCCTGATCCCTCTCCCGCCAAGGGGGCGCCGCACTCGTGCGGCGCCCCCGCCCTTCCCCCATCCCCTTTCACGGAGAGTTCCTGCCTCATGCACGGCATACGTACCGGGCGCGCCCCCAAGAGACGCGCCCGCTCAACGGTCCTGACCGGACTCACCGCCCTGGCCCTCGTCCTCACGACGGCCGTCACGAGCCAGGCGGCCGAGCAGCCGCCCTCCGCGGCGACCACGTCGTCGGCCACCGAGGCCGCCGGCACCGGTAACGAGACCAGCCCGCTCACGGCCGAATCCGGTGAGCAGTGCACGGCCACCGCGCCCGGCTCGAAGGAGCGCCGTGCGGGCGCCGTCGAATCCTGTGTGACGGTCACCCCCGCCCCCGCGAAGGCGCAGACCCGCGCCGCCACCACCGCCGCCTCCACCGCCGCTGTCGGCAGCTGCGACATCACCAACCCCGGCAGCTACAGCTACGAGCGCTTCTCGTACTGCGTGACCGGCATCAACGTCACGTACATCCTCCGCAACGACAACGGTGTGGAGATCGGCCGCGGCACCCTGGCGGTCTCCACCGGCGGCGACCTCTCCCCGACCGCCACGACCTGGAGCGAACAGGTCACCGTCACGATGACCAGCGCCGCCGGCGACGTCACCGCCCTCGACGCCAAGCTCCGCGCCTCCTGCGACGCCGGCTGCACCGCCACCAAGACCGCCCCCTGGTACAAGAGCGACCTCGTCGTCGGGGGATCCCTCACGGGCACCGTCACCTACTCCTCGCCGCAGACGACGGGCTCCTCCGCCTCCTTCCTCACGTCGTACGCGATGTACGTGACGTCCCCCGGTGCGACGGCGGTCGACCCGAACGCGTCGTGGAAGAACGCGCGTCAGATCCGGTGCGACGACGCGGTCGGGAGCACTTCGGTGGCGGGGTGTGCCGTCCCTTCGATCACGCCTGTCGTGCCGATGGACACCCGGACCACGGGCCAGGGCGCCGCGGTGGCAGCCTTCGTCTGGTCCCAGACATATCTGGACGACCACTGGGGGCGCGACAAGCTCCTGACCCGGGCGACGAGCGGCGTTCCTGATCGCACGAACGCGACCTGTGGCAGCTTCAAGGCCCTGGACATCGTTCCGGACGACACCTGCGCCGGGTTCCCCTTCGCAGAGGTGAAGGAAGGCGGCATCGACGGCTCCCGGTGTGCCGAGGTCGTTCCCAGTTTCAGCAACGGAGGTTGGGACTTCACCGCGCTGAACGGCGGCTCGGACCTGGACCCCACCACACCGTGCATGCGTGCCCACGTCTCGGCCTCCAACAAGAAGTTCGCCGATGACCAGCTCTCCGCGGGCTTCCAGGATCAGAGAGTGATCGACGCCGACCAGTTCAAGCTGAAGGTCACGGCGACATCCCCCGGCTCCTGCCTGAACAGCGCGCCGACCGGGTCGCGGACGTCCGGCCGCGGGTGGATAAAGAACACCACGGAAACGGTCCCCCATATCAAGATGAAGGACTTGTCGAGCCCGGCCGGCGAGCGGGCGGCCGTCGCGCAGGCCTGCCTGGGCAACCCGTATGTCGAGGGCAGCGACGCAACCGGCGGGGATATCACCGGGTGGCTGGATGCCAAGGACTTCGCCGCGCTCCCCGGCGTACCGACGGCCGGACTCGCCCGATGCCACCTGATCGCCAATACGTTCGGTGGCACCGGTCTGGTCGGAGACGGTGGGCTGACCAACCTCGTCCCCTGCTGGCAGGTGGGGATGAACACGGGAACACCGAGCATGCGGACGCATGAGGCCGAGGTGGTCAACGAGCTGGAAGCCGACGATTTCGGCCCGAACGACTCAATCTTCTACGAGGTGACGCCCGTCTACGAGAGCGCCGACAGCACGATCCCTATGGGTGTGAAGATGACCGGTACGCTGGTGCGTGCGAACGGATGGTCGCATCCGGTATTCGATGACGAATACATCCCCAACACCCAGGCAAATACCGGGAGTTACAACCTCGGAAACTGACTCAGGTCAGTTCGCGCTATCGGAGCAAGCATGAGTATCGCCACGCCGCCGCGGCCGCTCGACGTGACCGCGCTCTTCCCTCGACTTGCTCCGCTGGCGCGCACGGCGACCCGGCTGCACCCGCGGCCCGGGTCGCCGACCATGCACGACAGCTCCGTCGGCGGACCACTCCTGTGGCCCGCCGACGAGCCCTGGCCCCACTGCCCGGGGCCCCACGTGTGGGACGGGAGGAACCCGGCCCTCTCACCGGACGACGTCCGGTGGGAGCGGCATATCCGGGCGGAACTGGCCGGCCGGCCGTGCAGCGATCCCAACCTCCCCCTCGCCGCCCGGTACACGCCCCAGGAAGCAGCGATCGCGAAGCGGATCAAAGCTGGACGCCCGTGGCCCGACGGGCTCGTCGCCGTGCTCCCCCTGGCCCAGCTGTATGTACGCGACATCCCCGGCCTGCGCCCGCCCGGGCAGTCCGAGGCCGATCTGCTCCAGGTTCTCTGGTGTCCTTTCGACCACCCGGCGAACCCCACGACCACGCTGCGCTGGCGCTCCACCGCCGAGATCACCGACGTACTCGACGCACCGCCCGAGCCGTCCGCGATGCAGTTCCGCGGCTACCTGCCGGAGCCGTGCCTGCTCGCACCGGAGGAGATCACCGAATACCCCCACTCTCTGGAGCTGAGCAAGGAGCTGCAGGAGGAACTGCGCGACTGGTCCAGATGGCAGGCGGCCGGAGCGGCGGTGGACAGTTCCTACTCGGTCGCTCCGGACGAGTTCTACACGGGCGAACTGTCCGTCGCCCCCGGCTGGAAGGTCGGCGGGTGGACCCGCTGGGGGCTCACCGACCCCATGCCCCGCCGCTGCCCGGAATGCGGAACCGATACCGACCCGCTGCTCACCATCGCCGGCTCCGAATGGAATGCGGGCACCCAGGGCTGGGCCCCTGAAGAGGACCGGGCGAACCTCACGTCGCCTCTCCCTCTGCCCGCATCACAGAAGCCCACCGGGCTCGACATCGCCCGCGGCTCCAACCTGCAACTCCACGCCTGCCCGGTATCCCCCGACCATCCGCACATCGAACTGATCCAGTGATCGGTGCGTGAGGAGCCTCCAGGCGTTTCACGACCGCGCCGCGGCCCACTCGCCCCGACCGCGCTCCTCCCTCGGCGGAAGGGGCGCGCCCGTGCCGCTCACACAGCCGGGCGGTCGGCCTCGGCCCCTTCGGCGGAGTTCACGCCGAAGGGATGCGCTCCCCCGTCGATGGTCCACCCGGCGGCCAGCGGCATGAGGTCCCTGATCCGGACGCTCCTCAGGCCGTCGGGCGTGGGGAGGATGACCCGGATGCCCGGGTGGTAGTCGAAGAGCACCTGGCGGTCCCGGCCGCACGGGTCGAAGACGCCGCGTTCGAAGTTGCCCACCGCGACGATCGTCGTGAGTTCCCTGGCACCGGACGCGCGGGCATGCCCCAGCGCGACGAGTTCGGCGCACGGGCCGCCGGTGAAGTGGTAGACGTTGATCCCGCCGTAGATCTTCCCGTCGGCTCCGCGCACGGCGGCGCCCATCGTGTGCGCGCCCTCCTCGCCATCGGTGTTGGCATCGACAAGGCGCTTGGCGAAGGCGATGAGTTCGAGGTCCTCGGGTGTCAGTTCACGGCAGGGGATGTTCATGCCCCGCAGGGTAGAGCGTCGTGGTGCTCGCTGGGGGCGTCAGGCCGGCCGATGCCACCCCGATCCCCTTCCGGGCATCCGGATCCGTCCGATGTATTGACGTGCCCCTGACTCAATGGCTTCATGGGAGCGCACAAATGTGGGAGCGCTCCCACACTGCCTGGAAACGTCTGTCGATGCTCAGCTCTTGATCCCGCCCATCCCCTGGAGCCGCAGTGAGAACAGCAAGAAGTACGACAAAGAACCCAGTGCGCAAGCATCCCGTCACCGCCCTCCTGACCGCCCTGGTCACCCTCTTCGGGCTCGTCGCCCTCGGTGGCCTCGCCCCGGCGCAGGCCGCCACCGCCGCCGCGACCGGGCTGCACATCAGCGACGGCCGCCTGGTCGAGGGCAACGGCAACGACTTCGTCATGCGCGGGGTCAACCACGCCCACACCTGGTACCCCAACGAGACCCAGTCGCTGGCCGACATCAAGGCGACGGGCGCCAACACCGTCCGCGTCGTGCTCTCCGACGGCTTCCGCTGGAGCAAGAACGGGCCCGACGACGTCGCCGCCGTCATCGCGCAGTGCAAGGCCAACCGGCTCATCTGCGTACTCGAGGTGCACGACACCACGGGTTACGGGGAGGACACCGCGGCCGGCACGCTCGATCACGCCGCCGACTACTGGATCAGCCTGAAGGACGTCCTCGCCGGCCAGGAGGACTACGTCATCATCAACATCGGCAACGAGCCCTGGGGCAACACGAATCCGGCCGGCTGGACCGCTCCCACGACCGCCGCGATCCAGAAGCTGCGCGCCGCCGGGTTCGCGCACACGATCATGGTGGACGCGCCCAACTGGGGCCAGGACTGGCAGGGCGTCATGCGGGACAACGCCCAGGCCGTGTACGACGCCGACACCACCGGCAACCTGATCTTCTCGATCCACATGTACAGCGTCTACAACACCGCCCAGAAGGTCACCGACTACCTGCACGCCTTCGTGGACGCCGGACTGCCGCTGCTCATCGGGGAGTTCGGAGGACCTGCCGACCAGTACGGTGACCCGGACGAGGACACGATGATGGCCACCGCCGAGCAGCTGAAGCTCGGCTACATCGCCTGGTCCTGGAGCGGCAACACCGACCCGATCCTCGACCTGACGATCGGCTTCGACCCCACGCGGCTCAGCTCCTGGGGTGAGCGCATCTTCCACGGCGCCAACGGCATCGCCCAGACGTCCCACGAGGCCACCGTCTACGGCGGCGCCACGGAGGACGACACCGAGGCCCCCACCGCTCCGGGCACCCCGGTCGCCTCCGCGGTGACGGACACCTCCGCCGCCCTGACCTGGACCGCGTCCTCCGACAACGTTGCCGTCACCGGCTACGACGTCGTCCGCGTCAACGGCGGCTCGGAGACGACCGTCGCCGCGTCCGCCACCACCGGCGTCTCCGTCACCGGCCTCACCGCCGACACCGCGTACACGTTCGCCGTGTACGCCCGCGACGCCGCCGGAAACCGCTCGGCGCGCTCGGCCACGGTGGCCGTCACCACGGACGAGGGCGGCACCACGCCGGGCGTCGGCTGCTCCGTCGGCTACCGCGTCGTGAACCAGTGGTCGGGTGGCTTCCAGGGTGAGATCACCATCCGCAACACCGGCACCACCAAGATCGACGGCTGGACGCTGGGCTTCGCCTTCGCCAACGGCCAGACCGTCACCAACATGTGGGGCGGAACCCCCACCCAGACCGGTGGTTCGGTGAAGGTCGCCCCCGCGTCGTACACCTCCACGATCGCCGCGAACGGCTCGGTCACCGTCGGCTTCACCGGCAGCCAGAGCGGTACGAACGCGGCCCCGGCCGCGTTCACGCTCAGCGGCGCGACCTGCGCCGCCGCCGCGTAGCACGGCAGGCACATGACGCCGGTCGGCGGAGGCATCGCCCCGCCGGCCGGTCAGTCGCCGACGGTGAGCCCGACCGTCGTCGTCGCGCGCTCGTACGTGAGGAACAGCGCGCCGCTGTCCAGGATCCTGTTACCCGTGAGCGTCCAGGCGTTCGGGTCGAACGTGGCCTTGTGGGAGAAGAGCGGGATGCCCGCACCGATCGTCATCGGGCTCAACTTGACGATGAGCGTGTCGATCTCGGGGTAGAGGGAGCCGGCCAGTTCGCCGCCGCCGACGAGCCAGATGTCCTTGCCGTCCTCCTGCTTCAGCTCCCGCACCCGCGCGACCGGGTCTGTGGCGACGATCTCCACGGCGGGGTCGGGGCTCTCGCCCAGCGTGCGGGAGAAGACGAGGTGCCGCAGATGCGGATAGGCGTCCGTGACACCGGCCGCGATGCCGACCTCGTAGGAGCGGCGTCCCTCGACGACCGTGTCGAAGTGCGTGCCCTCCGCCGTGATCGAGAGCGCCGCGCGGGCCGGTCCCGGAAGCGTCTCCGGGTACTCGGCGATCAGGTGCGCGACGTAGTCCTCCGGGATCGGCCAGAATCCGTCCGGTCCGGTGGGGTCGGCTCCGTCCGGACCGGCGATGAAGCCGTCGAGGGTGGAGGCGATGAAGTACACGAGCTTGCGCACGTAGGACCTTTCGTCCGGCAGCCGGGCGCCGCCGCTCGGCGCCCGCCGGCAGTCATGATCAAACAGACGTGCCGGCCACGCAACGGGAACGGCACCTTCCGCACGGGGTGCGTCCGGCCTTGGCCGATGGCTGTTCGCACCGGAGCGCCGCGGTCCCCAGCGTGCGGTGAGGTCCGCAGTGCTCCGTGGGGCAAGCGTCAGGCGCCGACGGACCGCGCCTCGTCCCCCACGGGCAGAGCGGGATGGCCGGCGACGGCCAGGGAACCTGCGGGAATCGCGGGATCAACCAGGAACGGCATGAACGGCATTGTCACAGACCGGCCGCCCGCAGGAACGCACGAACGGGCCGGAACACACGTACTGTGGTCGGCCGGATTTGGATAAGGTTCCGTTCTCTACAGCGTTGCTCTCCGGGGGAGTTATGAGTTCATGAGCGGTCAGCAGCCACAGCGCGGCAGCGCCTCCCAGGTCTTCCAGCCACTGGCGGGTGACGACCCGGTCACCATCGCCGGATACCGGCTCGCCGCCAAGCTCGGTGCGGGCGGCATGGGCAAGGTGTACCTGTCCTACACGCCCGGCGGGCGGCCCGTCGCCATCAAGGTGATCCGTCCCGAGTTCGGCGAGGACCCCGAGTTCCGGCGGCGGTTCGCGCAGGAGGTGCAGTCCGCGCAGCGTGTGCAGGGCCTGTTCACCGCGCCCGTCATCGACGCGGACACCAACGGCGCGCAGCCGTGGCTCGCCACCGCGTACGTGCCGGGGCCCTCGCTCGCCGACGCGGTCGTCGCCCACGGCGCGCTGCCGGTCGAGGCGGTGCTGCTGCTGATCGCCGGTATGGCGGAGGCGCTGCACGTCATCCACGGGGCGGGCATCGTGCACCGCGACCTCAAGCCGTCGAACGTGCTGCTGGCCGCCGACGGCCCGCGCGTCATCGACTTCGGCATAGCCCGGGCACTCGACACCGTCACGGACGGCGGCCTCACCCGCACCGGCGCGCTGGTCGGCTCCCCCGGCTTCATGTCGCCCGAGCAGGTGCGCGGCGAGCGCGTGACCCCGGCGTGCGACGTGTTCTGCCTGGGTGCCGTGCTCGCGTACGCCTCGACCGGGCGCCTTCCGTTCGGCGCGGCGGCCAGCGGGGTGCACGCGCTGCTCTTCCGGATCGCGCAGGAGGACCCGGACCTGACCGGGGTGCCGGTCGACCTGGTGGAGCTGATCCGGGACTGCCTGCGCAAGGACCCGGCGACGGCCGGGTCGCCGGGTCCTTGCGCAG
>NZ_JAELVH010000143.1 GCF_019399235.1 Streptomyces poriferorum | reverse complement strand
CGCACGGCGTCAGATGCGGTGCATCGCAAGGCGGAGAGGCGCCCGCATACTGGATGTATTCGGGTGTTTCGACAACGCGGCGAGGGGCCGTAGCTGTCGTCGTGCGCCCGCCAAGAATTGCGGGACAGCCCTGAGCGCTGCGGCTCCGGCTCCGGGGCGCCGGCACCGACCACGGCGAGCCATGCCTCGGCGATCAGCCGGTGGCCCAGAGGGGTCGGGTGAACGCCGTCCCCGGCCAGCTCCCTGGCCGGGGACGGCGCTGCGCCGCGCGGGGCAGGACGAGGTCGGCACGGACGATCTGGGCGCCGTTCCCCGTGGCGGCCCGTAGGACGGCGTCGGTCCTGGGCGCCAGGTCCTCGAACCAGCTCTCCTGATCCGGAGTGACCGGGAGCAGGAAAGGCGTGATGACGACCAGCCGTACGGAGAGCTGCCGGGCCGTGTCCGCGAGCAGCCGGTCGAGGCAGGCCTCGAACTCGTCGGCCGGGCTGGCGAGTCCGCTGTCGTGGAGCCGCCAGGTGTCGTTGATGCCGATCTTGACGGTGACCACGGTGGGCCGGTGGGCGATGACGTCGGCGGCCCAGCGGGATTCCAGGTCGTAGACGCGATTGCCGTTGATCCCCCGGTTGATGACGCGGGGGGCCGGTCCGTCGTGGGTCCGTTCGCGCAAGGTCTGCGCGATCTCGTTCACGTAGCCGTTGCCGAGGGACGTGGCATCCACCCGGTCGCGGCCGGCGTCGGTGATCGAGTCACCGATGAACAGGAGGGTGTCGTCGTCGTTGATATGCATGTCTGCCGTCCTGGCGTCTGGGTGGGGCGGGGCCGGGGCCGGGCTTTGGGTCGGGCCCGCGCCCGTACAGTCAACTACGTCCGGCCGGAGACGGTTTGGCCCGCCGCCCGCCTCAAGGTCGCGGCCTCGCGTGTCAGCACCGCGGGATCGTCGCCGGGCACGAACTCCAGGAGCGCCTCGATGCCCCGGCCGTCCAGCATCCCGAGGGCGGCGGTCCAGAGGTCCTCGCGGTCCTCCAGCGGCTGCCGGGTGTTGCCCGGCCACCACGAGAAGGCGTGCACGGCGGCGATCCGGTCGCCCAGTTCGGCGAGCCCCGAAAGCGCCTCCTCGTCGGGGGTGTCGAGCGGCGGCTGCCAGTACGTACGGACGTTGTCCGCGTCCACTTCGTCCAGCAGCCGCACGGTCGAGGCGACGGTGTCGGTGAGGGTCCCGCCGTGGAACTCCGTTGCGAGTCCGAGCCCGTGGTCCGCGGCGATCAGGGCCGCCGCCCGCAGACAGCGCACGGTGGCGTGCCGCTGCTCGGGCAGCGCGTACTGCGAGCCGGTGGCGCCCGCCCAGACCCGGACCCTCTCCGCCCCGAGCAGCATCGCGGCCCGGGCGACGGCGGGGAATCCAGCCAGTTCGTCCGGGGTGGCGCGGAAGTACGAACCGTAGGAACAACAGGCCAGCCCATAGCGGTCGGAGGCCTCCCGGACCGCACGGACAGTGCCGGGCTCCTCAGCGGGCGCGTGTACATCCGCTCCCCACTCGATCACCTCCAGGCCCGCGTGGGCGGCGCATCGTGCGACCTCGATCGCGGGCAGCCGACGGTAGGTGACCGAGCAGAGGCCGAGCGCGGTCCTGCCGGCGTCCGGCCCGGCCGGCGGAGGGGCCGGTGCGGGGCCCGCCGTGCTCCGGGCCGGACGGACCGGGGCGGGGCCCGCCGTGCTCGGGCCACTCTGCTCGTTCATGGCACTGCCTTCCTGTGGTGGGCCTGCGGTGGTGTCGTGCGGCCCGCCCGGCCGGAGCGGGCGGACCGGTGCCGACGGTGTCGTACGGTCCCCGGGGACCGCTCAGGCGGCGTTCGGGCCCACGTCCGCGGCCGTGAGCGGGCGCCGGAGCGGAGTCCCCGTCGCATACTCGTCGGCGCCGATGTCCCGGGTGCTGCCGCGCAGGTCCCCGTCGATGTCGTCGGCCACGGCGGCGCTGCTGAGCGTGGCTGCCCCGATCGCCGGGCTGGTCGACGTCAGCCGCATCACACCGTCCGTCCCCGGGGCGAGGCGGGGGTCGGCCCGGGTGAAGCCCCCAGTGGGGATGTTGCCGTTCGCGGCCGCGCCCCACAGCAGGTTGCTCTGCCAGGTGAAGCCGGAGTTGGCTCCCATCTCGACGAGGCTTCCCGCATCGCCGACCAGCAGGTTGTCGGCGACGACGACGTCCTGCGGCTCGAATGTCCGGGTCTCGCCGGAGAGCGTGCCGGTGTTGCCGATCATGGAGTTGTGCACGATCACGGCGCGGTCGCAGGCATCGTTGCCCCGCCGCTCGTCCTCCGTCTCGCCGGCGTGGTGGTCCCGGGTCGTGCCGCTGCCGACCACGAGGGCTCGGCCTGAAAGCCCGCTGAGGTGGTTGTTGACGATCCTGTGGTCGTTGCCGTAGATCCGTACGCCGTCGGTGCCGCCGATCAGGTAGTTACCCTCGACCGTGGAGCGGTTGCCGTGCCGCAGCACGATGCCGCCGCGGCTGTCGCGGACGGTGTTGTAACGGATCGTGTTGTCCGAGGACTTCACGGAGATGGCCTCGGGGTCGCCGTCGCAGCGCTCGAACAGGTTGTACTCGACGACCGCGTGGGCGCCGGACAGGGCCCGGCCGCTGACGCCCAGGCGGATGGGCTCGCCGCCGTTGGACCCGGTGAAGCTGTGGTCGGAGAAGTGGTTCCGGAAGATGTGGAGGTTCTGGGCCATGGCGGTCGTGCCGGGGCCGTCGACGACGATGAAGATGCCGGCCGTGGTCTTGTCGTGGAAGTGGTTGCGGTCGATCTTCGTGTCGTCCGCCCGTACGACGACCCAGTACGGATCGCCGCTGTCCGCGAACTGGAAGTCGTTGCGCGTCAGCCGGATCGCCGAGCAGTCCGCCGGGATCTCCAGCGTGGTGCTCTGCCGGAAGGAGAAGCCGCTGAGGGTGATGTGGCTCGATCCGCTGAGCGCGAAGCCGCGTTCGCCGCGCAGCACGGCTCCGCCACGGCTCTGGGAGACGATGGTGATGGGCGCGGCCTCGGTGCCGTTCTTGCCGGTGATGGCGAGGGCGCTCCCCGAGGGGACCGTGTAGGTGCCGTCGGCGACGACGATCCGGTCACCGGGCGCGGCGGCGTTGATCGCGCTCTGTAGTGCGGCCAGGGAGGAGACCGGGACGTCGGCCGCCGACGCGCTCCCCGTCAGCGAGGTGGTGAGGGGGACGGCGGCGAGTGCGGCCACGGCGGTGCTTCTGAGGAACGTGCGTCGTTGCATGATGCCTCCTGCGTCGGGGAAACGGAACGGGCGTGGTTCAGGCTGCCTCGGGGCCGACGTCGGCCGGGGTCAGCGGTCCGCGCCTCGGTGCCCGGCGGGAGTGTTCGTCCGCGCCCACGTCCCGAGTCCGGCCACGCGGCTGACCGTCGATGTCGTGGGTGACGGGTGGCCACCGGAGCGTGCCCGCGTCGATCGCCGGGCTGTCGGAAGCCGGTCGGGCGATGCCGTGCGCGTCCGTCACCATCCGCGGGTCGATCCGCGCGCCTCCGCCGGCGGGCATGTTGCCGTCGTCGGCGGCGCCCCACAGGAGGTTGCCCGACCAGGTGAAGCGCACGGTGTCGGCCATGTCGACCAGCCGGCCCGTGTCCGCGACGAACAGGTTGTCGGCGACGGTGACGTCCCGCGGCTCGTGCGGGCGGTGGCTCTCGCCGGAGAGGGTGCCGTCGTTGTTCACCAGGGTGTTGTAGGCGATGAGGACGCGGTCGGGGGCGTCGTTGCCGCGGCGCGTCTCGGCCGGCTCGCCCGGCAGGTGGTCCCGTTCCGAACCGCTGCCGATCACCAGGGCCCGCCCGGACAGGCCGGCGAGGTAGTTGTTGACGATCACATGGTCGTTGCCGTAGATGCGCACCCCTTCCGTGCCGTCGATGAGGTGGTTGGCCTCCACCCGGTTGCGGTTGCCGTGCCGCAGGACGATGCCGCCGGTGCTGTGACGGATGGTGTTGTGCCGGATGGTGTTGTCCGAGCTCTTCACCGAGATCGCCTCGGGGTCCCCGTTCGCGCGTTCGAACAGGTTGTACTCCACGACCGCGTGGGCACTGGACAGTGCCCGGGGGCTGACGCCGAGCCGGATCGGCTCGCCGCCGTTGGACCCGGCGAAGGTGTGGTCGGCGAAGTAGTTGCGGTACACGTGGACGCGCTGGGCCATGTCCTCCGTGCCGGCTCCCTCGATGCCGAGGTAGATGCCGAGCGTGCTCTTGCCGTGGAAGTGGTTGTGGTCGACCGTGCTGTCGTCGGCGCGCACCATGACGTAGTGCATGCCTTCGATGTCGGCCAGCTGGAAGTCGTTGCGGGTGAGTCTGATGTGCGAGCAGCCCGGGGGGACGTCCAGGGTGCTGCTCTGGCGGAAGGAGAAGCCGCTGAGTGTGATGTGGCTGGACGCTTCGATGACGAAACTGTGGGGGCCGTCCAGGACGACGCCGCCGCGGGTCCGGGCGGCGATGGTCACGGGTGCGCGCTCGGTGCCCTGCTTGTCTCGAATCGTGAGGGGGCGGTCCGGCGGGACTGTGTACGTGCCGTCGGCGACGACGATCCGGTCACCGGGCCGGGCCCGGTCGATGGCCGCCTGGAGCTCGTCCAGGGTGCGGACGGCCGCTGGGACTGGGGCCGGGGCCGGGGCCGCGCTTGCGGTCAGCGGTCCGCCGACGGGGACGGCGGCCAGCGCCGCCCCTGCTGCGGTGCCGATGAGGAACGTGCGGCGTTGCATGGTGCCTCCGTGAGTGTGGTGGACGGGCGGGCCCTGCGCGGCCGCGGGTCAGCCGTCGGCCGGGTCGGCCGCGGTCTCCAGGAACAGTTCGATGACGGGGACGGGGGTGTCGGGGCGCCGGACCGGGATCTGGAGCGTGAGCGTGCCGGAGGGCTGCCCTCCCATCTCGGTGTTGACCGCGGGCCGGCCCGGTTCGATGTGGACCGGAATGATCTCTGAGGCGTCGTTGAGCAGTTGGGCGTACCGCACCCGCCCTGCGAGGCCCGGCAGGTGCAGGTGACGCAGCGGCCACGCGAACAGGTGGACGTAGAGCCGGTCGCCGCGCTGGGTGTAGCGGCATTCCGCGGGTGCGGTGTACGGGGAGGGGCCGCACCCGCGGATCGAGCGTTCGTGGAGTTGTGTCCACTGTCCGATCTCGCCGAGGACCTCGGTGTCGCGCGGGTCGAGGTCGCCGCGGCCGGTGGGGCCCACGTTGAGCAGCAGGTTGCCGCCCTTGGACACCCCGTCGACGAGCATCCGGATCAGAAGGTCGGCGCTCTTGCGGTCGAGGTTGTCGCGGTCGTAGCCCCAGCTGCCGTTGAGCGTCTGGCACGCCTCCCAGACGACGGGGCGCCCGTTCTCGGTCATGGGACCGGAGGGCTGGTACTGCTCCGGGGTGATGAAGTCCCCGGGAAGCCCGGTCCGGTCGTTGATGAGGACGTGCGGCTGGAGTGCGCGGATCATCTCCAGGAGCTTCGGGGAGTCCCAGTCGTCGGGTCCCTTGCCGCCCCACCACGTGCGCCCGGCGTACGAGAAGTCGAAGAACAGGTAGTCGACGCGTCCGAACGACGTCAGCAGTTCCCGGACCTGGCCGTGCAGATAGCGCTGGTACTCGCGGATGTCCCGGTCGGCGTGGGCGGCCTTGAACTCCTCGTCGTCGCGCTGCGGATGGGTGCCGTCGACGGGGAAGGAAGGGTGGTGCCAGTCGATCAGCGAGTAGTAGAGGCCGACCTTGAGCCCTTCGGCCCGGCACGCCTCGACGAACGGGCCGACGAGGTCGCGGCCGTACGGGGTGTTGGTGACCTTGTACGAGGTGAGGGCGCTGTCCCACAGGCAGAAGCCGTCGTGGTGCTTGGCGGTGAGCACGACATAGCGCATGCCGGCGGCCTTGGCCGCCCTGGCCCACTGGACGGGGTCGTACCGGTCGGGATCGAAGTGGTCGAAGTAGACCTGGTACTGCTCGTCGGTCAGCTTCTCCCGGTTCTTGACCCACTCGTGCCGTGCGGCCAGGGAGTACAGGCCCCAGTGGACGAACATGCCGAACCGGGCGGCGGTGAACCATGCCGTCTCCGGTGCTTCTTCGGGAACCGGGGTCGCGTGCGGGGTGGTGCCGGCGCTCGGGGTCATGGGGCATCGCTCTTTCTCGTACGCGGGTGTCGCCATTCAGGTCTCGTGCACGGGGCGGGGAGGGACTCAGCCCTTCAGCGCGCCGGAGGACAGGCCGCTCACGAAGGACCGCTGGAAGAACAGGAAGACGATCACGGAGGGCAGCAGCGCCAGCAGGGAGGCGGCCAACACCACTCCGGGGGTGACGGCGGGATCGATCCGCAGGGTCCGCAGCGCCAACGGGAGCGTGTAAGAGGAGGAGTCTGTGGAGACGAGGAGGGGCAGCAGGTACTGGTCCCAGATCATGGTGAAGCCGAACACCCCGATGACGCCGAGGGCGGGCTTGCACATCGGCAGGATGATCTGGGCGAAGATCCGCAGGTCTCCGGCGCCGTCGATGCGGGCGGCCTCTTCGAGTTCGCGGGGCACGTCCTTCATGAACTCGGTCATCACCAGGATGGAGAATCCCCAGGCGCCCAGTGGGACGATCATGCCGGCCAGGGTGCCGATCAGGTTGAAGTGGACGACCGGCAGGTCGGCGAGGATCAGGGACAGTGGCAGGGCCAGGATCTCCTCGGGCAGCATCAGCGTGGCCAGAATGGCGACGAGCACCAGCGCCATGCCGGGGAAGACCTTCCGAGCCAGCGCGTAGCCGGCCAGGACGGAGACGGCCACCTGGAGCAGCAACCCGAAACCGACCACGAAGAACGAGTTCAGAAGGTACGTGAGCACCCCCTGGTCGAAGGCGATCCTGAAGTTGTCCAGTGTGACGCCCGAGGGGATGACGCTGAGCTGGGTCGGGTCCTTGACGTGGCCGAAGGCGCTGACGAGCAGGGCCAGCAGGGGCCCCGCGAACACGATCAGGACCAGCAGATAGGTCACGGCCTTCAGGATCCGTCCGCCGACGCTCCGGCTCTCGGTCAGGCCCAGCGCGGTCTCGGTCTGCGTACTCACTTGCTCTCCCTCCGCCGCAGCAGTTGGACGACAACGGTCAGGATCAGGGTCGCGACGAACAGCAGGACCGCTCCCGCCGCTCCGACGCCGAGCCGGTTCTGCTCGAGTCCGAGTTTGTAGATGAGGGTCATGACGACCTCGGTGGAGCCGTCGGGCCCGCCGTTGGTGAGCAGGAACACCTCGGTGAACACCCGCAGTCCGCGGATCGCGGCGAGGATGAACAGGATCGAGAAGACCGACCGCAGTCCGGGCACGGTCACGTGCCACACCCGTTGCCGCCTGTTCGCGCCGTCGACCTTCGCCGCTTCGTACAGACCGCGGTCCACGCTCGTCAGACCGGCGAGAATGATCATCATGTCGTAAGGGGCGCCCCGCCAGATGCCGGTGAGCATGATGGAGGCCATCGAGGTGTCCGGGTCGTTGATGAACCCCGACGGGCCCAGCCCCACCAGGCCGAGGAGGGAGTTGAGCATGCCGTCCTCGGTCGGGTGGTACATGATCCGCCACAGTTCGGCGACGACCGCTATGGGCACCACGACCGGGAGGAACGCCGCGGAACGCACGAATCCGAGCCGACGGCTCTGTCCCTCCATCAGCAGGGCGAGGGCGAGGCCCAACGCCATCGAGCCGGCCGTCTGACCGGCGGCGAGGACGACGGTGTGCCACGCGGCTTCGCGGAATCCGTGGGACTGGAGCACCGTGGCGTAGTTCTCGGTGCCGACCCACTTGTTCCCCAGGTAGGGCTGAACCTCCTGGAAGGACATGGTCAGTGCGCTGGCCATGGGGATGAACTTGAAGTACAGGAAGAGGAGCAGAGCGGGAGCGAGGAACAGCCAGGGCGTCCACCACCGGCCCGATCTGCGGCTGCGTCCCGGACGTCCGGTGACCGCGCCACCCTTGCGCCCCGGTTTCCGGGGGGCGGAGCCGGCCGCCGGCAGGGCAGCCTGTTCCGCCTGGTCGAGACTCATGACGCGGCGATCCCCTGCTCCTTGAGGATGTCGGCGAGCTGCTTGTCGAGCTCGCCCAGCTTGGCCTCGGTGTTCAGGCCGCAGTCGGCCATGAGCGCGTTCACGGTGTCCGCTGTCGCCTGCCGCACCGGGGTCCAGTTCGGGATGGAGGGCGCGTAGCGTCCGGAGTCCTCGTACGCCTGGGCGTAGGTCTTCCAGCGGGGGTCTGTCCGCACCTGGGAGACGTCGACGGTCTTGTTGACGGGAAGCTGCACGGTGTAGCCGGTGGCGCCCGCCATTCCCGTTTTCTGGCCCTCGGCGGAGACCGCGAAGCCGGCGAAGGCGTCCTGGCCCGCCTGGTTGTCGGAGCCGGCCATCAGGTAGACCGAGCCGCCCTCGGCGAGGACGGTGGCGTCCTTGGGCCCCTTGGGCATCGGCACGACCTCGTACTTGTCCTTGCCGAGGGTCTCGTCGAACCGGGGCAGCAGGTAGGGGCCGACGACGAACATGCCGGTCCTGCCCGCCTCGAACGTCTCGTTCGTCGGCGGGGTGTCCATGGTCACGGCGCCGGGCTGGATGGCCTTGTCCTTGCAGCCCAGGTCACGGAACCACTGCATGGCCTTGACCGACGCCTCGCTGGTCATCGCCGGCTTGTACGTGCCCTTCCCGGCCTCGGCGATGAAGTCGCCGCCCGCGGCCCAGAGGAAGTTGGAGAAGTACCAGGAGGCGTACCCGCGCTTGGTGGACAGCGGGGCGGCGAGGCCGGCGGTGTTCTTCTTGCCGTCGCCGTCGGGGTCCTGGGTGGTGAAGGCCTTGGCCATCGCGGCGAAGTCGTCCCAGTTCTGCGGGACGTCGAGCTTCAGCTTCTGCCGCCAGTCCTTACGGATGAGCAGCGCGGATGCCTGCGCCGAGTACGGCAGCCCGTACTGCTTGCCGTCGACGCTCTTCCCGGAGTCCAGCCCTTGGCCGATTATCTGCCCGCTGTCCTTGATCCTGTCGAGATCGATCTCCCGGAGCAGTCCCTGGCTGTGCATGGCTCCGAGCTGCGTCACGTCGTTCATGACGATGTCGGGGAGTTTCTTCTGGGCCGCCCGCTGCTGCAGCTTGGTCTCGAAGTCATCGAAGATGGCGGTGACCTCGACCTTGTAGCCCGTGGCCTTCTCGAAGGCGGCGGCGAGCTTGAGCGCGCCCTGCTCCCCCGGTCCGCCGGGTGTCGTCCTGGTCCAGAGCTCCAGCGGAGCCTTGGAGTTCTGCTTGGCGTCCACTCCGGCGGGCCCGGACGAACAGCTGGTGAGAACCAGTGCCGAGGCGAGAACACCGGCACCGACCCATCGTGATCTCTTCATGACAACTCCTGTTTCGCCGCATCACAGTTGGCCGGGAAAGCGCTTGCACGGACCGTAACGGGGCCTGAAGCAACGGTCAATAGTCCGATGAATACGAAACGCTTCACGCCGCCACCGAGCCAGACACCCCTAAGCGCGCACCCATCTCGCCCTGAATCGGCCACGCATGAGGGATAAAAGTCTCTGGAACCACCAAAGTTGGACATCCGAGCTTCACACAGATCCCCTCAGTGATCCGATGTATGGTCCGTGCGGGCCTCTGAGTCGCGTAGTGAACAGGCCACACCAATCCGCGCCATCCAGTCAGACATTTATCCCCACGCCCGAGCAGGGGCCGCGGCCGTCATCCGGCTGCCGGTCCGCCTCCGGACAGGTAGGAGACCGACCCGACATGAACGAACCGACCGCCGCACCGACTGCCCTGCTGGTCATGGAGGAAGAACGCCGGGCGGACGTCTATCCGCCCGAGGTGCTGGCCGGGATCGACCGGCTCGTGCGCCGGAAGGAACCGCCCCTCACCCTGCAGGAACTCGCCGAGCGCCCCGAGGTGCTCAGCGGGGTCGACATCCTGCTCACGGGCTGGGGCGCGCCCGTCCTCGACACCGCCTTCCTGTCGCATGCCGTCCGGCTCCAGGCCGTCCTCGTCGCGGCGGGTTCGGTCCGGCACCTGACCACTCCCGCCTTCTGGGCGCGCAACATCCCGATCGTTTCCGCCGCCGCGGCCAATGCCGTCCCGGTGGCGGAGTTCACCCTCGCCCACGTCCTCCTCGGACTGAAGCAGACCCATCGCATCGCGCGTGAGGTGGCGAGCAGCCGCCGCTTCCACCGCGATCCCGATGTCCCGGGCGCCTACCGGTCACGGGTGGGACTGCTGGGGCTCGGCCACATCGGCCGGCTGGTCGCCGGCCACCTCGCCCGCTTCGACGTCGAGGTCCTCGCCACCGACCCCGTCGCGTCCCCGGAGACCACCCGGCAGACGGGCGTCCAACTGGTCTCCGCCGAGGAACTCTTCGCCACCTGCCACGTCGTCAGCCTCCACGCGCCACTCCTGCCCGAGACCCGCGGCACCATCGGGGCACGGCTGCTGAACTCGATGGGGCCGGGCGCGACTCTGATCAACACCGCGCGGGGCGCGCTGATCGACGAGCCGGCCGCCGCACGTGTCCTGCGCGCCAGGCCGGACCTCACGGCCGTACTCGACGTCACGCATCCCGAGCCCCCGGCCCACGATTCGCCGCTCTTCACCCTCCCCAACGTCATCCTGACGCCGCACCTGGGCGGCGCACTGGGCGCCGAACGCCACCGCCTCGGACAGCTCGTGCTCGACGAACTCGGCCGCTTCACCCGGGCCGAGCCACTGCAGCACGCCATCGACCCCGCAAGCGCCGCATCACTGGCCTGACCTGACCCGACACTGCCGCGGCTCCCTTCGACCAGGGACTTCCGGTGTACGGACGTCCCGCAAGGCGGCCATGCTGTACCCAAGGACGAGGTCCGGGCAAGCCCGATCGGGGGCCTTTTCGCAGGCATGCGGTCCAGGTGCGTCACGTCAGCGAAACGTCAGCGAAACGTGAGCAGGACGTCAGTCGGACGTAAGCGGAGAGAGTAATGATTGACCGCAGACGACGCGCTCGGCCTGCCGTTCACTCGGCGCATTTCTCCGACCCCACCACCACCGCGGATGAAGACTTCGATACCTGCCGAACAGTGCCTGCGGAACCTGCACGGGCGGCGGCCTCGGCCGGCTCATCCCGGGTCTCGCACCGGACGGCGGCAGGCTCTGCACCGACTGCGCCGGTGGCCTCGGCAACTTGATCTGCGAAATGATCTGCGAACAGTGCGGCTCGCCCTGCTGTGGGAGGGGCAGCTGACGCACACCCCGCCGGCCCGGATCGGCTGTCCCGAGGAGGGCTTGACCCAGGTACGCGCGGCAGGGTGACGAAATAATCTTGAAGCCCCGAGCACTCGGCCCCTGTGTTCCAGAGGGACACGCACCGCTGTTCAGCCGGCGGCAGAACAGCGGACGGACCGGGCTCGATGATCATCACAGTCCAGTCTCATGACGACGAGCAGTGTGCTCGGACCGGAGAGCATGGGGCTCAGCGACGTCGAGCGCCGCCGGGCCGATGCTCTCGCCGAGTTGTCCCGCTGTTGCGTGGACGGTTCGCCAGTTCGATGTCGATTCCCGTGTTGAGGTACTGCTCGAAGGTCTGGTTGTTCAGGGCCCAGGGTGATCGTTTCTGCCGGATGAGCGCGATGGCGGTGGTGGAGTTCTGGCCCAGCTCGATCAGGGTCTGTGCGACCACGAGGCCGGAACGGTTGTAGCCGGAGTGGCAGCGCACGAGAACAGTGCGGTCGTTCCGTACGGCCTCAGCGGCAGTGGCGGCCAGTTGCTGGACCGAGGCTCCGTCGTGGACGTATGGGTGGTGACTGCGGTGATGCGGGACGGGTTGCTGCTCAGCGTGCAGGAGACCGCCCGTCGGGGACAGCCGAGTCCGGTCGATCCGAAGTCCGGACGGACGTGCCCGGACGCTCCGCGTGCGGATCGAGCGTCATCGTGCCGATCGTCGCCCCGTCGATTTCGATCACGAGAACGCCGGGGCGCCGAGGCCCTCAAGAAGCGTCGCGACGACTGTCTTCAGGGAGCGACAGTGTCCGCCGTCCGCTCCCGGGCCGCTCGACCGCCGGTCACGCTCGGACGGCGGTGAGCCCAGGGACGTATCGCCTCGTAGGCAGCGGCCGTACGGAGGACGGTCTCGTCGGCGAGGTGGCCACCGATCAGCTGGAGGCCGACCGGGAGACCGTCCGGTGTGCGGCCGGCCGGGAGGCTGACCGCGGGCGCGCCGGTGAGGGACGCCGGGTAGTTGAAGCCGATCCAGGCGGTGTCGGTGACGCGCTGTCCATCGATACGGCCGGGTCCCTGAATGCCGACGCGGAACGGGGGGACGGCGGAGGTGGGCGTGATGAGGATGTCGTAGCGGGACATGAAGGCGGCCATGCGGTTGGTGAGGGCCTTGCGCGCGATGTTGGCGTCGGTCAGCTCCTGCGCCGTCCATTCGCGGGTCATCCAGGACACCAGGTGCGGGGACATGGACGGGCCGTGCGCGTCGATGAGGCGGCGCATGCCGGTCAGGTCCGTCTCGGCGGTGATCAGCGCCTGAAACGCCTCCGCGGGGTCGCTCCAGCCCGGTTCGGTCTCCTCGACCGTGCAGCCCAGGTCACGGAAGGCGGAGACGGCGTCGTCGACGACCGCACGCACCTCGGGGTCCACCGGGAGGTAGCCGAGATCGGGGCTGTAGGCGATGCGGAGTCCGGCGCATCCTTCCACGGTGCCGCGCCGGACCGCCGTGTTCCAGTCGACGTCGTGGCAGGGGATGGAGTGCCGGTCCCGCCGGTCGGGGCCGGCGAGCACGGACAGCATGAGGGCGGTGTCGGCGACCGTCCGGGTCAGCACTCCCAGATGTTCGAGGCTCTCCCAGCCCGAGACGCCGGGGAACCGTTCGTCGCGGCATCCCGGCCAGACCGGGACGCGGCCCATCGACGGTTTGAAGCCGACCAGTTCACAGAAGGCGGCGGGCACGCGCAAGGAGCAGCCGCCGTCGCTGCCGAGCGCCACCGGGCCGAGTCCCGCGGCGACCGCGGCAGCCGATCCGGCACTGGAACCGCCGGGGGTCAGCCCGGTGCTCCACGGATTGCGGCTGGGCGGGAAGAGGGGGTTGTGGCCGACGGCGCTGTATCCGAACTCCGTGGTGTTGGTCTTGCCCAGCACGACGGCTCCGGCCTCGATGCTCCGTTCCACGACGATGTCGTCCTCGTCGGGTACGTGGTCGCGGTACGCGGGGGAACCGGAGGTGGTCCGCAGACCCGCGGTCGCGATCAGGTCCTTCACGCCGAGCGGCACACCGGCCAGCGGTCCGGGGGTGCCGCCACGGGCCAGGCGGTCCGCCAGCGCGACCGCCCTCGCGCGGGCCTGCTCGGGGGCCGGTGTACAGAAGGCGCCGATCAGCGGGTTGACCTCCTCCATACGGTCCAGCACCGCGTCCACGATCTCGACCGGACTGAGGCGGCGGTCGGCCACGCCGGTGACGATGTCGGTGGCCGGCAGGAAGCACAGTTCTTCGCGTTCTTCGGGAGTCACGGGAGCCCTTTGCTCTCGGCGAGGACGTAGGTGGGGAAGGTCGGAGAAGCAGGGACGGAGGCGGAGGCTGCTCGTCTCACACGTGGAGCGGATCGGGCTCGGCGGATTCGGCAGTGGCGCGTCCGGCCTCGGCACCGGGCATCGGGGGCATGCCCGTGGCGGCTTCGGCGTCGGACGGGCGACGCCCTGTCCACCAGAGATGGCCGCCGTGGACCAGAGCGGCCACCACGAACCCGAGCGCGGCGTCCACGGAGCCGGGGTGCGTGTGGTGCAGCGCCCACGCCGCCGCCGATCCGGCCGCCCAGGCGACGAGCGCGGGAAGGACATATCCGGCGTGGCGGGAACCCGGTCCCCCGGTGGGTGCCTCGACGTCGTCGGCGGGTCGCAGCGGACGCCGCCGGAACCGGTCGGCCGCGTGCTGGACGATCAGCACGGCTCCGATGGGCGGCACGAGAATACCGAGGAGCTGGAGCCAGCTCACGATGGAACTCCACACACCGGTCAGGGCGATGACCGATCCGAGGACCCCGAGGGCGACGACCAGGGGGCGCATGCGCAGCGGTGTCGTACCCGACCATCCCAGGGCCGCGTTGTACAGGCAGTGTGCGGCGACGGAGCCGAGGTTCGTGAGGGTGAAGAGGACGGCCAACGCGGTGATCCAGGCGCCGTGTCCGGTGAGCAGGCCGAGGTAGGTACCGCCCTCGGTTTCCGGGTTCGCGGCGCCGCCGGTGGCGACGACGGCGCCACCGACCAGGTAGGCGACGGTGTTGCTGAGCGGGAACGCGCTGAACGTGGCCAGGACGGCGGACCGGCCGTCCCGGCTCCAGCGTGTGAAGTCCGCCGTCATGGTCCCCGAGTCGACGAAACCGGCGATGACGATGCCGACGGCGGACCAGAAGGTGATGCCGTGGTCGTGCCCCTGGAAGTCGAGGGCCTGGGAGAGGCCGGCGCCGTCCTGCGCCGCGTACCAGAAGGCGAGGGCCGCGGTGACGAGGAAGAGCGGGACGCCGAGCAGCCCGACGGCGGACAGGGCTCGTATACCGGCCGCGGTCAGACCGATGTATACAGCGGCCCCGAGCAGTGCGCCCCACAACGGGGTCCAGCCGAGGACCTGGTGGAGGGCCGTGCCGGTGAGACCGACCTGGTAGGAGAACCAGCCGATGACGACGGTGGCGAGGAATCCGGAGACGACCGCGCGACCGCGTGGACCGAACACGGCGGCGGACTGCTGCGCGAAGCTGCGCCCGGTCCTGCCTGCGTGGTGGCTCAACGCACCCACATAGCAGAAGAGCAGAAGGTTTCCGGTGAGGATGGCCCAGAAGCCCTGTACGAGGCCGAGGTTGTAGACGATCAGGCCGCCGAACACGGCGTTGCCGAGGCACATGGGGAAGCCGGCCCACACTCCGGCCACGGAGAGCAGGTTCTTCCTGGCGTGGGCCGGGACTGCGGTGTGCTCGTACTCCTCACCCGCTGCGGTGTGGCGGTCGGCGTCGGTCGTGCGTGGTGAGGCCATGGTGTTCCCTTCGGTGTTACGCGGGTGGCGCTGCTCGGACGGGGGGTGCGGGGGCCTCAGGGCGCAGGCGGGCGCTGGGAGACGTGGGCGGCGACGACGCGCCAGCCCTGGGGCAGCCGGATCCAGGTCTGGGTCTGCCTGCCGATGCCGGGCTCTCCGTCGCGGACGAAGAGGGTGGTGGTGACGGCGGTGTCGTGTCCGTAGGTGGTCACTTCGGTCCTGATCCGGGTGCGCCGCAGTCCGGTCGCGGGCCGTCGGCGGCGGAACTCGGCTATCTCGGCCGCGCCGAAGAGTTCTTCCCCCGCGCCGATGCGGACCGTCTCCGGGGCGTCCCGGAAGAAGCCGTCCAGGGCGGGGACGTCGTTGCCGGTAAGTGCCGCCTCGTAGGCGTCGGCAAGGGCGCGGACCTCGGCCACGATCTCGGGCCGATCGATCTGGCCCAGCGTGGCGGGGAGGTGAGCCTGCTGCTGCGGCATGGTCAGCGAACCTCCGCGGCGGCGGCCTGAAACTCCACGGCGGGGGCGGGCCGGGACAGGGTCAGCCGGTGGGCCAGATACGCGTATACGGGGCCGAGCGCGTTCATCGCGACGACGCTCAGCCATGCCGCCCAGACGTTTCCGGGTTCGTAGCCGAAGCCCCCGAAGTAGGTGGCGAAGTAGGAGGCGAATCCGAGGAACATGCCCGGGACGAGTGAGGTGGCACGGAGGCGGCCGGAGTACATGAGGGCGGTGTTGAGGACCAGGATGACCGCCCCGAGCAGGGCGTTCTGTGCCCATCGCGCCTCGCTGACGTGAGGGGCGAGGTGCTGTTCGCAGACGACGATGGCCAGGGCGAAGGCCGAGCCCACCGGCATCGCCCGCCAGAGCCGGGTGGCATTGGCCAGGCTGGGTCCACCCATCAGGTGCAGCCCGGCCCAGGAGATGAAGATCGCCCACGGCGGCAGGTTCAGCGCGGTCCCGCCGACGAAGGCAGTGGTCGCGGCGAGGACGGACGCGGTGAGTTCGTGCGGAATGCGCTCACGCATGGCGTGCTCCTGACAGGCGGCAGGTGGGAAGGGGGCAGGGCGCCGTCCCGGGACGGGCGGCG
>NZ_JAELVH010000142.1 GCF_019399235.1 Streptomyces poriferorum | reverse complement strand
GCCCCGGCCCCCGTCCTCTCGCCCATGCTCCAGCGCCTCGCCGCCGAACGGGCCACCGGCGCCCTGATGCGCGACCGCGGCACCCTCTACCTGGCCGACGGCAAGGTGGTGCACGCCGAGAGCCCCGCCACCCCCGGCATCGACGTCCTGCTCACCCGTGGCGGCGCGCTGCGCCGCGAGGGCTGGTGGGACGCGGTCGCCCAGGCCGGTGCCGGGCAGCGGGTGGGCCGCTACCTCGTGGACAGCGGCCGGGTGCCGGGCGGCGCCCTGGAGCTCTGCCACCTGGGGGCGCTGTACGACGCCGCGTTCTTCGCCCTCGCCCCGACCCGGGCCCCGGCCCGCTTCCGCTACGGGGTCGCCCACTGGATCGGCCCGGTCCGCCCCGTTCCCGTGGACGCCGTGCAGCGCGAGACGCTCCGGCGCCGGGAACTGCTGGACCGGATCTGGCCGGAGTCGGTGACCGACACTGCCCCGCTCGTGGGCACCGGCCGCCCCGCCGACTCCCCCGTACCGCCGTACCGGCGCCGCGTACTGGAGCGCGTGGACGGGGTGCGTACGGCGACGGACATCGCGCAGGAGCTGGGCAGGTCGGCGTTCCACACCCTGGTCGACCTGCGCCGGCTGGCGGCCGCCGGACTCGTCGCCGCGGTACGGGAGACGGCCGACCCGGCCGGCCGCATCGCGCTCCCCGAGGTCACGGCCGACCCCGACGTCGCCCTGTTGCGCCGGCTCCGAGACGCATTGGAGGCCCTGTGATACGCGCGCTCAGACAGCGTGCCGGGAGGAGACAGCTGATGGTGCCCGAGGCCGAAGTCCAGGATGTCCTGGCCGAGCTCCAGCGGTTACGGGCCCGGGTTCCGCTCCTCTCCGGGGCCCTGGCGGCCAGCACCGACGGCCTCGTCCTGGCCCATGACACCCCGGGGGTCGAGGCGGAGGGCGTCGCGGCGCTGACCGCGGCCGCCCTCGGCGTCTCGATCCGGATGACGGACGCGACCGGCCGCGGCGGCTTCCGCGAACTGCTCGTCCGCGGCGAGACCGGCTACATCGCGACGTACGCCGCCGGCTCCTCGGCCGTGCTGACCCTGCTCGCCGAGGACCGGATCAACGTCGGCCGGCTCCATCTGGAGGGCCGCAGGTCCGGCTCCCGGATCGGCGAACTCGTCGACGCCGCCCTGGAACGCGCCCCGCAGCCCGCGCCGGGCCCACGGGCCCCGGTGCCCCGCACCGCGCACCAGCCCGGGCCTCTGCCGCACCGCCCGACATGACCCCGCACGAGCCCGGCACGACCCAGAAACGGAACCGGTCCTCCCGACCGGTCAGGGAAAGGAAACGAGTACTCATGGCGAACACCGAAGCGTCACTGAAGGAAGCGATGTCGTCCATCGAGGGCACCACCGGTGTCGCCCTCGTCGACTACACGAGCGGCATGGCGCTGGGCACCCTCGGCGGCGGCAAGGACTTCAACCTGGAGGTCGCCGCCGCGGGCAACACCGACGTCGTACGCGCAAAGCTCCGCACCATGGAGCACCTCGGCATCAAGGACGAGATCGAGGACATCCTCATCACGCTGGGCACCCAGTACCACCTGATCCGGCTGCTCAAGACCCGTGGCAACAACGGCCTGTTCCTGTACCTCGTGCTGGACTCCGGCCGGGCGAACCTGGCCATGGCCCGCCACCAGCTGAAGAAGATCGAGGCCGACCTGGAGATCTGAGACCCCGCGTCTCAGTAACCCCGGCGTCAGCGGGAGCGCCGCGCCCCACCTGGCGCTGCGTCGCCCGCCGCGGGCCCCGTCGTCCGGTAGGCCTCGACCTGCTTGCCGGCGGGGCGCCCGCGCCCCACCCGGTCCGTGCGGACCCAGTACAGGACGTCGTCCCGGCGCTCCCGCTGCCCGATCCGGACCGCCTTGGCCCACAGCCCGGCACCGGCCCCTGCGAGCAGCAGCCCGCCCGCCCCGGGCACGGCGAACGCACTGGCGACCGCCGCGAGGAACGCCCCCAGCAACCACCAGCGGTGCCCCCGGCGCCAGTTGCGTACGGTCACGGCCCGGTCCTGGAGGAAGTCGGTGCGGCCGGCCCGGGTGGCGTCCCGGGCGAGCGCGGCATACCGGCCCCCGCGCGACAGTGCGACGACGGCCATGGTGACCAGGAACAGCGCCGCCCCCGCCAGCAGTCCGATGCGGCGGCCGGTGAGTCCCGGCACCAGTGCCCCGATGGCCGCGGCGACCAGGCCCGGCCACCACATGGGCGCCGCTCCGGCCCGTACGATCACGGCCACTCTCGCCAACGACTGCGCTCCGCGCCCCACGTCCGTGCCCCTCTCGACGACTCCTGCGCACCATTGCGTGGGCGCAGATTAAGGGCCGTACATGAGCGACGTCTGAGAAACGGCGGTGGTGGTCGCGGAGCAGTGACGCCGGGTCCCGTCACTCGACGAACAGGCCCCGCGCCGCCGCCCGCGCGTCGAACTCCTCCAGCCTCGCCTGCGCGTCGGGCAGTTCGTCGCACATGGCCTCCAGCAGCACCCGCCCCAGCAGCATCGGCGCGCAGGCGGTGTCGAAGGCGAGCCCCGTTCCCACGGCGGCGGGGATCAGCAGATCGCTGTGCGCGGCCACCGGAGCGAAGGCGGAGTCCGCGACCGAGACCACGGCCAGTCCCTGGTCCCGCGCGTGGGCGAGGGCCTCCACGACCTCGCGGGGGTGGCGCGGCAGCGCGAAGCAGATCAGCGCATTGGCACCGGCCCGCCGGGCCGCGTCGATCCGGTCGTACAGCATGCTGCCGCCCTCGTCGAGGACCCGGACGTCCGGGTGCACCTTGGCGGCGAAGTATCCGAAGCCCCGGGCCTGCGAGGAAGCGGCGCGCAGCCCGAGCACGAGCAGGGGCCGCGAGGCGGCGAGAAGCCGTCCGGCCCGTTCGACGGGCTCCGGGTCGGCGAGCAGTTCGGCGAGGTGGCGCAGGTTCTCGATCTCGCCGAGCACCGCCTGCTGGTACTCGTTGTACGTGTCCTCCCCGTCGGCCTCGGCGGGCCCGGCCGGGGCGACCTCGCGCAGGTGCTTGCGCAGCGCGGGATAGCCGTCGAACCCGAGGGCGACGGCGAACCGGGTGACGGAGGGCTGGCTGACCCCGGCCAGTTCGGCCAGTTCCACGCTGGAGAGGAACGGAGCGTCGCCGGCCCTGCGCACCATCGAGTGCGCGATGCGCCGCTGCGTGGGCGTGAGCCTGCGCCCCTCGAACAGCTGCTGCACACGCGCGGCCGGGCTGCTCCCGCTCATGCTGTCCCCTCGGTAGATCGGCCGTGCCGGGATCCGGCACCGACGAATCCATTCAGCCAGCAAGCCGTCTGCATGTCCATATGCAGCCGTTCCGTGGACGGGTCGCCGACCGGCCCCTGGGCCCGGTCCGGACGAAGGACCCTAGGGGAAACCGGGGGGCTAGCCCCACTGACCCGGCCGTCCCCGCTTCGTACCGTAGAACCATGGACGCACCCGACACCGAGCTCAAGAAGGAGCTCAAGGCCACCCTGCAGGCCCGCAGCGAGCTGGGGGCCGAGTACGAGTCCGCGCTCGTCGAGTCGTTTCTCGAAAAGGTCGAACAGCGCCTCGACGGCACGCTCGACCGCCGGGTCCGGCGCCATCTCGCCGAGCAGCAGATCAGCGTCGCCCGCGGGGCGCGCACTCCGCAGCTGCCCCTGGGGAACTTCGGTGAGCGCTTCGGGTTCGGGATCATCTCGATGATCCTGGCGATCCCGCTGTCCGCCATCGGTGTCGCGAACGCGGGGATCGAGGGGCTCGTCGTGGCCTGGCTCGGCATCGTCGGCGTCAACATCGTCCAGGCCGCCCACAGCGGGCGGGTGTTCGGGCGCCGGGAGAACGAGCGGCGGACGACGTCCGACTGGGAGGACTGAGCGCCTCAGGCCTGCCGGGTCGGCAGCACGACGACCTGGCGCAGGTTGATGTGGCGTGCGCGGCTGGTCGTGTACGCGATCAGGTCGGCGATCTCGTCACTGGAGAGCCCGCCGAGCGCGTCGAACATGCCGTCCAGCTGACCGCTGAGTTCCGCGTTGTCGACATGGCCGGCCAGTTCGGAGTCGGTGAGGCCGGGCTCGATGTTCGTGACGCGGACGTCGCGCGGGCCGAGTTCGGTGCGCAGCGAGGCCGACAGGTACGTGAGCGCGGCCTTCGTGGCCCCGTACACGGCGTAGTTGGGGAACGTGACGTGCGCGCCGATCGACGAGATGTTGACCAGATCGGCGGTGCGGCCCCCGGCGGCGGCCGCCACCAGGTCGGCCGTGAAGGCCCGGATGATGCGCAGGACACCCGTCACGTTCGTGTCGAGCATCCGCTGCCATTCGTCGGCGCGGCCCGCGTCCACCGGGTTCGGCAGCATCACACCGGCCGCGTTGACCACCAGGTCCACCGGGCCGAACTCCGTACGCACCCGCTCGGCGGCGGCGTCCACGGACGCCTGGTCGGTGACGTCGGTGACCACGACGAGTGCCTGGCCGCCGTCGGCGGTGATCTTCCCGGCGAGTCCCGTCAGCCGGTCCTCGCGGCGGGCCAGCAGCGCCACCCGTACCCCTTGGGCGGCGAGCAGCCGTGCCGTCGCGTTCCCCATGCCACTGGCGGCTCCGGTGATGACTGCGGTACGGCCGGCGAGCGTTGCGTACGACATGTCGGTACTCCTCGGTGCTGGTGCTCCGGGGCGCTTCCCCGGGCCGGTCCCCACTCTGTGACGGCGCGCGGCGGCTACCCAGGGGTGCGTCCTTCCTGGGTCCGGCAGTACCAGGCTGGGATGCGGCCGGTCTTCTACGATCGGCCGCATGGACGGCGACCTCGGAGACTTCCTCCGCTCACGACGCGCACGTATCCGGCCCGAGGACGTGGGGCTGAACTCCTACGGCCGCAGGCGCGTCCCCGGGCTCCGGCGCGAGGAGGTCGCCCAGCTCGCCGGGGTCAGCGTCGACTACTACATCCGGCTGGAACAGGGCCGCGGCCCCAGCGTCTCGGACGCCGTGCTCGACGCGATAGCCCGGGTGCTCCGGCTGGACGGGACGGAGCACGCCTATCTGCGCACGGTGGCCCGCCCCGCACCGCGCAAGGCCGCTCAGCCCGCCTCGCAGCGGGTACGGCCGGGGCTGCGACTGCTCCTGGACACCATCGACCCGGCGCCCGCCTTCATCCTGGGCCGCCGGATGGACGTCCTGGCGTGGAACGCGCTGGGTGACGCGGTCGTCGGCTTCTCCCGGATGGCCGCCGCCGAACGGAACATGCCGCGGCAGACGTTCCTGGAACCGGCGGCGCGGGAGCTGTATCCGGACTGGCCGGCCGTGGCGGCGGAGACGGTCGCGTATCTGCGCCTGGACGCGGGACTTCACCCCGACGACAAGCAGCTCGCCACCCTGGTCGGCGAACTGTCCATGAAGAGCGAGGACTTCCGCCGGCTGTGGGCGGACCACCAGGTGAAGGCGAAGACGTACGGCGTGAAGCGGATCGACCACCCGGTCGTGGGCGGGCTGACGCTTCCGTACGAGACGCTCGGCGTGCCCGGCGACCCGGACCAGTCCCTGGTGGTCTACACCCCGGAGCCCGGTTCGGAGACGGCGGAGCGCATCGCCCTGCTGGCGAGCTGGGCCGCCGCGCCGCAGGCGCAGGGCGGGGATGAGGAGGGTGCGCGCGGTCTCCGCGCATAGATGTGTCGCGGGGACCGCCGCACCCCCGGTTTCCCAGGGGGCGGGACGACGGCGGTCCCCGCGAAGGACGCGATCCGGGTCAGGGCCGGATCTCGCATCCGGGCGACGGTGGAGGTCCGGGAGCCGCTCCGTAGTCCGTGTCGCCGTTTCGGTGCCGGCGGGTTTCCCTGCCGACACCCACTAATCTGCCCGAGCCGTGTTAAGCCGGTGCTGCGGCCACGTGTCGCGCTCGTACCGTTTTCACGAAGTGCGCGTTCCGTTCCCGGGCCGCGCGTTCCGTTCTACGGCTTGGCGTTCCGTTCTACGGCCGCGCGTTCCGTTCTACGGCTGGGCGGGCGTGACCGACGCGTCCTTGGCGAGGAACGCAAGCAGGTCCTGCCGGCTGACGACGCCCTTCGGCTTGCCTTCCACGAGCACGATCGCCGCGTCGGCCGCACCCGTGCCGCCGAGCACCGCCATCAGGTCCTCGACCGGTTCGCCGGAGCCGACCTGCGGCAGCGGCGGCGACATGTGCTTCTCCAGCGGGTCGGTGAGCGAGGCCTGCTGGGCGAAGAGCGCGTTCAGCAGCTCCCGCTCGACGACCGAGCCGATGACCTCGGCGGCCATCACGTCGGGGTGGCCGGCGCCGGGCTTCACGATCGGCATCTGCGAGACGCCGTACTCGCGCAGCACGTCGATCGCCTCGCCGACGGTCTCCTCCGGGTGCATGTGGACGAGCGTCGGGATCGGGCCCGCCTTGTAGTCGAGGACGTCGGCGACACGGGCGGACGGGCCGGTGCCCTCCAGGAAGCCGTAGTCGGCCATCCACTCGTCGTTGAAGATCTTGCTGAGGTAGCCGCGGCCGCTGTCCGGCAGCAGGACGACGACCACGTCGTCGGGTCCGAGCCGCTTCGCGACCTCCAGGGCGCCCACGACCGCCATGCCGCAGGAACCGCCGACCAGCAGCCCTTCCTCCTTGGCCAGGCGGCGGGTCATCTGGAAGGAGTCCTTGTCGGACACGGCGACGATCTCGTCGGTGACCGTCCGGTCGTACGCCGACGGCCAGAAGTCCTCGCCGACGCCCTCGACCAGATACGGACGGCCGGAGCCGCCGGAGTAGACCGAGCCCTCCGGGTCCGCGCCGATGACCTTGACGGAGCCGCCGCTCGCTTCCTTCAGGTAGCGGCCGGTGCCGCTGATCGTGCCGCCGGTGCCGACCCCCGCCACGAAGTGCGTGATCTTCCCGTCCGTCTGCTCCCACAGTTCGGGACCGGTGGTCTCGTAGTGGGAGCGCGGGTTGTTCGGGTTGGAGTACTGGTCGGGCTTCCAGGCACCCGGCGTCTCACGGACCAGCCGGTCCGAGACGTTGTAGTACGAGTCCGGGTGCTCCGGGTCGACCGCCGTCGGGCAGACGACGACCTCGGCACCGTAGGCGCGCAGCACATTGATCTTGTCCGTGGACACCTTGTCCGGGCAGACGAAGACGCACTTGTAGCCCTTCTGCTGCGCGACGATCGCCAGGCCCACGCCCGTGTTGCCGCTCGTCGGCTCGACGATCGTGCCGCCGGGCTGCAGCTCGCCGCTCTGTTCGGCGGCCTCGATCATGCGCAGGGCGATCCGGTCCTTGACCGATCCGCCGGGATTGAAGTACTCGACCTTGGCCAGGACCGTCGCCTGGATGCCGGCCGTCACACTGCGCAGCCTCACCAGCGGGGTATTGCCTACGAGACTGATCATCGAATCGTGGAATTGCACCGTGTACTCCGGGGTCTCCGAGATGGTGCCGCAAGAGTATGCGTACGGGCACGAGATTGGGCGAAGCGATTGAACGACGGCCACTTGGGGGCAGTTAGCTCTGTGTACGGCGGTAGGGCAGTACGGCAAGGAGGAGGTGGACCGGACTGTGTCGACGGCAAGGGTGGCACGGCGGATCGCGGCGGGCGCAGCGTACGGCGGTGGCAGCATCGGGCTGCTGGGCGCCGCGGCGGTGGGCGTCCTGCTGGCGGAGGTCCAGCTGGCGAAGCGGCAGGTGGGAGGCGGCGCCGCACCGGTGCCGCCGAGCGCGGACGGGCGGTACGGGGTGGCGTTCGCCGGCCCTGCGGACCCGCTGCGGTTCGGGCTGCTCGGGGACTCCACGGCGGCCGGGCAGGGGGTGCGCCGGGCCGGGCAGACTCCGGGGGCGCTGCTCGCCTCGGGGCTCGCGGCGGTGTCGGAGCGGCCGGTGGATCTGCGGAACGTCGCGCAGCCGGGTGCCCGGTCGGACGATCTGGAGCGGCAGGTCTCGCTTCTGCTCGCGGACCCGGCCCGGGTGCCGGACGTCTGCGTGATCATGATCGGCGCCAATGACGTGACGCACCGGATGCCCGCCACCCAGTCGGTGCGCTGTCTGACGACGGCGGTGCGCAGGCTGCGTACGGCGGGGGCCGAGGTCGTCGTGGGCACCTGCCCGGACCTGGGCACGATCGAGCCGGTCTACCAGCCGCTGCGGTGGATGGCCCGCCGGGTGAGCCGGCAGCTGGCGGCGGCGCAGACGATCGGTTCGGTGGAGCAGGGCGGGCGCACGGTGTCGCTGGGCGACCTGCTGGGCCCGGAGTTCGAGGCGAACCCGCGGGAGCTGTTCGGCCCGGACAACTACCACCCGTCGGCGGAGGGGTACGCGACGGCGGCGATGGCGCTCCTGCCGACGCTCTGCGCGGTGCTCGGCCTGTGGCCGGAGACCGACCGGCTGGACGGGGCGCGGCGCGAGGACATGCTGCCGGTGGCCAAGGCGGCCTCCCAGGCGGCCAAGGAGGCCGGTACGGAGGTCACGGGGGCCCGGGCGCCCTGGGCCCTCCTCAAGCACCGCAGGCGGCGGCGTCTGCCCGCGCCGACGGAGCCGCACCCGCACCCGGAGATGCACGGGGAGACGGGCGGCTCGACGCGGGTGGAACGGCGCCCGGGCACCGGCACGGACACCTCGCCGCGGCACGCCTGAGGGCATGCCGGGCGGGGTCACGCAGGGTGTGCCGCGCGGGCCACGCAGGCGGTGCCGGGCGGGGCCCGCCCGGCCTCGCGTCCGACGCGCCGCCAACGAACTGAGCGGTTGCTTAGAAAAGAGGTCCGCATCACACGCCCTGTCGGGTGACCTCAGCAGTACGTCCGGGTAACTTCCAGAGCAGTCCTGCCAGACAGCCTTCCAGCCCTCATGGAGCCGCGTGATGCCCGAAGCCGTGATCGTCTCTGCTGCCCGTTCGCCCATCGGCCGGGCCTTCAAGGGTTCGCTGAAGGACCTGCGCTCGGACGACCTGACCGCCACGATCATCCAGACCGCCCTCGCCAAGGTCCCCGAGCTGGACCCGAGGGACATCGACGACCTGATGCTCGGCTGCGGCCTCCCCGGCGGCGAGCAGGGCAACAACCTGGGCCGCATCATCGCCGTGCAGATGGGGATGGACCACCTTCCCGGCTGTACGGTCACGCGCTACTGCTCGTCCTCCCTGCAGACCAGCCGCATGGCGCTGCACGCCATCAAGGCCGGTGAGGGCGACGTCTTCATCTCCGCCGGCGTGGAGATGGTGTCCCGCTTCGCGAAGGGCAACTCCGACAGCCTGCCGGACACCCGCAACCCGCTCTTCGCCGACGCCGAGGCCCGCACCGCGGCCCGCGCCGAGGAGTCCGGTGCGAGCTGGCACGACCCGCGCGAGGACGGCCTGGTCCCGGACGCGTACATCGCGATGGGGCAGACGGCCGAGAACCTGGCGCGGATCAAGGGCGTCACCCGTCAGGACATGGACGAGTTCGGCGTCCGCTCGCAGAACCTCGCCGAGGAAGCCCTGAAGAACGGCTTCTGGGAGCGCGAGATCACCCCGGTGACGACCCCGGACGGCACGGTGGTCTCCAAGGACGACGGTCCGCGTGCGGGCGTCTCCCTGGAGGGCGTGCAGGGCCTGAAGCCGGTCTTCCGCCCCGACGGCCTGGTCACCGCGGCCAACTGCTGCCCGCTCAACGACGGCGCCGCGGCGCTCGTGATCATGTCCGACACCAAGGCGCGCGAGCTCGGCCTGACCCCGCTGGCGCGGATCGTCTCCACCGGCGTCTCCGGCCTCTCCCCCGAGATCATGGGCTACGGACCGGTCGAGGCGAGCAAGCAGGCGCTGAAGCGGGCCGGGCTGACGATCGACGACATCGACCTGGCCGAGATCAACGAGGCGTTCGCCGCCCAGGTGATCCCGTCCTACCGCGACCTGGGCCTGCCGCTGGACAAGGTCAACGTCAACGGCGGCGCCATCGCCGTCGGCCACCCCTTCGGCATGACCGGCGCCCGGATCACCGGCACGCTGATCAACAGCCTGCAGTTCCACGACAAGCAGTTCGGCCTGGAGACCATGTGCGTGGGCGGCGGCCAGGGCATGGCGATGGTCATCGAGCGGCTGAGCTGAGCCGGAATGAGTGAGGCGAGAAGCCGAGGGGGACGCCGCCCCGGCTTCTCGCAACTCGGGGAAATCCCGTGACGCTCCGGATCCGCCGGATCACCGGCCATCGGCGCCCGCCGGGCCCACACCGCCTTCCGGGCCCTTCGGCCGGACGAAATGGCCGGTTCCGAGCCCCGACCGTGACCGAATCTCCCCCAGGATGTGACCTATCTCCTGAGGGAGAGTCATTCCCGCAGGTCACACCCACATCAGGGTTAAACCCCAGGCACAAAGACCTGTCCAATTCGTGACGTAATGCACTGACACAGGGTGCCGGTACAGGACAAGCTGATGTAGGAAGTCGGGGGATCGATTGAAACCGGGAGTATGTCAGTGAGCGCCATGCCTCTTGCCCTGTTGCTGACCACCGCCGCCGCCACGGCCGTGGGCGCTGCCGCTCTGCACGCCGCTCACGGGCTGCGTAAGCAGGTAGCCGCCCTGCGGAGGGACCTGGCCGACGGCCGCGCCCACAATGCGGCCGTACCCGCTCAGAGCCGTGGCGAAGCCACCCCTGCCGCCGAAATACGCGCGGCGGTCGCCGAGGCGCTGGCCGAGGAGCGGGAGCGCGAGCTCGCCGAGGCCCGGGCCTTCTGGGCCACGCAGGAGGCGCGCGACGCCGCCGACGCCCCGTCCCTGCTGGGCGGTCTGGCCGGGCTGGGCGAGGACGCCCCGTTCTTCATGCCGCGCCAGAGCGACTTCGCCGGGCTGGAGTCGATGGACCTCGACGCCACGGAGGCGTTCGAGGAACTGACGGAGCTGGCCGAGCTGACGGAACTGGCCGACATGGCCGAGCTCCCGGAGACCGCCGAGTTCGCCGAGGACTCCCCCGAGCTGGCCGCGGCACGCCGCCGCCACCCCTCGCACCCCGACTTCGTGCCGGTGCAGACGCCCGTCGTCACCGACCACGAGCGCACGGTGAACCGCCTTGAGGAGCTGGCCGACAGCCGGACCGAGCTCTCCGACGTGCGCCCCGGCCCGCTGGGCACGCTCGACGTGTACGTCTTCGCCGACGGCACCACGCTCTGTATGACCCCCGGCCACCGCGAGACGGCCGAGCAGCTGGCCGCGTCGCTGCGGGCCGGTGAGCACCCCGTGCTCCTGGGCGGTTCCGGTGTCTCCGGCGCGTACGCGCTGACGTTCTCGTGCGGCAAGGACAACGTCTACATACTGGCCGACCGCGTCATCGCGAGCTTCTAGCCCGCGGACCGGTCTCCGGCCCCATCCCCGGCCCAGCGGCTCTCGCCGGCCGCTGACCCAGGACAGTGCGCGCACGCACGCGGTGCGCACCGCCCGGGCCCCGGCGCGCGCTCACTGCACGAATGCCCGCGCCGCCGCTTCCTCGACGAACTGCACGGCCTCGTCCAGCTCCACGGACGGGGCCATTTCCAGTGCCACGGCCAGATCCCGCCCCGCGACGGCGAGCTGGTCGCCGATGGCGAAGATCCCGGCGTCCGGCATGATCCGCGCCTCCCGGCCCGGCGCCTCGACGCGCTGGGCCCGCACCGCGAGTTCCCTGGCCGCGACCAGTCCCTCGGCCGCCGCTCCCCGCTGCAGCCTGCTCTGCGGGGCGGCACGCAGCCGGTCGGCGAATCGGTCCACGGCGGTGATCAGAGGCGTCGTATCAAGCACCCCGCGACCCTACGCGCCCCTGCCGGATGGCCGCCAACAGACCGGTGGCCGCCGGTGACTGCCAGGGACCGCCAGGGACCGGGGTCGGGAGGCTGCGATGACGCGCCCGACGAGAAACGGCCCGCAGCCTCCGTGAAGGAGACTGCGGGCCGTTCCCGCGATCAGACCGGCGTGACTATCGGTGTGACTAGTCGTCGCCGCTGAGGATGGAGAGCAGGCGCAGCATCTCCAGGTAGATCCACACCAGGGTCATGGTGAGGCCGAAGGCCGCCAGCCAGGACTCCTCGCGCGGAGCGCCGTACGCGATGCCGTCCTCGACCTGCTTGAAGTCCAGGGCCAGGAAGCACGCGCCGAGGATGATGCCGATGACACCGAAGAGGATGCCGAGGCCGCCGCTGCGGAAGCCCAGGCCGTCACCGCCACCGAACGCGGCGAACAGCAGGTTGACCACCATCAGGAGCATGAAGCCCATGGCGGCGGCCATCACGAAGCCGTAGAACCGGCGGGTGACGCGGATCCAGCGCATCTTGTACGCGAGCAGCACGCCGGCGAAGACACACATGGTGCCCATCACGGCCTGCATCACGACGCCCGGTCCGATGTACGTGCTCACCGCGCTGGAGATGACCCCGAGGAACACGCCCTCGAAGGCCGCGTACGAGATGATCAGCGCGGGGACGGGCTTGCGCTTGAAGGACTGGACGAGCGACAGCACGAAGGCGATGATCGCGGCGCCGATGGCGATGCCGTACGACTTGCCCAGGTTGGCCTCGTCGACCGGCAGCAGGGCCCAGGCGAGCACCGCACCGAGCACGACCGTGCCCAGCGTCAGCGCCGTACGGGTGACGACATCGTCGATCGTCATCACACCGGAGCGAGCCGGCGCCTGCGGGGCGCCGTACTGGGTGTCCTGCTGGGCGTACGGGTTGGTGGCGTACGGGTTCGGGGCGGTGCCCTGTGCGTACGGGTTGGCACCCGCTACGGGGGCCCCGGCCTGCGGTGACGCGTTGAAGCCCGCGTGACCGTTGTCGCGGCTGAAGCCCCGTCGCGAGAAGACCGGGTTGCTGCTCCTCATCTCACTCCTCCATGGCCACCCAGCGTGGCCTTGGAACAAGAGTAATGGGTAGGCAAAGCAATCTCCCTAGTGCCAGGGGAGGATCTTTCCCCGCTCGGCCGGCGGGCCGCGGTCACCCCGCCTCCCGCGCCGCACGCTCCACCCGGTCGCGATGGCCCGCCCACCACGCGGAGTCGCCGGGGGCCATGTTTCGGCCCTTCTCCCGCTGGCCCGTGGCCCCGTCGACCAGCTCCCGTACGACGTCGGCGTGCCCCGCGTGGCGCTGGGTCTCGGCGACCATGTGGACGAGGACCCGGTGGAGCGTCAGCTCCTTGCCCTCTCCCCCGGGGAGCAGGCCCGTCGCGTCGAGGTCCAGTGCGTCGATCGTCGCGTCGGAGTGGGCCCACACCCGGCGGTAGCGCGTGACGATCCCGTCACGGGTCTCGTCGGCCGTCGCCCACAGGTCCGCGTTCGGCTCGGCGTCACCGGCGATCCAGAGCTCCGGCGCGTCGGCCGGACGTCCGAAGACGTCGCCGAAGTAGAAGCCCTCGGCTCCGGTGACGTGCTTGACCAGGCCCAGCAGATTGGTGCCGGTGGAGGTCATGGGCCGCCTGATGTCGTACTCCGACAGTCCCTCAAGCTTCCACAGGAACGCGTCGCGGGCGTCCTGCAGATACAGGTGCAGGTCCTTCTTGTAGCCGGTCTCTTGCTCTGCTTCGTGGCCTGTCCTGGTCATGACGCCACTCTGCCCGGGCGCCCGGGCCGTACCCAAGGGCTTTTCTCCCCTGCCTTCGGGTACGGGGACAACCGCTCGTCACGCTCGCTTGACCTGGAGCGCGCTCCAGATCCGAGGATGGGCGGCATGGATACCAAAGACCCCGGGATCGTCCTCGGGACCATGGACTTCGGCACCCGCGTCGCCCCGGAGCGGGCCTTCGCGATCCTCGATTCCTTCGTCGCCGGTGGCGGCGTCTGGCTCGACACCGCGAACTGCTACTCCTTCTGGAACGACCCCGCCGGTGCCGGCGGCGCCAGTGAGCGCGTCATCGGTGCGTGGCTGCGGGCCCGCCCGGGCGGGCGCGACAGGGTGCGGATCGCGACGAAGGTCCGCCACAACCCGCTCGTCCCGCACGCGCCGGAGAGCGCCGAAGGACTCTCGGCGCGCGCCGTTCACGCCGGTGTGGAGGAGAGCCTGGGACGGCTCGGAGTCGATCACGTCGACCTGCTCTGGGCCCACGCCGAGGACCGCACCGTGCCGCTGGAGGAAACCGTCGGGGCCTTCGGCGAACTGGTCGCGAAGGGAGTGGCCCTGCGGGTCGGGGCGGCGAACCATGCCGCCTGGCGCGTCGAGCGCGCCCGGTCGCTGGCGCGGGAGCAGGGCGTCGAACCGTGGACGTGCCTGCAGCTGCGCCACTCGCTCGTCCAGCCGCGCCCGCTCACCCCCGTCGCGGAGGGCGGCCACCGCCTGCTCACCGCCGAGGACCTCGACCTCGCGCGCTCGGAGGGGCTCGCCGTGTGGTCGTACAGCTCCCTGCTGTGGGGTTCCTACGTGCGGCCGGACAAGTCGCTTCCCGCGACCTACGATCATCCCGGGACCGCCCGGGTGCTCGCGGTCCTGGACGACATCGCCGGTGAACTCGCGGCCACGAAGAACCAGGTCGTCCTCGCGTGGCTGATGCTCCAGGGAATCGACCCCATCGTCGGCGCAAGCCGGGTGGAGCAGATCGAGGAGGCACTCGCCGCACGCCGTGTGCGGCTCGGTGCCGAGCACCTGGCACGCCTCGCCGAAGCCCGGTAGCGGCGGTGACAGAAGGAGTTCCCCGATGAGCCTCACCCCGGCCGCCGCCGCCGACCGCACCGGTGTCTCCATCGACACCCTGCGCTACTACGAGCGCGAAGGGCTCATCGGCCCGATCCGGCGCTCAGGAGGCGGACGCAGGGAGTACACCGAGGACGACGTCTTCTGGATCGGTCTCGTCTCGTGCTTCCGCGAGGCCGGTCTCGGCATCGCGGACCTGCGGGGGTTCGTCGCCATCCTGCGCGCCGAACACCCTCCGCAGGAGCGCGTCGCCTTCCTGCGCGAGCGCCGTACAGCCCTGGAGCAGCGGGTGGCAGCACTGCACCGGGCCATCGGGGTCCTCGACGACAAGATCGCCTACTACAGCTGAGCCCGACCGGCAGCCGCTACTCCTGCGACCCGGCCGCCGACGCCTCGGCCAGGCGCTCGAACGTCTCGTTGAGCACCGCTCTGCGTTCTTCCTTGTATTCCGGCTTCGGCTCCAGACCGTCGATCGTCGCCTCCCACACCGCCAGGAACGTCTTCTGCCAGGCCCGGATCACCTCGGGCGCCGGCAGGGTCACACCCACCCAGCCCTGCCGGTCAAGGACGAGCAGCAGTTCCAGGTTGCAGGGGACGGTCACGCCCCAGTACTCGTCCGGTTCGAGCTCCACGGGGTCACCGGCCATCGCCTCCGTCACCTCGGTCACCAGCCGGCCGGCCAGGTCCCCGAGGTGGTCCGCCGCCGTGTCGCTGTCGAAGTTTCCCGCGCCCCATGTGCCCACTGTTCCGCCTCCGCGCTGTGCGTCGTCGCTTCCGTACGTCATCTCAGCAGAGGGCACTGACACTTGAGGGAGGCCTTCGGACATATCCGGTATGACCGATCAGAGGCACTCTCGTGCTCTATTGTTCTGTTGTTCGAAAACCGTAGAAACGAGTGCGAGGCGGGCGATGGCTCAGCAAGTGGAAGACGGTCCGGTCGCTTCCCGGAAGAGGTTCTTCGACCGGCCGACCACGTGGAAAGCCGTCCTGGTGGTCGCCGCCTATCTGGCGTACTACCTGCTGGTCAGCCTGGCCGTCGGCGCTGTCTTCGGTGACGAGATCGACCAGGACGACCCGCTGGCGACCGGCGCGGGCATCTTCTTCGGACTCGTGCTGCCGATCGCGATCGGCGCCGTGACCGTGCTCGGCTTCACCGCCTTCACCGGCCGGCTCCGCTCCGTCTTCGGCGCACAGCCGGTCCGCGGCCGGGGCTGGATGTGGATCGGTCCCGCCCTCGTGGTCACCGCGGTCGTCAGCCATGCCGCGTCCATCAAGTGGAGCGGCTGGGGGCCGGAGCAGATCGCCCTCATCGCCCTCCTCGGCATCTGCGTGGGCCTTGCCGAGGAACTCGCGTCCCGTGGCCTGCCCGTTCTGATGCTGCGCGGCGCCGGTCACTCCGAGCGGTTCGTGATGGTGGTGTCCTCGCTCCTGTTCGCCCTCATGCACATGGTCAACGTGCTGTCCGGGATGAAGCCGAGCACCGTGCTTCTCACCGTCGTCTACGCCTTCGGCTTCGGTGTGTGCATGTACCTGACGATGCGTGTCACCGGCACGATCTGGGCGGCCATCGTCCTCCACGCCGTCACGGACCCGACGACCATCCTCGCGAGCGGCGGCGTCGACGAAGCCGTCACGGACCACGCCGGGGGCTGGTCCCTGCTCGGCTCAGCGGTGACGATCCTCATGATCGTCTTCTCGTTCGTGGCCGTCTTCCTGGTCCGCGGCGGCCGCCGCGCCCCGGCGGCCGGCTGATCGCCGGCCGGTCCCCGATCGCTCCTCAGGAGAACAGGTTCTCCGGGAAGTCCGTGAGGAACATCAGCAGCACCAGCGCCATGAGCACCAGTGAGACGGTCCCCTCGGCCAGCGCGGCGCGCGGGCTGCCCGCCAGGGTGGCCGTCCGGTGCGGGTCGGCGGGGTCGTAGCGGACCGTGACCCGCGCCCCCTCGTGGAACCGCTTGTTGCCGGTGTTCCGGAACTCGACCCATTCCCCGTTCTGCGCGGTGAACGCGAACACGTGCCAGGACCGCCGGTCGCCCGACGAGCCCGTCGCCGTGTCCCGCTCGTCCACCCGGACGCAGCGCGCCGGGGCGGACACGCCGGAGCGTGCGCCGCGCAGCTGCTGGAAGGTCCGGCCCAGGGATCTGAGCGCCACCAGCGCGACCACACCGATGAGTACGAGCGAGGTGTCCATGGAGTCCTTCTAACCGTTGCGCAGCCTGTCGACGAGGAAGCCCACCGCACAGCCAACCACCAGGACCACCAGCTGCACCAGGAACGTGATGGCGGTGAGATCGCTTCCCTGGGAGAAGAAGATCACCAGCTGGAGGGCGACGACGGGGGTGAACGCCGCGATGAAGTGCCGTACCTGTGACTCCCGTGACGCGCCCTGGTGCACGGCCGCCGCGGCCCACACGCCCAGCGCGACGCAGGCCGCGGACGGCAGGTGCAGCAGCAGGACGGTGCGGACCGGTGAGGCCATGGTGGAGACGTCGTCGCCCGTGATGACGTCCCAGACGAGCACGGCGAGGACCAGCTGTGTCACCAGCGTCACCACGATGCCCGCGGCCCAGGGCAGCATGAAGTTCATCAGCCGCGGCCGGTCCTGGGCGGAGGCCGGGGTGTATCCGCGGTGTGCGTCATATCTGGACATTCGGCTGCCTCTTCGTCGTCGCCCGGCGTTCGGGCGCTACTTCACCTGGATGCTGTCGACGATCTTCGTCCGGTCCGCGTCGCTGAGCTTGCCCGCCTGGGCGTCGATGCGGACGGAGTAGATCTTTCCCTCGGAGTCGACGCCCGTGATGACCACGCCGTCGACCTTCGCGCCCTTCGGGGGCGACTGCGGCACACCCGTGCCGGTGTAGGTGAAGTCGATGCGCTTGGCATCCTTCGCACCCTTGATGCCCGCGTCCTTCGTGCCCTTGACCTCGGTGGTCGCCATGAGGAGCGCCCGGCCCACCGAGGCGGCGTCGTCACCGGTCGAGGCCTGGGCGAAGCCGCTCTGGATCGAGACCTTCACCGTCGGCCGGTCCCCCTCGGTCTGCAGGGCGGCGGCGTCGTTGAGGTTGCCGCGCTCCGCCTTGCTCTGCTCGGTGAGGCCCGGCGGGTAGGCGAGCGACACCGTGGGTCCCGCGAGCTTCTTCCAGCCGCTGGGCGCGGCGGGCGCGGCCGTGTCCGATCCCTTCTCCCCGCCGCACGCGGCGAGCATCAGACCGGCGGTGAGGACGGCGGTCGTGACGGCGGCAGTCCGCACCGTCCGCCGGACGGAAAGCTTGGTCATGATCAGGTCTCCTTGTACCGGTGAATCACTTGGCACAGTAGCTGTACGGGAAGAACGCGCGCTGGCCTCCGGAGGGAGCCCCGAGGAACTCGGCCTTCGTCAGGCTCTTCTCCGTCTCGGAGGTGGTGTAGGCGCCGTTGATGCCGGCGATCTCCAGGTTGATGTCGAGGCCGATCTCCTCGGACGAGGACGATCCGTCGTACTCCTGCTTGCTGACCTGACCGTGGTTGAACGCGTAGTGGCCGAACGGGTCGCCCGCTCCGGGGTCCTTGGTCGGCACCGGCGTCCCGGTGAACAGGTAGTTGAAGGCGCTGTTCATGCCCTGGCCGGAGAACATCTGGGCCTTGATGGCGTCGGACTCGGCCTGGGACAGGTTCTTGTCGTCCAGGGGGACGGTGGTGGTGATGACCTGGGTGGTCGTCCCGCCGCCCTTCGCGTTGCCGTTCACGTCGCCCTTGAGACCGGCGCTGGCCTCCGCCTTGCCCTCCAGGGTCCGCGTCATCGTGATGCTCTTCACCTTGCCGGTCTTGCTGTCGACCGTGACGGTGATGGCACCCGCCGCCGAACCGGCGGCCTCCGCGCCCGCCTTGGCCGGACCGGCCTCGCCCTTCGCGTAGGCACCGCCGGTGGCCTTGGCCTGGTACGTGTACGCGTCGGTGTTGTTGATGTGGTTCTGCGTCAGCGTGACCTCGTGCGACCCGGAGATCTTGAGACCGGCCTCGACGGTGGCGCCGGGCTTCGGGGCGGGGGTGGTCGTACCGTCCGGGTTGGTCGTGTCGGGGGCGTTCATCCCCGCGCCGAACTGGAAGCCGGCCTGGGCGGCGACTTCGAGGCTGATCTTCTGCGTGGTGATGTGCTTGTTGCCGAGCTTGTCCTCGATGTTGTCCTTGAGGCGGCTCTCCTTGGCCTTCGGCCCCTTGCCGAACCAGCTGGCGATCTCGGTGGAACCGCCGATGATCGGGCTGAGGTTGGAGAGCTTGTTCAGCCGGCTGAGCTTCTTGTACTCCTCCAGGTCCTTGCGGAACTGGTCGGCTTCCTCCTGGCTGTCGAAGACCCAGGTGTCGCCCGTGGTGACGGTGAGGCCGGCGCCGAGCTCGACCTTGTCCTTGCCCACGTCACCGATCTTGATGCGGGCCTTGGGCTTCTCCGTGCCCTTGATCGAGCCGGCGTCCGTGAAGGTGAGGGAGACCTGCTCGTCGTTGTCGTCGATCTTGCCGTCTTTGTTGACGTCCGTCTTGGCCTTGGTCGTCGTCTCCTCGAAACCGAACTCGCCACCGAACTCGATACCGAGCGTCTCGAACGAGACCCCGAACTTGCCGCCCTGCGTGCCGGCCTTGGTCACGGTGGCGCAGGTGAGGGGCTCGAACTCGGCGTTGGGGTCGCCGCTCGCCTCGCCTTCCTTGCCGCCGCCGCATCCGGCGCTGCCGCCGCCGATCGACGAGACGAGGCACTGGATCCGGTCGGTTATCTGCCCGCCGAGGCCGGCCGCCGCCATACCGCCGATCAGGGCCACGATGACCAGAATCGTGCCGAGGTACTCGAACGCGGTGGCTCCCCGGTCACCCCATCTGCTGCTGGGTATGGGCTCCCGGTACCTCGTCCGCGGCATGGCTTGTCCTCCCGTATGGCCTTAGGGCAGGGAGGCTACGAGAGGTACACCCGTTGCGGCACGGGCCCGTGGGCCCAAATACGGGACCCCATTGCGGACGTACGGACGAACGGCAGTGGGCCCCAGTGGGTCCGGGCAGGGCATAGCGGAGATTTCGCGGAGACGGGCCGCGGCAGCACGCGGGCGGGCACACCTGCTGCCGCGGCCCGCAACCCCCGCCCTACGGAGCCCGGTGCGGCGCACGGCGGACGGCGAGGACCGCCAGGTCGTCCTGCTGCACCCCGGCGGTGAACTCCCGCACATCGTCGACGAGTGAACCGATCAGCCGGCCCGCGGTGATGTCCACGCGGCCGCCGAGTCGCTCCTGAAGCGGGTAGAAGTCGCCCTCGCGCGAACGGGCCTCGGTCAGGCCGTCGGTGCACAGCAGCAGCGTGGCCCCGGCGGGAAAGGCGAACCAGGCCACCGTGCGTGGTGTGTCGACCAGACTCGCCAGGCCCAGCGGCACGTGTTCGTCCCCCTCCCCGACGACGGTGACGGCGCCCTCGTGGAGCAGGTAGGGCGGGATGTGGCCGCACCCCACGACCTGGGTGTCGGTACCCGTGCCCACGCCCAGGACCAGCGCGGTGACGAACCGTTCGGGCTCGCCGCGCTGTCCGGCGTAGTCGTTGTGCCGGACGACCGCCGCCTCCAGCGCTTCGACGAGCGCGGTCACCGTCGGCTCGCGGTGGGCGGCTTCCCGGAAGGCTCCCACCACGTCGATGGCCATCCCGATGGCGGCCAGGCCCTTCCCCTGGACATCACCGATCAGGATCCGGGTGCCCCAGGGAGTGGACACCACGTCGTAGATGTCGCCCCCGACGAGCTTGTCCTCCTGCAAGGGCTCGTACACGCCGTCCACCAGAACGTCGTCGGTGAGCAGCGGCAACGGCCGCAGGATCTGCCTCTGCATCGCCGCGGCGGTGGACCGCAGCCGCACCAGGGCGCCCTCACGCGTGATGCGCACCCGGGCGCCGTAGACGGCCAGCGTGCCGAAGCCGGCGGCGAACAGCACCAGAATCACACGGTCGAGGATCCCCTCCCCGTGCTGGAAGATCACGGGCTCAAGGACGACGAGGCTCACCCAGGCGGAGACCAGCGCCGTCTGGCGCGGGCTGCACAGGGCGGCGGCGAACGCCGGGAGGAACACCAGCAGCCCGAGGAGGATCACCGCGGTCCCGGTCAGCAGACCGAAGACCACCACCACGGCCGTCGTCGCCAGGGTCGCCAGGACGACGCCGCGGGCGGAGGGCGTACGGATGGCGGTGCCGTCGTCGCTGTCCGACGCGATCCGTGCCGAGGACTTCGCCGCGCGCAGCGGACCGGACATGCGGGAACCCTCCAGCGACGATGGGGTCGCGCACGCGCGTGCCGCACACGGAAAGGAACGGGGACCTCGATCCTCCCCGCCCCTCATGGGGTCGCGGGGAGGCTGGCCGCAGTCCGGCCGAAGTGCGCCCGTACGGGTGGATATGCGGAAGGCCGGGCGGCCCCCTGCCGTGGGGACCGCCCGGCCGGAACGCGGTGCCCGTTACCGCACGTCGTAGGCGCGGGTGATGGTCTGCGTGACCGCGTTGTGCCGGGAATCGGTGAGGCCGACCCTCAGCATGACCTGCTCACCGGTGGCGCCGGTGTGGTCGACGACGGCCGTCCACCTGCCGTCCTTGTGCTGGGTCGGTGCCTGGGTCCAGGTGTCACCGCCGTCGTAGGAGTAGGACAGCGAGGCCTCGGTGATCGTGCCCGGGGTGTATCCGGCGTGGCCCTCTGCCGACAGGCCGACCTTGATGCCGCCGCGCGCGGGCAGCGTGTTCATGCCGTCCGCCGGCAGGTCGTACGCCGGGAAGAGGATCGGCAGGCCGCGGGAGTACACCTCCGGCTCCAGGCGGGAGCGGAAGCTCCAGGTGGTGGTGACCGCCGTGGAGCGCAGCCAGGGCTTGTCCGAGGTGGGGATCTTCTCCAGGTTCTGGGTGAGCTCGTACGCGGAGTCCTCGGCCGGGACCTCGAAGGCGTCGTACGGATAGGTGCTGGTGGCGATCTGTTCACCGTTGCGCTTCAGCGCGAGATTGCCGAGGTCGCCGAACGATCCGCCGTAGGACCAGTGGTCACCCGAGGCGTCGACCCACAGGGCCGTCTGGATACCGATCAGGTCGCCCTGCCGCTCGGCCGCCAGTGCCAGGTCGCCGGCGGTGTCCCGGGCCGCGCCCGGCCGCAGGGGGCCGCCGTACCACTCCTCGGAGCGCCGGTCCCCGGCCCGGTAGGTGCGGTCCCGGTCGCTCATGAACGCGGCGAACGGGAAGCTGGTCAGCGCACCGTGCAGCCAGACGTCGTCACCGGTCGTGTAGTAGGCGGTCCGGGTGCCGGGCACCGGGACCGGGTCGAGCAGGTTGACGGTGATGGAGGTGTTGGGGTTCCAGGACGGGACGATGAACAGCCCGTCGAGGTAGTCGGTCTCCTTGCCGAGGGCGTTCCACTTCTCGGTGACCCGGGCCAGCCTGGAATCGCCCACCCGGTAGGTCCGGTCGGACCGGAGCGGGCCCTCGGTCGGGAACGTGAGGTTGTAGACGTAGGGCGAGCCGCCCTCCGAGCCGTTCGCGCGCCAGGTGGGACGGAACTCGAAGAAGCCGTTCCTGGCGCGCCCTTCGACGGAGGCGTAGAACTTCTGCACGGCGCCGCTCGCCATGAGCGATCCGCTCAGCTGCCAGGTGTCGTCCCAGGTGCGGGCGTAGCTGAACGTGGTGTGGCTGATCTTCGAGGGCCGGTCGGTGCGCACGTTCAGCCGGTGGGCCCTGCGGGCATCGAGGACGACGGTGGTGTCACCGGTGACGTGGAGCTGCGGGCGTCCGAGGTAGCTGATGGACTCGGCGGCGTTGTCCGCGTCGTTGGTGCCCACGAACGCGGAGAGGGCGTAGTCGCCCGGGCGCACGCTGAACTTCTGGTCGGCCGCCCCCTGGTTGCTGCGGCGCTCGCCCTTGTCGGTGTCGAGGCTGACCAGGTCCAGGGAGGACGGACCGGCCGCGGGCTTGCCGTTGCGGTCGATGACCTTGACGCGAAGGGTGACCGTCTCCGGCTGGACGTAGAGCGTGACCGGGACGGAGGTGTGCGTACCGCCGCCGGACGCCATGATCCTGCCCGTGACGGCACCGTACTGGGAGGCCTTGAGACGGGCGACGGGGTCGATCCGCACCGGCACCCGGACCGTGGTGCCCGCGGGAACGGTCACCTTGTTCTGCGCCGCCTTGATGACGGCGGAGCTGACGTCGCTGCCGTCGTTGCCGTGCACACCGCTCACCTTGAGACCCAGGGTGAGGTCGTCGGTGCCGGTGTTGGTGAAGGGCACCTGGACGGTACTGCGGTCCGACGCGTCCTGCGGCCAGTCGTAGCTGCCGCCCTGGACCGCGGGTGCCGAGAGCACCTTCTGGTGGACCGCCGCGTACACGTCGAGGACGCCGGCGCCCGTCTGGTCGGCGCCCGCGACCCGGCCGCCGGTGCGGGCGGAGGAGACCAGGGCGGCCTTGATCTGCTGCGCGGTCCAGTCCGGGTGGGCCTGGCGGACGATGGCCGCCGCACCCGCGACGTGCGGGGCGGCCATGGAGGTGCCCGACATCGACCGGTAGGCGTAGACGCCACGCCCGCCCGCCGCGGCTGCCGAGATGTCGACGCCGGGTGCGGCGATCTCGGGCTTGAGGGTGTGGGTGACGGCCACCGGACCGCGGCTGGAGAACTGCGCGGTGGTGTCGTCGCGGTCGACGGCGCCGACGGTCAGCACGCCGGGTGCGCAGCCGGGCGAGGAGACCGTCTCGGTACCGGCGCCCGAGTTGCCCGCGGAGATCACGAACAGGCTGTGGGTGTTCCGGGAGAGCTCCTGCGCGGCCTGGGCCAGCGGATCGGCGCAGTCACCGATCTGGGGGTTGCCCAGGCTCATGGAGACGACATCGGCCTTCTGGTCGACGGCCCACTGCATGCCGGCGATGATCCAGGAGCTCAGGCCGGAACCGCTGTCGTTGAGGACCTTGCCGATGAGAAGTCCGGTTCCGGGGGCGACGCCCTTCTTACGGCCCTCGCTCGCCGCGCCGGAACCGCCGACGGTGGAGGCGGTGTGGGTGCCGTGCCCCTGCCGGTCGGCGGTGTCGGCGGAGTCCGTGAAGTTCTCGGCCGCCTGGACCCGGTTCACCAGGTCCGGGTGCTCGGCGTCCACGCCCGTGTCCAGCACGGCGACCCTGGTGCCCTTGCCGTCGTAACCCTCGGCCCAGGCCTCCGGCGCGTGCACCTGCTTGGTGGAACGGTCCAGCGTGGCCTTGACCTTGCCGTCCAGCCACAGCTTCTTCAACGGGGCAGCCGCACGTGAGCGGGGGGTGCTGACGTCCTGCCAGAAGGCGGCGGCGCCGTCCTTGTCGGCCTTGAGCGCGACGCCGTTCACCGCCGGGAGGCTCAGGCCACGCTCGGCTCCCCGGGGAGCCGCCGGCGCGGTGGCGGCGACGTCGACCCGGTTCTCGTACGTGGCGATGAGGGGCAGCTCGTCGGCGTGGGCGTCGTCGTAGCCCTGGCGTATGAGCCCGCTGACGTTGAACAGCTGCTCGTCGACCCTGCCCTCGGCGATCGCCTGCGAGGCATCCTCCGGGTAGACGTAGAGGTCCTTGCCCAGCTGGTAGGTCTGCACGATCGGCTGCGACCCGTCCTTGCGCGGCAGGACGGCTGCCGAGCTGCGGCCCGAGGGGTCCGTGGTCACCACCACCTTGTCGCCGGTGACGAGGGTGACCGTCACCTGCCTGCCGGCGGAAGCCGCGGTTCCGCTGCCGACGGGGGGCCTCTTCCCCGAGGCGCCGTCGGTGGGTGTACCCGCCGCCCCGGAAGGCGTGACCGTGGTCAAGGCCAGGACGGCGGCGGTCGCCGCGCCCAAGGCTATTCGCCCTATTGGATGCATGATTCTCCCTGCTCGAATCCATGAACATGCCGTGCTGCGGCTGCATCCTGGCAGGGATATCGGCCGCTCAGGGGGGCCGCGCCTGGCGGGTTTCCCACGTGGCGGAAGTCCGACATCCCGCCACAATTGGAGGGCCGAAGAGTCAATTGTCTTGCAGATTAGGGGAGTCGGGGATTTCGAGTGCTGCCACAGCCCGGTCCGCCGGAGCGGCTGTGTGAGGTGCGGGCCGGCTCAGAGCCAGCCGACGCGCGCCGCGTGCCAGCCCAGCTGGAGCCGCGACTCGACGCCGGAGAGATCCATCAGACGCCGCACCCGTCGCTCCACCGTGCGGATGGACAGTCCCAGTTCGGAGGCGGCCCGCCGGTCGGAGAACCCGGCCAGCAGGAGGGCGAGGACCTCCAGCTCCTCGGCGGCCGGCTGCTGATCGCTCGCCGGCTCGTCGTGCGCCTCCGCGCCGGTGGTGAACATCGGCCGTCCTTGCGCCCATTCCCTCTCGAAGAGATGGACCAGGGCGGTCAGCAGGCCGCTCGGGTGCACCACGATCGCGCTCGGCTCACCCCCCGACTCCGTCATGTCCAGCGGCACCATGGCGCGCTCACGGTCCGATACGACCATCTTCAGCGGGAGCGAGTCGGCCAGCCGGAGCACGAGACCCGCCGCAACGGCCTCCCTCACGTCCTGCACCACCTCGTGCCCCGCGAGGTATTCCTTGTCGGCCACGACACGGAAGTCGACTCCCCGCTCGAGCGCGGAACTCTCCGACGTGTCGGTGTCCTCACGTGGCACCGCGATGGGCTCACCGACCAGGAAGACGAGCAACTCCCGCTGGGCCCCGCGCTGGAGCTGGAGGAACCGGTGAGCAACCTGCTCCACGCCCACGACCACCTCCACGACACCGCCGGCCGTGTGCGCGGCGGTGGTGCGGTACTGCTCGGTCAGCTTGGAGAACGCGGTCTCCGCCAGGTGCAGGGCGTTGCGCTGCTCGGCGAGAAGAGGGGCCAGAGCCACCGACGGCGGCGTGAGCCGGTAGCAGGTGGGCGGCGGACCGTCGTTGCCGCCGCCCGGGTTCACGGCGACGACCAGACCGCGTGCGGCGAGGTCGCGCAGGATCCTGTCGCTCTCGGCCTCCGCGATCCCGGCCTGAAGAGCGAGCTCTCCGGCGGAGGCGGACGGGCGGACCAGCATTGCCGTGTAGACGGCCTCCTCGGCCGGGCTCAGCCCCAGCGCCTGCAGCATCCGGCTCCTCCCCGGGCGGCGCCCGTGTCCGGCCCTGGCGCAGCTCGCGCGCACCCGGCGGATTCCCCTCGCCCGGAACCCTATCCCTCGCTCTTCGGCCCGCACTCGTTCGGCGGGAAGAAGCTGCTCACCTGATGAGCGCCCTTACGCCCGGGAGACGCAAGCGGATGCGAACTACGGCACATCCGGCGTGAGGAACCCCGAACGGCCGGCCGCCGGCGGCCGGCCGGCTCCCCCCGGACGAACCGCGCGGTGGTGCCCGGAACCGGACTCGAACCGGTACGCCCCCGAGGGGCAGCGAGGTTTAAGCTCGCCGTGTCTGCATTCCACCATCCGGGCTTGGCGCGCGGCTCCGCGTTGGCACATGACCCTATCCGGGGGCTCCCCCCGACCGGACGGACAGTGGCTCGATGTTGTCTTATTTTATTGATCGCTTGAGGGTCCGTCAGCACACGTGGGTGGCATAGTCACATGGCTGGGCGGGCTGGCGGGTGCGACGGACGCGTATCCGAATTGACGGAAAGTCGCCGCACCCACACAGCCGATTCGCCAGGGGCGCGCCACGGATCGCCAGGGGCGCGCCACCCCTACCGGGCGATGCCGTCGTTGACGCACCGCAGCACCGGGTGCGCGCCCAGCGCCTCCGGGTCCGCCAGGACCGCACCTGTGATCATGAACACCTTGCTCTCCCCGGGCAACAGCGTGACGAGCATCTCGTCCACCTCGGCCGCCGGATCGAGGCGGTCGGGGAAGAGCGCGAGGTCCCGCAGGAGGGTGCGGGCCGTCACCTCGACGCGGTAGCCGGGCGCCTCGCCCCCGCTCTCCGTCACCGTGACGTCGTACCGGGCCGGCGGCAGCGCGAGGCGGGTGTCCTCCTCGTAGAACTCCACCGCCCGGGTGTCTCCCAGGCGTGCGACCAGGAGCTCGCGGGTCCGGTCGGCCGGATCGGCGACCGACGGCGGCAGCGGGACCCGGGTGACCCCGCGTGCGGCCGTGCTCACTTCCACCTCCTCCTCGGCCAGCACCGCCCCGTCCAGGCCGTGCCGGGTCAGCCGCAGCGTGCCGGTCCAGGGCTCGGGGGCGTCGTTGACGAGGTGGACGGCGCCGTCGCGCACGGCGATCAGGCGGTCCGCGTACACGGCCCGCAGGGCGTACCAGAGGGGCTTGCGGCGGCCGTCGCCGTCTACGGCCGACCAGGAGACGACCGGCCAGCAGTCGTTGAGCTGCCACACGATCGTGCCCATGCAGTACGGGGTGTGGGAGCGGAAGTGGCGGATACCGAAGGCGACCGCGCGCGCCTGGTTGAGCTGGGTGAGCCAGTGCCAGTCGTCGAAGTCCGCGCCGGGCTGAGGCAGATGGTCACCCAGGCCCCGGAGCAGCTTGGCGTTGCCGTCCTCGGCCTTCTGGTGGTGGGCCAGGAGCGGGGCGTCGGGGGTCAGCGGGCCGCTGATCGCGCGGCGCAGGGTGGCGTACGCGGGCGGGCCCTGGAAGCCGAACTCGGCGACGAAGCGTGGCACACGGTCCGCGTAGGCACGGTAGTCGGCCCGGTTCCACACGTCCCAGATGTGGATGGTGCCGTGTGCCGGGTCCTGCGGGTGAATGTCCTCGGTGCCCGAGTAGGGCGAGCCGGGCCAGTAGGGGCGGGTCGGGTCGGTCTCGGCGACGATCGCGGGGAGCAGCTCGTGGTAGTAGCCGTGCCCCCAGGTGCGGTCGCCCAGTTCCTTCTGCCAGCCCCAGTCGGCGTGGCCCTCCAGGTTCTCGTTGTTGCCGCACCACAGGACGAGGGAGGGGTGCGGGGAGAGGCGGGTGACGTTCTCCCGGGCCTCGGCCGCCACCTCGTCCCACAGCGGCTGCTCCTGCGGGTAGGCGGCGCAGGCGAAGGGGAAGTCCTGCCAGACCAGCAGTCCCTTCTCGTCGGCCAGTTCGTAGAAGTCGTCGCTCTCGTAGAGGCCGCCGCCCCAGATCCTGATCAGGTTGACCCCGGCCGCGACAGCCTGGTCGAGGCGGTCGGAGATCCGCTGCCGGGTGACGCGGGCGGGGAAGCAGTCTTCGGGGATCCAGTTGACTCCGCGTACGAAGACGGGTTCGCCGTTCACCGCGATGCGGAACGCGTCCTGTTCGAGGGTGACGGCGCGGAAGCCCGTTCTGAGCTGGCGGACGTCGTCACCGACGCGCACCCTCACGTCGTACAGCGGCTGTGCGCCATGGCTGTGCGGCCACCAGACCTCGGCCTGGGGCACCGAGAGGGTGGCCGTGACCCGGTGCTCGTCCTCCGTGGCGATGAAGACGGTCCCCGCCCCGACCACCCCGATCTCGCCCGACAGCGGTGCGAGGCCGTCGTGATCGATCTCCAGCTCGACGGTCAGGCGCGGCACCCCCGCCTCGTCGAGATCGGGCAGCAGGGTGACGGACGCGATCCGCGGACCGCTCCAGGTCTCCAGCGCGACCGGCCGCCAGACGCCGGACGTGACCAGGCTGGGCCCCCAGTCCCAGCCGAAGTTGCAGGCCATCTTGCGGATGAAGGCGTACGGCTCCGCATAGGCACCTGGCCGGTCGCCGAGCCGGTCGCGCAGCTCCTCGGCGTAGGTGTACGGGGCGGTGAACCGTACGTCGAGGGTGTTGGCGCCCTCGGCCAGCAGGGCGCTGGCGGGGAAGCGGTAGCTGCGGTGCTGGTTGGCGGCGCGGCCCACCTCGATGCCGTTGAGCAGGACGGTGGCGACGGTGTCGAGGCCGTCGAAGCACAGGTCGGCGTGGTCGTGCCCGTCCGGCGTCCAGTCGAACGTGGTGCGGTACGTCCAGTCGGTGCGGCCGATCCAGGTCAGCCGGTTCTCGTTGTCGTCCAGGTACGGGTCGTCGATCAGCCCCGCCGCGAGCAGGTCCGTGTGGACGCAGCCGGGCACGGTGGCGGGGACGCCCCCTGTGGGGAGCCCCACGGGCACGGGACTGTCCGCGCTGAGCGTCCAGCCGTCGTGCAGGGGCAGGTGGCGAAGGGTCACGCGGAGGTCCTTCCGCAGTCGGGGAGCTGGGCGCAGGCGACGAAGTGGTCCGGCTCGGTCTCGTACAGGTCGGTGTCCCGGTCCCCGCCCTCGTGGAAGGCGCAGTTCTCCACCGGCTCGGGCGGGTCCCAAGGGGTGTTGAGCCGGGGCACGGCGGCCAGCAGGGTGCGGGTGTAGGGGTGGAGCGGGTTGCCGAACACCTTCTGGGTGTCGCCGCGTTCGACGACTCTGCCACGGCGCAGCACGACGGTCTTCTCCGCCAGGTAGGTGCCCAGCGCGAGGTCGTGGGTGATGTAGAGGACGCCGAGGCCGCGTTCCTTGAGGACGGCCAGGAGGTTGAGGACGTCGATGCGGGTGGAGGCGTCGAGCATGCTGGTGATCTCGTCGGCGACCAGGAAGCTCAGGTCGAGCAGGAGGGCGCGGGCGATGAGGAGGCGTTGCAGCTGGCCGCCGCTGAGCTGGTGCGGGTAGCGGCCGAGCACCTGTCCGGGGTCCAGTCGGACGTCCCGTACGGCCTTCTCCACGCGGCCTGCCCACTCCTTGTCGGAGACGCCCGGGTGGTAGGCGCGGCGGATCATGTCGAAGACGCGGTCGGCCCGGAAGACCGGGTTGTAGCAGGAGAAGGGGTCCTGGAAGACGCCCTGGACGCGGCGGTAGAAGTCCTTGCCCGGACGGACGGGGCGGCCGTCCAGGGTGAGGCTGCCGGAGCTGACTCCGGTCAGGCCGAGGATCATCCGGCCGATGGTGGACTTCCCGCTGCCGCTCTCGCCGATGAGGGAGACGACCTCGCCGGGTTCGGCGGTGAAGGACACCCGGTCCACCGCGGTGACGGAACCGCCGCCGAACGCCCCAGCGCGGTAGGTCTTGGTGACGTGGTCGAGGGTCAGCATCAGGCCTTCCAGCATGCGACGGAGTGACGGGGGGCGATCTCGACGACCGGGGGTTCCTCGGCGCACTGCTCGTCGG
>NZ_JAELVH010000141.1 GCF_019399235.1 Streptomyces poriferorum | reverse complement strand
GATCGGGGTGTCCGGCCCGATCTGAAGCGCTTCGCGGACCTCGTCGGGGGTGTAGGGCTGGTGTCCGTCGAAGCCGTTGAGGGCGATGACGAACGGCAGTCCGCTGTTCTCGAAGTAGTCGACCGCGGGGAAGCAGTCGGCGAGGCGGCGGGTGTCGACCAGCACCACCGCGCCGATGGCGCCGCGTACGAGGTCGTCCCACATGAACCAGAAGCGGTCCTGTCCGGGCGTACCGAACAGGTACAGGATCAGGTCCTGGTCCAGGGTGATGCGGCCGAAGTCCATGGCCACCGTGGTGGTGGTCTTGTCCCCGGTGTGCGTCAGGTCGTCGATGCCCGCCGAGGCGGACGTCATCACGGCTTCGGTACGCAGCGGATTGATCTCCGAAACGGCACCGACAAACGTGGTCTTACCCACGCCGAAGCCCCCTGCCACCACGATCTTCGCCGAGGTAGTGGAGCGGGCCGCTCCGCCGCTAGAGCTTGCGAAGTCCACTGAGCACCCTTTCGAGCAGTGTCACATCTGGCTGGCCGCCGGCGGACTCGTCGCCGCCGGGCTGGTGGATAGCGACGAGTCCGGCCTCAGCCAGGTCGGCTACGAGGATCCGGGCAACGCCGAGGGGGATCGAGAGCAAGGCCGAGATCTCAGCCACCGACTTGATCTCGATGCACAGCCGGCAGATCCGCTGGTGCTCGGGCAACTGCCCTTGCAGCCGGGACGGATCAGCCGTAGTACTGACCAACGCCTCAATGGCGAGTTGGTAGCGCGGTCGGGTCCGTCCACCTGTCATGGCGTACGGACGAACGAGCGGATTGTGCGCCGCGGGCGCCGCCGGCTCGGGGGCCCGCCGCGGCTGCACCGGCTGAATGCGGGGCTGCTGCGGGGAGTCGTACCGGTGCGGGCGCTGCGGCCGGTGGGGCTGCTGCGGCTGCTGCGGCCAGTCGGAGCCCTGGACGTGCTGGGGCTGCTGCGGCTGCCGGTATGGCTGATAAGGCTGCTGCGCGCCCTGTCTGCCGGGTGTGGAGGGGAAGCCGAAACCATTGTCCCCGTGCTCACCCGGAGTTCGCTGACCACCGTTGAACTGGTGCCCGCCTGGGGGTGTACCCACGATTCCTCCTCCGCCTGCCGGTCCCGATCCCAGTGGGTCCGCGCCACCGCACCCTATGGCGCGGTGACGCGAAACGCACTGTCTGTCTACTAGTTAAGAAGACTTCCCTGAAGCTCGGCACGGAGGTCCGGGGTGAGGACACTGCCGGCGCGATCGACCAGAAGGGCCATTTCGTACCCAACCAGGCCGATATCGGCGTCCGGGTGTGCGAGTACGGCCAACGAAGATCCATCGGAAACGGACATGATGAAGAGGAATCCTCGCTCCATCTCCACAACTGTCTGATTCACGGCGCCGCCCTCGAAGATCCGCGAGGCACCCGCGGTCAGCGAGGTCAGACCGGAGGCGACAGCCGCCAACTGGTCCGCACGGTCGCGCGGGAATCCCTCGGACATCGCCAGCAGGAGTCCGTCGGCGGAGACCACCACCGTGTGGGACACCCCAGGGGTGTTGTCCACGAAGTTGGTGATCAACCAGTTCAGATTCTGCGCCGCCTGGCTCATCGGGCTCACACTAACGCTCCTGGTTGTAGGTATTACTGGTGTCCGAACCCGCGTTACGTCCCCGCAGCACGCCACGTCGCAGGTTGCTCAACCTGCCACGCACGTCCTCCGGGGCGCGGGAGACCTGGGGGCCGCCCTGCTGGGTCTGTTCGGCCGTGCCCTCGACCAGATTGGCCTTGGGTACGCGCCGGGGAAGACCGGACGGGGTGACCCCGCCCGCCTTCGGCTCCCGGAGCTTCTCGGCCCGCTCCCAGCGCTCGTCGTTCGCCGAGCGCCAGTCCTCGGGACCGTTCTCGTCCGTTTGTGCGGGCGACGGCTGCCGCTGCGGCAGTTCCTCCTGCTGCTGCGGCGCCGGCTGCTCCGAGGCGGGCTGCTCGTTGCCGCGGCCGGTGGGCTGCCAGTGCTGCTGGCCGCCGCGGCGCGGCAGACCGGCATCGGTCAGCTCGTGGCCGGCGTTCGGGACAGGTCCCGAACGGTCGAAGCCTACGCGTTCCTGCGAAGGTGCGGGAGCGCTCGGAAGAGATTCCGGCCCGTCCTGCGCCACCGGCGCGAACGCGCCCTGGTACGTGCCCTGATCAGCCCACTCTTCCTGCTGGGGCTGGGCGGCGTACTGCCCGTCATACGCCTGTGCGGGTGCCTGGGGGGCCGCGTACTGCGTCTCCTGGTAGCCGTCCTGGCCGCCGCCGAAACCGGGCTGCCCGGCATAGCCGTTGTCACCCCGGTACGGGTCGTAGCCGCCTTCGTAGGAAGGCTGCTCGTACTGCTGCTCCTGCTGCCCGCCCGCCTGCGGCTCCTGGGTGTACGGGTCCGGAGCGTAGGCGGCCTCGCCGTACGGGGCCTCGGCGTACTGCTGCTGGGGCTCCTCCTGCTGCGGGAACGGCGGGCGCTCGCCACCGGTCTGGGCCTCCAGCGCCGCGCGGCGCTCCTCACGTATCAGCGAGCGGCCCACCGGGTCGAGCCGGCCGGAGTCCGCGGACGGCTCCTCGTAGCGCGAGTCGTCGAAGCCGAGCTCCGCCGCCGTACGCATCTGGGGCTGCAGCGGAGCCGCGTCGAACGCCTGCTGCTGCGGAATGATCGAGGAGACGGTGAAGTCGTCCTGCGCGGGGGCGCCGTCGCCGCCGCCACCGTGGGTGATCGCGTCCGGCAGCATGACCAGCGAGGTGGTCCCGGCCTGCTCGCCCGAGGGGCGCAGCTGGACCCGGATGCCGTGCCGGTCGGCGAGGCGGCCGACCACGAACAGGCCCATGCGCTGGGACACCGCGGCGTCCACCGTCGGCGGGTTGGCCAGCTTGTGGTTGATGTCGGCGAAGTCCTCGGCGGTGAGGCCGATGCCCTTGTCGTGGATCTCGATCATCACGCGGCTGTCGGGCAACCGGGTCGCGGTGACCCGCACCTTGGTCTGCGGCGAGGAGAACGTGGTGGCGTTCTCCAGGAGCTCGGCCAGCAGGTGCACGAGGTCGGTGACGGACTGGCCGTGGATCTCGGTCTCCGGCACGCCCGAGAGCTCGATGCGCTCGTAGGACTCCACCTCGGAGGAGGCGGCCCGCAGGACGTCCACGAGCGGAACCGGCTGGTTCCAGCGGCGGCCGGGCTCCTCGCCGGCGAGGACGAGGAGGTTCTCGCCGTTGCGCCGCATACGGGTCGCCAGGTGGTCCAGCCGGAAGAGGCTCTCCAGCTGGTCCGGGTCGGCCTCGTTGTTCTCCAGGTCGGTGATGAGGGTCAGCTGGCCCTCGATGAGCGACTGGTTGCGGCGCGAGAGGTTGGTGAAGATCGCGTTGACGTTGCCCCGCAGCATGGCCTGCTCGGCCGCGAGGCGGACCGCCTCGCGGTGCACCTGGTCGAAGGCGCGGGCGACCTCGCCGATCTCGTCCTGGCTGTTGATCGGGATCGGCTGGACACGGGTGTCCACCCGGCCCGGGTCGGTCCGCGAGAGCTGGTCGACGAGCGAGGGCAGCCGCTGCTCGGCGATGGAGAAGGCGGCCGTACGCAGCTGGCGCATCGAGCGGCTCATCTGGCGGGCCATGAGCCCGGCCAGGAGGAAGGCGGCCAGCAGGGCGATGATCACGATCGCGGCGTTGACGATGGCGTCGGTCCGGGCGCTGGAGGAGATCTCCGCGGCCTCGGTCACCGCCTTGTCGACGAGCTCGTCCTCGACCGTGGTGTAGCCGTCGAACTTCGCGGTGGCGGCGGCCATCCAGGTCTCGGGGGTGATCCCCTTGGCCTTGAGCTGCTTGGGGTCGTTGCCCTGCCCGATCTCCTGGGCCATGCCGTCGTAGACCGAGCCGTCGATGGTGGGCGGCGTCACGAACGGGGCACCGGCCGCGTCGGCCTGCTCCTTGGCGGCCTTGAGCTTCGCGGCACCCTCGGCCGCCTTGCCGGCCATGACCTTCTTCAGCCGGGCGGCGTCGGCCTCCGTACCTCCGGAGACGAATTCGCCGAGGGCGATCTGCTCCAGGTAGTTGTACGAGCCGAATGCCTTGACCTGGTCGTTGAACTTGCCGCTCTCCCGGCTCGGCCGCACCAGAAGGTGCATGCCGATGGAGCGCTGAAGCGATTCTGCAGCCTTGGCCAGCTCGATCGCGTAGACGGTACGGCCGTAACTGGTGATGTTTCCGGTGCCGAGGCCCAGCTCGTTGCAGAACTCCATCAGGGAGTGCTGGACCTGGGTGTATCCCTCTTCGGTCTTCACCGGGTCCATGGCAGCGGTGTAGGCGGCCTTGCGCAGCTCCGGGAGCTTGGGCTCCTCCAGCTTGAACAGCTTGAGGCGGCGCTCCAGCCCCTGCTTCCCGGGCATGTCCCCGACGGCCGCGTCGAACTTCTGAGCGGCTGCGTCGGTGGTGGCCCGGGCCTGGGTGACGACCTCGGAGTCGCGCTTGTTGGACAGCAGCGGCTGAGCGGTGAGGTCGCGCTCGTTGAGCAGCGCCTGCCCGTACTCGGCGGACGCGCGCACGATCAGCGCGGTCTTCTCGGCGTCCTGGGCCTCCTGCCAGGTGTCGAGCGAACCCTTCACCTGGAAGCCGCCCATGATCAGGCCGACCAGAACCGGGATCAGGAGGATCGCGTTCAGCCTGGTGGGCACCCGCCAGTTGCGCGGGGACAGCCGACTGGTGCTGCCACCGGCCGGTATCCCTTCGGACACATCGGCGGACGGCGCCACGGTGCGCGCCGGCGGGGTGAAGTTGCCCCGCTCGGCCTGCGCCGTCGCGCCCTCGTTGTTACGCCTCACTCGACCAACAACCTCTCGGCGTCGGCACCTACGCTGTGCCGTGTTCGTTCAGGGCCGTACTACTCGGGAGTTCGTCGAATTGCAGCACGGCTACCGGCCGCGTTCCAAACAGTCGGAATGTGCGATTCCGAGTGGCCCACACCTCAGATAAAACGGGCATAAAGAACGAGCCCCGCCAAAAGGCGGGGCTCATGTGAGCGCAGCGATACCGATCGTGCGCATCGGGTATTGACCGTGCGGTAATTCTCTTTCGAAACGTTATGAACACGGGGGTGGATCGTGTCAAAGGACACAGTCCACCCCCGCGTGGCTACGGCAATTGTCGTACGGCAATACCGACTTGTGCCTACTTGAGCCGCGCCATCAAAGCGTGCTCCACCAACGTGATCAGACCGCTCTTGGCGTCACCGCGGTGCCGCGCGTCGGTCGTGATGATCGGGGTGTCCGGCCCGATCTGAAGCGCTTCGCGGACCTCGTCGGGGGTGTAGGGCTGGTGTCCGTCGAAGCCGTTGAGGGCGATGACGAACGGCAGTCCGCTGTTCTCGAAGTAGTCGACCGCGGGGAAGCAGTCGGCGAGGCGGCGGGTGTCGACGAGGACGACGGCGCCGATGGCGCCGCGTACGAGGTCGTCCCACATGAACCAGAAGCGGTCCTGTCCGGGCGTACCGAAGAGGTACAGGATCAGGTCCTGGTCCAGGGTGATGCGGCCGAAGTCCATGGCCACCGTGGTGGTGGTCTTGCCGCCGGTGTGGGTCAGGTCGTCGATGCCCGCCGAGGCGGACGTCATCACGGCTTCGGTACGCAGCGGATTGATCTCCGAAACGGCACCGACAAACGTGGTCTTACCCACGCCGAATCCGCCCGCCACCACGATCTTCGCCGAGGTGGTGGCCCGGGCTGCACCGCCACTAGAGCTTGCGAAGTCCACTGAGCACCCTTTCGAGCAGTGTCACATCCGGCGCGCCGCCGGCCTCTCCGTTGCCCGGCTGGTGGATGGCCACCATGCCGGCTTCCGCCAGGTCCGCGACGAGGATCCGGGCCACACCGAGCGGCATCGACAGCAGGGCCGACACCTCGGCCACCGACTTGACCTCGCGGCACAGGTGGCAGATCCGCTGGTGCTCGGGGAGCAGTGTCCCCAGATGCGCCGGGTCGGCCGTGGTGCTGACCAGCGCCTCTATCGCTAGCTGGTAGCGCGGTCGGGTCCGTCCGCCGGTCATGGCGTACGGACGGACCAGCGGCTGGTCGCCTTCACCTTCGTACGACGCGCGGTTCAACGCGCCGTACGGATCGGGTGAGGCGGGTGGCGGGGTCATGAATCCTCCGGGCGTGACAGCAGGGTGTCGGCTTGCCGTCTGAAGGGGCCGGTGGGGGGCTGTAAGCGGCCGGACGGGCGAGTGATGAGTGCGGTACCTGGGCTAATCGTCTGTGTCACCGATTCACGGCCGCCTAGTGGAGCAGGCTGCCCTGCAGCTCGGCACGGAGGTCCGGAGTCAGGACAGTGCCCGCCCGGTCCACCAGCAGAGCCATTTCGTAGCCGACCAGACCGATGTCGGCGTCCGGATGGGCCAGTACGGCCAGTGAGGAGCCGTCCGAGATGGACATCAGGAAGAGGAATCCGCGTTCCATCTCCACCACGGTCTGGCTGACGGCGCCGCCCTCGAAGATCCGGGAGGCACCCGCGGTCAGCGAGGTCAGACCGGAGGCGACAGCCGCCAGCTGGTCGGCGCGGTCGCGCGGGAAACCTTCGGACATCGCCAGCAGCAGGCCGTCTGCGGAGACCACCACCGTGTGCGACACCCCGGGGGTGTTGTCCACGAAGTTGGTGATCAACCAGTTCAGATTCTGCGCGGCCTGACTCATCGGGCTCAACTAACGCTCCTGCTGGTGAGTGGGGCCGAGTGGGAAACTGCCGGTCGACGGGCCGTTGTTGGCCTGACGTCCCTGCTGGATGCCCCGGCGGAGATTGGTCAGCCGCCCGCGCACATCATCGGGCGCACGCGACACCTGGGGACCGGACTGGTGGTTCTGCTGCTGGGCGGTACCCGGCACCAGATTGGCACGCGGGACCCGGCGAGGCAGACCGGACGTAGTAATTCCGCCTGCTGCGGGCTTCTTCACCCGCTCCGCCTGCCGGACGAGTTCGTCGTTCGGCGAGGCACGCCAGGAGCTTGTGGCGCCCGTGTCACCGGCACCGCGACGCGGTGCGGCGGGAGCGGGACGCTCCTCGGCGGGCTGCTGGGGGAAACCGGGAGCCTGCGGCGCGGCGGGCGGCTGCTGGCCACCCTGCTGCGGACCGTGGAACCAGTTGGTCTCCAGCGTGTCGTACAACGGGGTACGGCCGTCGCCGGGACCGGCCGGCGGCAGCGCCTCGGGCTGAGGCTGCTGCGGCAGGACCGGCCGGTAGTCCGCGTTCGGAGCCGGCGCGACGGGCGGACGCGGGGCACCGAAGTCCCCGTTGTCGCGGTCCCGCTGGCGCGGCGCGGGCTGACCCTGGGCCTGTGCGGGCTGACCGAAGTCCGGGCGGGCGAACTGCGCGGTGCTCGCCGGGTCCGGTGCCTGCGGCGCGGGCCGCTGCTGCGGAGCCGGTGCCGAGAAGTCCGGGCGGGCGAACTCGGCGGTGGCGCCGGGTCCCTGACGGCTGTCCAGCGGCGGACGCGGGCTGAGCGGCGGCGGGTTAAGCGGCGGCGGGTTCAGCGGCCGCTGGAACTGGCCGCTGGTGTCGGGCTCCTCATGACCGCGGGGCGCGTCGAGCGGGGAGCGCCGCGGCGCGGACGGCTCCTCGTTGCTGCCCCAGCTGGTGGTCTGCGGACGCTGCGGCTGGGGGTTGCCACCCGGCAGTTCCGCACGCGGACCGCCGACCGGCGGCAGCTGGCGGTCGTTCTGACCGGGACCGCCGGGCTGCTGGAAACCGCCGCCCCGGCCGTCCTGCCGGGCCTGCTGCGGCTGAGGCGCGTGCCGGCCGGGACCGCTCTGCTCCGGACGCTTCTGGTCGAAGAGGCTGGGCTGGCCCGAGTCCGTACGGGCGCCGTCGCCCTGGCCGCGCGCACCGAGCCGGGCACCGCCGCCGAAGGCACCGGAGAGCCCGCCACCCTGACGCGGCGGCTCCGGGCGCGAGGCGTCCGGCTGCCGGCCCTGCGGACCGGTTCCGGCGCTCTGGAAGCCCGAGTTCTGCTGGCCGCCGGGCTGACCGGGCTGGCCCGGCTGGTTCGGCGGACGGCTCGAGCCGCCGTCGCGGGCCGGCAGGGCCGCACGCGGGCCGGAGCCCGCGCCGACCTGGCCGCGGGTGGCTCCGGGACCGGCGGCGAGCCGCCCGCCCGGGGCCGACGGGGTGCTCTCGAGACCGGTGCGGGGCGCGTTGCCACCGGCGAGGAGGCCGCCGGGGGCGGGGGACTGCTGGCCGGGCGCCTGCTTCGGAGCGGGCTGCTTACCGCCGTGCGCGACATCGACGGGGAGCATGACCAGTGCGGTCGTGCCACCGGAGTCGGACGGGCGCAGCTGGATGCGGATGCCGTGACGCAGCGACAGCCGGCCGACCACGAACAGACCCATGCGGCGCGAGACCGAGACGTCCACGGTGGGCGGCGACGCGAGCCGCTCGTTGATCGCCGCGAGGTCCTCGGGGGAGAGGCCGATGCCCGTGTCGTGGATCTCGACGAGCACCCGGCCGTCGGGCAGCGCGTGACCGGTGACCCGGACCTTCGTCTGCGGCGAGGAGAACGACGTGGCGTTCTCCAGCAGCTCGGCGAGGAGGTGCACGAGGTCGTTGACGACCCGGCCGGCGACCTCGGTTGCGGGCACCGCGGCCAGTTCGATGCGCTCGTACTGCTCCACCTCGGAGGCGGCGGCACGGAGCACGTCGACCAGCGGCACCGGACGGGTCCAGCGGCGGCCCGGCTCCTCGCCCGCGAGGACGAGGAGGTTCTCACCGTTACGGCGCATACGGGTCGCGAGGTGGTCGAGCTTGAAGAGCGAGGACAGCTGGTCCGGGTCGGCCTCGCGCGACTCCAGCTCCGAGATGAGCGAGAGCTGACGCTGGATGAGGCCCTGCGAACGGCGCGAGAGGTTGGTGAACATCGCGTTGACGTTGCCCCGGAGGAGGGCCTGCTCGGCGGCCAGACGGACGGCCTCGCGGTGCACGTCGTCGAACGCCGCGGCCACCTTGCCGATCTCGTCACGGGAGTGCACACCGACCGACTCGACGGAGGTGTCGACGTCCTGCGGGTCCGTCTCCGAGAGCTGCTTGACGAGCTCGGGCAGCCGGTCCTGGGCGACGCGGGTGGCGGTGTCCTGCAGCCGCCGCAGCGAACGGATCATGGACCGGGCGACGACGAAGGCGCCGACCAGCGAGACACCGAGCACGAGCAGGATGAGCGCACCGGAGATGATCGCTTCACGCTGGGACTCGTCGCGCAGCTCGCGCGCCTTGCCCTCCATGTCGCTGAGGAGCGTCTCCTCGATCTGCTTCATGGCCTGGATCTTGGTGGAGTCCTGGTCGTACCAGTCCATGTACGAACGGCGGGCGCCGGGGCTGCTGATGCCGTTCGTGTTGGTGAGGACCTTCTTGGCGTAGGTGTCCGCCGCCTTGATCTCGGGCTGGCCCTCGTCGAGCGTGGATGTCAGCTCGTCGGCGTTCTGGCCCGTGGTGGTGTAGATCGCCTCGAAGGAGCGGCGGGCCGCTTCCTCCTTGTTCAGGGCGGCCTCACCGAACTGCTGGTCGTTGCGGTCGAGGTGGGGCTGCTTGTCGTTGCCGCCCGGCAGTGCGGCGGCGATGATCGCGCGCTGGACCGACGCGTACTCCTTGGCGGAGGAGAAGGCCGCCAGGGCACGGGTCCGCTTGATCATCTCCGGGTTGCTGGTCGCCTGCGCCATGTCCTGGGAGAGGCTCAGCAGCGAGGCGATCAGCTGGCTGTAGGCGTCGACGGTCTGAAGACTCGGGCTGTCACCGGCGTAGGCCTGCTTGCGGATGTCGCGGATACTGCCGAGCTGCGCGGCGATCTGCTGGACGCTGGAGTGGATGCTCTCCAGGGCCTCGTCGCCCTCGGTGTCACCGATGTCGTTCGTCGCGCTGAAGAACGCCTTCTTCGCGCGGTCGGTCTTCTTCCGCGGCTCCGTGACCTTGAAGTCGTCCGCCGGCACCCCGTTGGACAGCGGGCCCGCCGACCGGTCGCGCTCCTCCTGGAGCGCCTGGGCCAGCGAGGTCGCCTGCTTCGTCATCCGGGTGAGCAGCTGCATGTGCTCCAGCTGCTGGATGTCGTTCATGGAGTCGTTGATACGGAGACCACCCAGCGTGGTCGCGGCGACCACGGGGAGGGCGAGCAGGGAGACCAGACGCGTGCTGATGCGCCAGTTGCGAAGAGCTACTCGTGATCCCGTGTTGACCGGACCCCGCGACTTGGGCGCGGAGACCGGATCGGACCCACCGCCCGTCGTGGAGCCGGGGCGCCGGTCGCGCTCGCTGTCGTCGCCGGCCGCGGCCGGTCCGGGGTTCTGGGCGTGCTGGGGCGAGGAACCGCGGTCGGTCCCGCCGCGCGGCTCCTGTTCCGCCGCAGCGCTGCCATCCCTCTTGAAACGTCCCTGCACTAGCGTCGCAACCTCTGGACCAGGCGTTCTCCCGTCATGGACGGAAGGAACGGTGTCGGCGTCGTGGGGCGTTGTACCGCCCCATGGTGGTCGTGAGTGACCGGCGCACTTCCCCTTCCCGCCGCCACTCGGCGCTGCGTAGCGCCCCTGCGCGCCGGCTTGAAACCCGCGGCGGTGCGTGGAATTCCAGCACAGTGCCGGATCTCCAACAAGGGCCAGGTACCGGGCTGTGACCTGCGTGACACGTTGTGATGACGGCGTAACAAGACGTGCAGACTGTTCGCGGTCATACCGGATGATTGCGGGTGAATCAGGTCGGTGAGACCGGTGTCCCAGTCGACATGATCAGGAGCGGAATGGTTGATTCAGTGCTGCAATGTCCGTTTCTTCCCGGCGTGCAAGCCGCCCGAATTGGCAGAATTGTCGGGCGCTTCGTGAGCAAACTCACAGGATGATCGCCGTCTCTTCCGGGCCTCCGGAGGGAATTGGATGTTTAGCCTGACGCTTTACAGGGATGGCAAAACCGACAACCGGCGCCCCTCCGGGTGGTGCCCCTACCGACAGGGTCCGTACGGCAGATGAAGACGACGATGATGTTCCGCAACATTGCCAACCCCCGGCGCACCACGCTGGCGCACCTCAAGGACGCCGAAGCGCTGCAGACGCCGGAGCGGCCGGAGCACGCGCTCGACCTGCCGACGCAGACGGCCAACCCGCGCCGCACGATCCTGATGACCGCCCCCGCGGCCGTCACCGCCGCCGCGGAGTAATCCCGCACGGCGTGGCCCCTCACCCGCGCCAGCGCCTCGCCCGGCGAGGTTTGCCCCGTCGCGCCGCCCGGCACGCACGCTCGCGGCGTTGCCGAAACGCCCACGTGGCTCCGCCACGAGGACGCCCCGGCGCCTTGGATCGCACGCACCGGACGACGCTCCTTTTGGGGCAAACCTCGCCGGGCGAGGCGCTAGCCTGGAGCGTCAGTCTTCAGCTACCCAGCAAGTGAGGGGCGACAGCAACCCGTGCGCATCGCCAGGTTCTCCATCGACGGCAATGTCGCCTTCGGCGCGGTCGAGGGCGACGGGCCCGATGGTCTCGTCCTCGACATCATCAAGGGCATCCCGTACGCCGACTTCGAGCTCTCCGGGACCAAGGTCCCGCTGAGCAAGGTCCGGCTGCTGCCGCCGGTGCTCCCCAACAAGGTCGTGGGCATCGGCCGCAACTACGCGGAGCACGCCGCGGAACTCGGCAACGAGGTCCCCGACGTCCCCGTCGCCTTCTTCAAGCCCACCACCTCGGTGATCGGCTCCGGCGACGCCATCGAGTACCCCTCCTTCTCCGAGGAGCTGCACCACGAGGCCGAGCTGGCCGTGGTCATCGGCCGGATGTGCCGAGAGGTGCCCCGGGAGCGGGTCAAGGACGTCATCTTCGGCTACACCTGCGCCAACGACGTCACCGCGCGCGACGCCCAGAAGCGCGAGAAGCAGTGGGCCAGGGCCAAGGGCTTCGACACCTCCTGCCCGCTGGGCCCCTGGGTGGAGACCGACCTCGACCCCAGTGACCTCGCCATCCAGGCCACCGTCAACGGCGAGCAACGTCAACTGGGCCGGACGAGCGAAATGATCCGCTCCATCGAGGACCTGGTCGTCCACATCACGGAAGCCATGACGCTGCTTCCGGGCGACGTGATCCTCACCGGGACTCCGGCAGGGGTCGGACCCCTCCACGTCGGCGACGAGGTCGCCGTCACCATCGAAGGCATCGGCACTCTCACCAACAAGGTGATCAAGCGTGGTTAACGCACCAGTCCGCGTACGTTTCTGTCCCTCCCCGACCGGCAACCCCCACGTGGGCCTGGTCCGGACAGCTCTCTTCAACTGGGCCTTCGCCCGGCACCACCAGGGCACCCTGGTCTTCCGCATCGAGGACACCGACGCGGCCCGCGACTCCGAGGAGTCGTACCAGCAGCTCCTCGACGCGATGCGCTGGCTCGGCCTCGACTGGGACGAGGGCCCCGAGGTCGGCGGCCCGCACGCCCCGTACCGCCAGTCCCAGCGCATGGACATCTACAAGGACGTCGCCGAGAAGCTCCTCGCCGCCGGCCACGCGTACCACTGCTACTGCACCACCGAGGAGCTCGACGCCCGCCGCGACGCCGCCCGCGCCGCCGGCAAGCCGTCGGGTTACGACGGCCACTGCCGCGATCTGAGCGACGCGCAGAAGGCCGCGTACGAGGACGGGGGCCGTACGTCCATCGTCCGCTTCCGGATGCCCGACGAGGCCCTCACCTTCACCGACCTGGTCCGCGGCGACATCACCGTCCAGCCGGAGAACGTGCCGGACTACGGCATCGTCCGTGCCAACGGCGCCCCGCTCTACACGCTGGTCAACCCGGTCGACGACGCGCTGATGGAGATCACCCACGTCCTGCGCGGCGAGGACCTGCTCTCCTCCACCCCGCGCCAGATCGCCCTGTACGCGGCGCTCACCGAGCTGGGCATCGCCAAGCAGACCCCGCAGTTCGGCCATCTGCCGTACGTCATGGGGGAGGGCAACAAGAAGCTCTCCAAGCGCGACCCGCAGGCCTCGCTCAACCTCTACCGCGAGCGCGGCTTCCTGCGCGAGGGGCTGCTCAACTACCTCTCGCTGCTCGGCTGGTCGATCGCCGAGGACCGGGACATCTTCGACATCGACGAGATGGTCGCGGCGTTCGACATCAAGGACGTCAACGCCAACCCGGCCCGTTTCGACCTCAAGAAGTGCGAGCACATCAACGCCGAGCACATCCGCAAGCTGGATGTGAAGACGTTCACCGAGGCGTGCGGCCCCTGGCTGCAGGCCCCGTTCGCCCCCTGGGCCCCGGAGGCCTTCGACGCGGACGTGTTCGCGGAGATCGCCCCGCACGCCCAGACCCGGGTCACGGTCCTCTCCGAGATCACGGCCAACGTCGACTTCCTCTTCCTCGACGAGCCGGCGACCGACGAGGCGTCCTGGGCCAAGGCGATGAAGGAGGGCTCCGACGCCCTGCTCGTCACGGCCCGCGCCAAGCTGATCGCCGCCGAGTGGAACGCGGAGGCCCTGAAGGCCGCCATCCTCGCCGCCGGCGAGGAGCACGGCCTGAAGCTCGGCAAGGCGCAGGCCCCGGTCCGCGTCGCCGTCACCGGCCGCACGATCGGCCTGCCGCTCTTCGAGTCCCTGGAGATCCTGGGCCGCGAGCGCACCATCGCCCGGATCGACGCGGCGCTGGCGAAGCTGACCGCGTAACGCCGGAGACGGACAGGACACGGACGGGCCCGGCAGCCGCACACGGCGGCCGCCGGGCCCGTCCGTCCGTTCCGGCGCGCGTAGAGTCGGATCATGCCGATCAGAGCTGTCCTCTGGGACGTGGACGACACACTCTTCGACTACACGACGGCCGCCGCCACCGGCATGTCCCGGCATCTCGCGGCCGAGGGCCTGCCCGGGGGCTACGCCACCGTCGGCGAGGCCCTCGAAGCCTGGGGGCGGCTCACCCGGATCCACTGGCAGCGGTTCTCCGACGGGGAGACCGACTGGCAGGGCCAGCGCCGCGACCGGGCCAGGGACTTCCTCGCCCGCCCGCTGGACGACACGGCGGCCGACGCCTGGTTCGAGCGCCACATCGCCCACTACGAGGCCGCCTGGGCGCTCTTCCCGGACGCTGTTCCCGCACTCGACGCGCTGACCGGGGTCTACCGGCATGCCGTGCTGTCGAACTCCGCCCTGGAACAGCAGCACCACAAGCTGACCGTGCTCGGGGTGCGCGACCGCTTCGAGACCGTCCTGTGCGCGGCGGAGCTGGGCATCTCCAAGCCCGCCCCCGAGGCGTTTCTCGCCGCCTGCGAGGCGCTGGACCTGCCGCCGGAGGAGGTCGTCTACGTGGGGGACGAACCCGACATCGACGCCCGCGGCGCGGTGGCCGCCGGTCTCGCGGGCATCTGGCTGGACCGGTACGGACGGGGCGGACGGCCCGAACTCGTCCGGATCACGGCCCTCGACCAGCTGCCCGGCCTGCTGGCAGGCAATACCCGTTTTGGAGCGCCGGACACCTTCGGGTAATGTTCTTCCTGCGCCGCCCAAGCGGAACGAAAGATCCGGACGGGAAGCGCAGACAGAGACAACACCTCTCAGGGGTTGCGTTTCAGTGGGCTATGGTGTAATTGGCAACACTACGGTTTCTGGTACCGTCATTCTAGGTTCGAGTCCTGGTAGCCCAGCGCAAGACAGCAAGACAAGTAAGTTGCAGGAACAAGCCCCCGTTGTGTAGCGGCCTAGCACGCTGCCCTCTCACGGCAGTAGCGCCGGTTCGAATCCGGTCGGGGGTACAGATCCTTCCCGCGAGAACACCTGGGTCGCACCCACGTTTTCGATGCAGGATCGCTAGGGCCCCCGTTGTGTAGCGGCCTAGCACGCTGCCCTCTCACGGCAGTAGCGCCGGTTCGAATCCGGTCGGGGGTACTTGTAACACCATGGGCTATGGTGTAATTGGCAACACTACGGTTTCTGGTACCGTCATTCTAGGTTCGAGTCCTGGTAGCCCAGCGCAAGACAAGCAAGTCGCAGTATCCAAGCCCCCGTTGTGTAGCGGCCTAGCACGCTGCCCTCTCACGGCAGTAGCGCCGGTTCAAATCCGGTCGGGGGTACAACAGAGCAACAGACGAAGGCCCTTCACTCCGGTGAGGGGCCTTCCGCTTGTGTACGAGGGCCGTTCGCGGCCCCGTCCGTGTGCCGGCTCAGAGCCCGTACCGCCGGGCGGACTCCTCCTCCTGGGCCAGCCGTCGCAGGGACGCCAGCAGCGGCTCGTGCAGCACCGCGGAGGCGACCGCCATCTCCACCTGCTCCGACTCGGTCGGGTAGGTCTCCATCATGTCCAGGTCGCGGACCGCCACTTCGTGCATCAGGCGTGCGTGGTCCGCCAGGTAGTCGCCCTCGCACGGGTAACCGAGGCGGATCAGGGTGGCCAGGGACGCGACCAGTGACCGATGCGCGGGGGAGAGGGAGCCGATCTCCCGTGCGGTCGACCATCCCAGCCGGTCCAGCAGCCGCTCGACCTCGGCGGTGGCGGCCGCCGTCTCGGGCGCCTCCTCGTCCGGGTCCGGGCCGTGCGGCAGTGACCACAGGGCCGCGCCCAGCTGGATCGTCCGGCCCAGGGACTCGTCGTCCGCGTGGTTCAGCACCTCGCGGGCCGTGGCCACGGGCAGGCGGCCCACCTGGAGGAGGGCCCGGATCAGCCGCAGCCGGCGCACGTGGCTGTCGGTGTACTCCGCCTGTGTCGCGCTCACCCGCCGCCCCGGCGGCAACAGTTGCTCGCGCAGGTAGTACTTGATCGTCGCCGTGCTCACGCCGCTGCGCTCACTCAGTTCCGAGAGCCGCATTCCGTCCCCTCCCTTGCGCCGCCCCTCGGGCGGTGCCACGATCCAACCATTGGATAGTTCAACTCTCCAACGAAGCCAGGGGGCCCGTATGTTTGCGAAACCGATTCCGGGACGGACGACCGCGGCGGCCGAGGGGGATGTGGTGATCCTGCTGATCGGCATGCGGATCAACCACTTCCGGGGAGTGCACCACTGGCTCCCGGTCCTCCTCGCGATGCCGCGCCTGCTGCGGGAGTTGAGCCGGGACAAGAGCCGAGGGCTGCTCGGGTACCAGCTGTTGACCGGTTCGCCGAGGACGTACTACGTCGTCCAGTACTGGGAGTCGAAGGAGAAGCTCTACGCGTACGCCGTGGCGCCGGACATGCTGCACCGCAAGGCGTGGGCGATGATCAACCGCAAGGAGAAGAAGTCCCGGCAGCACGTGGGGCTGTGGCACGAGACCTATGTCGTACCCGAGGGCGGCCACGAGTCCATCTACGCGGATATGCCGGCGTACGGACTGGCCGCGGCGACCGGGGTGCTGCCGATCGAGGAGCGGGGCCGCCGTGCGGCGGACCGGCTCGCGCATCGTTCCGGCGCGGAGTGAGGTTCTGAAGGGGGCCGCCACGACGCTGGGGCGGCCTGTTGGGGGAGGTGCGGGTGCGGCGGCTCAGCCGGTGCGGCGGAGCGCCTCGCTCAGCCGGGCGGCCGAGTCGATGACGGCCTGGGCGTGCATCCGGCCCGGATGGCGGGTCAGCCGTTCGATCGGTCCGGAGACCGAGACCGCGGCGACCACCCGGTTCGAGGGGCCGCGCACGGGGGCGGAGACCGAGGCGACGCCCGGTTCGCGCTCGCCGATCGACTGGGCCCAGCCCCGGCGCCGTACACCGGAGAGCGCCGTTGCCGTGAAGCGGGCGCCCTGGAGGCCGCGGTGCAGGCGCTCCGGCTCCTCCCAGGCCATCAGGATCTGGGCGGAGGATCCCGCCTTCATGGTGAGCGTGGAGCCGACCGGCACGGTGTCCCGCAGGCCGGACAGCCGCTCCGCCGCCGCCACGCAGATGCGCATGTCGCCCTGCCGGCGGTAGAGCTGAGCGCTCTCGCCGGTGATGTCGCGGAGGTGGGTGAGCACCGGCCCCGCCGTGGCGAGCAGCCGGTCCTCGCCCGCCGCGGCGGCGAGCTCGGAGAGGCGGGGGCCGAGAATGAAACGGCCCTGCATGTCCCTTGCCACCATGCGGTGGTGTTCCAGTGCCACGGCCAGCCGATGAGCCGTGGGTCGTGCGAGCCCGGTCGCCGCTACCAGCCCGGCGAGGGTGGCCGGTCCGGACTCCAGGGCGCTCAATACCAGAGCCGCCTTGTCGAGAACGCCGACGCCGCTAGAGTTGTCCATACGACGATACTCGCGTCTCACTCTGTGAAACGCAAGTTCAATTTTCCAGCGAAGTTGCGAACCTGTACGGGCGGCCCCACAACGGCCCGTAGCCACCGCCCCGGTCGGGGGTCCGGACGGGGGCGCACCGAATCTCTAGTTGGGCCGGCGACGACGCCGGCCGGAGGGAAAGCGATGGGTAGGACACTCGCGGAGAAGGTTTGGGACGACCATGTCGTCCGGCGCGCCGAAGGTGAGCCCGACCTCCTCTACATCGATCTGCACCTGCTGCACGAGGTGACCAGCCCGCAGGCCTTCGACGGTCTGCGGCAGGCCGGACGCCCGGTGCGGCGCCTCGACCTCACCATCGCCACCGAGGACCACAACACCCCGACCCTCGACATCGACAAGCCGATCGCCGACCCGGTCTCCCGCGCTCAGCTGGAGACCCTGCGCAAGAACTGCGCGGAGTTCGGCGTCCGGCTGCACCCGCTGGGCGACATCGAGCAGGGCGTCGTGCACGTGGTCGGCCCGCAGCTGGGCCTGACCCAGCCCGGCACCACCGTCGTCTGTGGCGACTCCCACACCTCCACGCACGGTGCGTTCGGCGCGCTTGCGTTCGGTATCGGCACCAGCCAGGTCGAGCACGTGCTCGCCACCCAGACGCTGCCGCTGGCCCGCCCTAAGACGATGGCGATCACCATCGACGGCGAACTGCCCGACAGCGTCACCGCCAAGGACCTGATCCTCGCGATCATCACGCGGATCGGCACCGGCGGCGGTCAGGGCTACATCCTCGAATACCGCGGCTCCGCCATCGAGAAGCTCTCGATGGAGGCCCGGATGACCATCTGCAACATGTCGATCGAGGCCGGTGCGCGGGCGGGCATGATCGCCCCCGACCAGACCACCTTCGACTATCTGCAGGGCCGGGACCACGCCCCGCAGGGCTCGGACTGGGACGCGGCCGTCGCGTACTGGAAGACGCTGCGCACGGACGACGACGCGGTCTTCGACGCCGAGGTGGTCATCGAGGCCGCCGAACTGGCGCCGTTCGTCACCTGGGGCACCAACCCCGGCCAGGGCGCGCCCCTGTCGGCCAACGTCCCCGATCCTGCTTCGTACGAGGACGCATCGGAGCGCAACGCCGCCGAAAAGGCCCTGGAGTACATGGGGTTGACCGCCGGCCAGCCGCTGCGCGAGATCAACGTCGACACCGTCTTCGTAGGCTCCTGCACCAACGGCCGGATCGAGGACCTGCGCAACGCCGCCGCGATCCTGGACGGCCGCAAAGTCGCCGACGGCGTACGGATGCTGGTCGTCCCGGGTTCCGTCCGGGTCGCCCTGCAGGCCGTGGAGGAGGGCCTGGACAAGGTCTTCACCGCCGCCGGCGCCGAATGGCGGCACGCGGGTTGCTCGATGTGCCTGGGTATGAACCCCGACCAGCTGGCCCCCGGCGAGCGCTCCGCCTCGACCTCGAACCGCAACTTCGAGGGCCGGCAGGGCAAGGGCGGCCGTACGCACCTGGTCTCCCCGCAGGTCGCCGCCGCCACCGCCGTGCTGGGCCATCTGGCCTCGCCGGCCGACCTGTCCGACGTCCGTACGCCCGCCGGAGTCTGAGAATCATGGAAGCTTTCACCGCACACACCGGCCGGGCCGTCCCGCTGCGCCGCAGCAACGTCGACACCGACCAGATCATCCCCGCCCACTGGCTGAAGAAGGTCACCCGGGACGGCTTCGAGGACGGACTCTTCGAGGCCTGGCGCAAGGACGAGAACTTCGTCCTCAACCGCCCGGAGCGCAAGGGTGCCTCGGTCCTGGTGGCCGGCCCCGACTTCGGCACCGGCTCGTCGCGCGAGCACGCCGTCTGGGCGCTCCAGAACTACGGCTTCAAGACCGTCATCTCCTCCCGGTTCGCCGACATCTTCCGCGGTAACTCGCTGAAGAACGGGCTGTTGACCGTGGTCCTGGACCAGCAGGTCGTCGACGCCCTCTGGGACCTGGCCGAGGCCGACCCGACGGCCGAGATCACCGTCGACCTGGAGAAGCGGCAGGTCCTCGCGGAGGGCATCACCGCCGACTTCGAGCTCGACGAGAACGCCCGCTGGCGGCTGCTGAACGGGCTGGACGACATCAGCCTCACCCTTCAGAACGAAGCGGACATCGCGGCCTACGAGGCGGCCAGGCCGGCCCACAAGCCCCGTACAATTAACGCCTGAGCAGCGCGTTTCCCGTACTGCGCCCCCTGCCTTCTGGTAGGGGGCGCAGTCGCTTGTTGAGACCCCGTCGGGCGACAACTCGCCCCAGATGGCACAATCGGTGCATGGAACGCGACAGCCAACTCAAGCTTTACGGCCAAGTCGCCGACCAATTGAAGGAAGCGCACTCACGAGTGCGTGCACTGCAAGTCCCGGAGGGCGTACGGATGGCGCTGAACCGGAAGCTGTTGGTCGTCACGGCCGCGGCAAAGCACGATCTACCGGATGCGGCAAGGCGTCTGGACCGGTTGATGAAGGACCTCGATGAGGGCCGATTCCCCGAAGGTGACTGACTCTGCGGAACTGCGCAGCGGTCGACTTCGTTGCGGCACTAGGGTGATTAGCCCGTTTCGTGTTTGATTTGCGGTATATATCTGCCTAACGTGCGAAAAAGCCTGAACAGTTTCGTTCGGGCGATGTCTCCGAAGGGGAAGACGTGAACAAGGCGCAGCTCGTAGAAGCGATTGCCGACAAGGTCGGCGGCCGTCAGCAGGCCGCGGACGCCGTCGATGCGGTGCTCGACGCGATCGTTCGTGCGGTTGTCGCAGGTGACCGGGTTTCGGTCACCGGCTTCGGCTCGTTCGAGAAGGTCGACCGCCCCGCCCGTTACGCCCGCAACCCGCAGACGGGCGAGCGCGTACGGGTCAAGAAGACCTCGGTGCCCCGCTTCCGTGCGGGACAGGGCTTCAAGGACCTGGTGAGCGGCTCGAAGAAGCTCCCCAAGAACGACGTGGCCGTGAAGAAGGCCCCCAAGGGCAGCCTCTCGGGCGGTTCTTCCACCCGTACGACGGCCAAGGCCGCCGCCAAGAAGGCCACCGCCAAGAAGGCCGTGGCGAAGAAGGCCGCCACCGCCAAGAAGACCGTGGCGACGGCGAAGAAGACCACCGCCACCGCCAAGAAGACCACCGCGAAGAAGACGTCCGCGGCGGCGAAGAAGACCACGGCGGCCGCGAAGAAGGCGACCCCGGCGGCGGCGAAGAAGACGACGGCCACCAAGAAGGCCGTCGCCGCCAAGACCGCGCCCGCCAAGAAGACCACGGCGAAGAAGGCGCCCGCGAAGAAGACCACAGCGCGCAAGACCACGGCCAAGAAGGCCACTGCACGCAAGAAGTGAGGACCGGAACCTCAGGGCTCCTCACACACGCGCCGGGCCGGGCTCCCCTCGGGGAGCCCGGCCCGCGGGCTGTTCCGGGGTGCTCAGAACGTCTGCAGCGTGACCAGGGTGATCCGCAGCGCGGCACCCTCGCCCTGCCCCTCGATCCGTACCCGTTGCCCCGGACGCAGCAGCCGCAGGCCGCCGGCGTCGAAGGCCGGGGCGTCGAAGTCCACCGGGGTGCCGTCGTCGAGCAGCACGCTGCCGGTGCGGGTCTCGGGGTCGTACGTGTACGAGGTCGCCTGCATGGGCGGCAGCCTATCGGTCCGCCGCCCGGACCCCGGCGGCCCAGCGCCCCGCCGTGTACGGGCCGACCCCCAGCGCCAGCGCCGCCCGCAGATCGTCGCCCGTGTCCACGTCCTGGCGCACCGAATCGATACCGGACAGTGTGATCTCCACCGCACCCGACGCGAGATGCCGGGCCCTGGACGGGCCGCCGAAATACGGGCGCAATTCCACGCCCGGCCCAGCGGCGAGAAATGTCGTTCCGATTCCTGCGGCATCGCACACGAAAGCCCGGGGAAAAGCGGCAGAAAATTCGAGTACGCGGGACAATTCCACCGGCCGGAGTGCGGGCAGATCGGCGTTGAGCGCGGCGAGGGCCGACCGCGGCCGGCCCGTGCGCACCGCGCGTTCACCGTGTGCGAGCGCGGCGTTGAGCCCGGCCGCCGGGGCGTCGGCCACGATCCTGGCCCCGAGCGCCGCCAGCGCCGCCCCGGCCGTCGTGTCGTCCGTGACGACCACCACATCGGCGACCTCCGGGCAGGACAGCGCGGCGGACACGGTGTCCCGGGCGAACGCCAGGGCCAGCCGGGGCCGCAAAAGGGCGCCGGAAGCGGGCGTCAGCCTGCTCTTCGCCCGCGCCAGGGGCTTCAACGGGACGACCAGTGACCAGGGGCCGGTCGGGTCGGTGTTCGTGGCGGTCTCCCCCTCGGTGCGCATGGCCGCCTATTCTCGCCTGCCGGTGCGACAACCCGGAGGGTCGGTCCGGAAGGTGAGGCGTACGGTGTTCTCGACAGAGCAGGGGCCTGGGGCGAGACTTGACAGTCGGTAGTCGGTCAGGAGTCAGCTCCACAGTCAGGCCATAGAGGAAGGTGTCCGAGTGTCCCGCCGCAGAATCGGCTTCTGGTACCGCCTGGCAGCGGTCATCGCGAAACCGCCGCTGGTGATTCTGTTCAAGCGCGACTGGCGGGGAATGGAACACATTCCGGCCGACGGCGGATTCATCACCGCGGTCAATCACAACTCGTACCTGGACCCGCTTTCGTACGGGCATTTCCAGTACAACACCGGACGGGTGCCGCGGCTCCTCGCCAAGGCGGGCCTCTTCAAGACCCCCTTCGTCGGGATGATGCTGCGCGGCACCGGCCAGATCCCCGTGTACCGCGAGACGACGAACGCGCTGGACGCCTTCCGGGCCGCCGTCGACGCCATCGAGCGCGGTGAGTGCGTCGCCTTCTACCCCGAGGGCACCCTCACCCGTGACCCCGACATGTGGCCCATGGCCGGAAAGACCGGCGCCGCCCGCGTCGCGTTGATGACCCGTGCCCCGGTCATCCCGGTCGCGCAGTGGGGCGCCAACCTGGCGGTGCCGCCCTACGCCACGGAGGACAAGTTCCGCCTCTTCCCCCGCAAGACCCTCCAGGTCCAGGCGGGACCGCCCGTCGACCTCTCCCGGTTCTACGACCGGGAGCCGACGCCCGACGTGCTGCGCGAGGCGACCGAGGTCATCATGCTGGCGGTCACCGCACAGCTGGAGGAGGTGCGCGGCGAGAAGGCGCCCGCCGAGCCCTACGACCACCGCAAGGCCCGAGCACAACAACGGCGCAAGGCCGAAGGAGAGGGACCCAAGTGACGCACCCCGTAAAGGCAGCCGTCTTCGGAACCGGCTCATGGGGTACGGCCTTCGCCATGGTCCTCGCCGACGCGGGCTGCGACGTCACCCTCTGGGCGCGCCGGGCCGAGGTGGCCGAGGCCGTCAACACGACCCGTACCAACCCCGACTACCTGCCGGGCATCGAACTTCCCGCATCGGTCCGGGCCACCACGGACGCCGCCGAAGCGCTGCGCGGGGCCGACTTCGCGGTCCTCGTCGTGCCGTCCCAGACGCTGCGCGCCAACCTCGCCGACTGGGCCCCGCACCTGGAGCCGCAGACGGTCCTGGTCTCGCTGATGAAGGGCGTCGAGCTCGGCACCGCGAAGCGGATGAGCGAGGTCATCGAGGACGTCACGCAGGTCTCCGCCGACCGCATCGCCGTCGTCAGCGGCCCCAACCTCGCCAAGGAGATCGCCGAACGCCGCCCCGCGGCGGCGGTCGTCGCCTGCCAGGACGAGTCCGTCGCACGCCGCCTCCAGGCCGCCTGCCACACCCCGTACTTCCGCCCGTACACCAGCACCGACGTGGTCGGCTGCGAACTCGGGGGCGCCGTCAAGAACGTCATCGGGCTGGCCGTCGGCATCGCCGACGGCATGGGGCTCGGCGACAACACCAAGGGCTCGCTCATCACCCGCGGCCTGGCCGAGACCATCCGCCTCGGTGTGGCCATGGGCGCCGACCCCCTGACCTTCTCCGGACTCGCGGGCCTCGGCGACCTGGTGGCGACCTGCTCCTCGCCGCTCTCGCGCAACCACACCTTCGGAACCAACCTCGGCCGCGGCATGACGCTCCAGGAGACCATCGCCGTCACCAAGCAGACCGCCGAGGGCGTCAAGTCGTGCGAGTCCGTGCTCGACCTGGCCCGACGGCACGGAGTCGAGATGCCTCTCACCGAGACGGTCGTCGGCATCGTCCACGAGGGCAAGCCGCCCATGGTCGCGGTCAAGGAACTCATGTCGCGCAGCGCCAAGGCCGAACGGCACTGAGAAGCTGACCCCGTTCGGCCCCGGACGGCCCCGGCCGCGCTGACGCGACCCGTACCAGCAGGTACGCTCATCGCGATATGAGCAGCGAGAACCTCCCCCAGAGTACGGAGCAGCAGCTCCGCAAGCCGCGTGTGGCCGTCGTGTTCGGCGGCCGCAGCTCCGAGCACGGCATTTCGGTGGTCACGGCCGGTGCGGTCCTGAACGCGATCGACCGGACGAAGTACGACGTCCTGCCGATCGGCATCACGACGGACGGCCGCTGGGCGCTCACCGCCGACGAACCCGAACGCATGGCCATCACGGACCGGAAGATGCCCGACGTGGCACAACTGGCCGAGTCCGACGAGGGCGGCGTGGTGCTCTCCGTCGATCCCGGCAGCCGTGAAGTGGTCTACAGCGAGCCCGGGTCGGTCCCCAAGGCGCTCGGCGAGGTCGACGTCGTCTTCCCCGTCCTGCACGGTCCCTACGGTGAGGACGGCACGCTCCAGGGCCTCCTGGAGCTGTCCGGCGTGCCGTACGTCGGCGCCGGTGTCCTCGCCTCGGCGGTCGGCCAGGACAAGGAGTACATGAAGCGCGTCTTCACCTCCTTCGGGCTCCCCGTCGGGCCGTACGTGGTCGTGCGCCCCCGCGAGTGGGACAACGACCCCCAGGGCGCCCGCAAGCGCATCACGGACTTCGCCGGCGAGCACGGCTGGCCGCTCTTCATCAAGCCCGCCCGGGCCGGCTCCTCCATCGGCATCACGAAGGTCGACGACGCCTCCGGCCTCGACGAGGCGATCGAGGAAGCCCGCCGCCACGACCCCAAGTTCCTTGTGGAGTCGCTGCTGCGGGGCCGCGAGATCGAGTGCGGGGTGCTGGAGTTCGAGGACGGTCCGCGCGCCAGCGTGCCCGCCGAGATCCCGCCGGTCACCTCGCACGACTTCTACGACTTCGAGGCCAAGTACATCGACGCGGCGTCCGGCATCGTGCCCGCCCCGCTCACCGACGAGGAGACCGCCGAGGTCCAGCGGCTCGCGGTCGAGGCCTTCGAGGCCGCCTCCTGCGAGGGGCTGGTGCGGGCCGACTTCTTCCTCACCGAGGACGGCGGATTCGTCATCAACGAGATCAACACCCTGCCGGGCTTCACCCCGATCTCCATGTACCCGCGCATGTGGCAGGAGAGCGGCGTCAGCTACCAGCAGCTGGTGGACCGGCTCATCCAGGCGGCGCTGGACCGGCCGACCGGCCTGCGCTGAGAGGCACCGGAACGGCCGAGGGGGTGCGCTCCGCCCGGAGCGCACCCCCTCGCAGCCCTCACAGGCCGCTGGGAACCGTCTTCTTGACCGGCGCCGCGAAGGCCGCCAGCGGGGTCGCGTCGTGCGCGTACGCCGCCGAGAACGTGACCTCGACGTACGCCTTGCGCAGGGTGGTCGTGAACCGCGGCCCGTCGTCCTCCCGCTGCTCCAGCAGCCAGTTGACGCCGTCGGCCTCGGCGGCCTTCGACTGCGAGTCGTCCATCTTCGCGGGGCGCGCGACACCGCAGCGCAGTACGATCGCCCCGTCCCCCCACCCGGCGGTCAGATCCGAACGGGGCGCGGGATCAGTGCGCTCCAGACCGGCTACGGAACGCGGCAGCTCCTTGTGCAGGGCGCGGCAGTAGGCTGCGGCTTCCGAGGAGGGCGTGGGCACCGTGACCGATGCCGACGGATCCGTGGAAGTGCAGCCCACCGCGGCCAGGAGCACCAGGGCGGCGGACGGACCGAGGAGCACGGGGTGGGGGAGCCGGCGGCAGGAAGATGTCACCGGCCCAGGGTAGACGGGGGCTACAGGTGAACGACCGGACAGGTCAGGGTTCGGGTGATGCCGTCCACCTGCTGGACCTTGGCGACCACCATGCGTCCGAGTTCATCGACCGTGTCGGCCTGGGCCCGCACGATCACGTCGTAGGGGCCGGTGACGTCCTCTGCCTGGATCACTCCCGGAATCTTGGCGATGGTCTCGGCGACTGTCGACGCCTTGCCCACCTCGGTCTGGATAAGGATGTATGCCTGTACCACGGAACCTCCAGGGCGGCCACGAGGATCATGTGGGGGAAAGGGACGCCACGTTATCGCGTTGCCATGGGCCGCGGGGAGACCTGCGGGCCGGATGACGCCCACAGCGTGGCGTACACAACACACAAGTTGACGTATCTCTTGACAGTACCGACAGCAGTGAAGGCCCGCGACCGCAAGCTCAGCGGCGCGGACGGGGGACAGGCGGGACAGGTGTGCCCGTGACCACCAGGGTGGTGCACGGTCCGGACGTCCGGCCGCTGAAGCAGGCCGGACGCGCGTCCGGCCCCATAGATGAGAGGTGGGACTCGGTGAAGGGAACCGTGGGCGAGTTGGGGGAGTTCGGGCTCATCAGGGAACTGACCTCCCGGCTCACCACCACTCCGGCGGTACGGCTGGGCCCCGGCGACGACGCCGCGGTCATCACCGCCCCCGACCGCAGGGTCGTGGCCAGCACGGACATCCTGCTGGAGGGACGGCACTTCCGGCGTGACTGGTCGACGGCGTACGACGTCGGCCGCAAGGCCGCCGCACAGAACCTCGCCGACATCGCGGCCATGGGCGCCGTGCCCACCGCGCTGCTCCTCGGCCTCGTCGTCCCCGCCGAACTCCCGGTCACCTGGGCCGGAGAGCTGATGGACGGCATCCGCGACGAGTGCCAGGTCGCGGGGGCGGCCGTGGTCGGCGGCGACGTGGTGCGCGGAGAGACCATCACCGTCGCGATCACCGCGCTCGGCGATCTGCGCAACCACGAACCCGTCACCAGGGCGGGCGCCCAGCCCGGCGACGTCGTCGCCGTCACGGGCTGGCTCGGCTGGTCCGCCGCCGGGTACGCCGTGCTCTCGCGCGGATTCCGCTCGCCCCGCGCCTTCGTGGAGGCCCACCGCCGCCCCGAACCGCCGTACCACGCGGGCCCCGCGGCGGCCGGACTCGGCGCCACCGCGATGACGGACGTCAGCGACGGGCTCGTCGCCGACCTCGGCCACATCGCCGAGGCCAGCAAGGTCCGCATCGACCTGCGCTCCGGGCTGATCGACATCCCGTCCCAGATGTCCGACATCGGGCAGGCCGTCGGCGTGGACCCGCTCCAGTGGGTGCTCACCGGCGGTGAGGACCACGCGATCGTCGCGACGTTCCCCCCGGACGTGAAGCTGCCGGCCCGCTGGAAGGTGATCGGAGAGGTCCTCAACCCCTCCGCACTGCCGCAGGTGACGGTCGACGGGGCGCCCTGGACGAACAAGAGCGGCTGGGACCACTTCGGTGACATCGAGGACACCCAGTAGATTGCCGCGTATGCCGATACCTTCCGCCGTACCGCCCCGCGTGCTCACCGTCGCCGGATCCGATTCCGGCGGCGGTGCGGGCATCCAGGCCGACCTGAAGACGATGCTGGCGTTCGGGACCCACGGGATGAGCGTGCTGACCGCCGTCACCGCGCAGAACTCGCTGGGTGTGCAAGGCGCCTGGGAACTGCCCGCCGATGCCGTACGCGCCCAGTACCGAAGCGTCGTGGACGACATCGGTGTGAGCGCGGTCAAGACCGGCATGCTGTCGTCGACGCTGCTCGTCGAGACCGTCGCCGCGCTCCTCGCCGGTACGGACGCCCCCGTGGTCGTGGACCCGGTCGGTGTCTCCAAGCACGGAGACCCGTTGCTGGCCGCCGAGGCGCTCGACTCGGTCCGTACGAAACTGCTTCCCGTCGCGACCGTGGCGACCCCGAACCTCGACGAAGTGGCACAGCTCACCGGCATCACGGTCACCGACGAGGCCGGCATGCGGCAGGCAGCGGACACCCTGCTCGGATACGGGCCCCGCTGGGTCGTCGTCAAGGGCGGTCATCTGCCGGGCGAACCCGTCGACCTGCTCACGGACGGCACCGAGGAGCACTGGCTGCGCGCCCCCCGGCACGACAACCGCCACACCCACGGCACGGGCTGCACCCTCGCCTCCGCCATCGCCTGCGGACTGGCCCTGGGCCAGGACGTGCCCACGGCGGTACGGGCCGCGAAGACCTATGTCACCGGCGCGATCATGGCGGGCTTCCCGCTGGGATCGGGGATCGGCCCGGTCGACCACGCGTGGCGGCTGCGGGACGCCCGCTGACCTGCGCTCCTGCGCGGAAGCGCGGGGCCCTGCGCAGAAGCACAGCAAAAAGCCGGTCCACCGAGGTGGACCGGCTTTTTGGGCAACCGGTAGGGCTGCGCTACGACGGGAACGTCAGCGCGCGACCTTGCCGGCCTTGATGCACGAGGTGCAGACGTTGAGCCGCTTCGGCGTCCGCCCGACCACGGCACGCACGCGCTGGATGTTGGGATTCCAGCGACGGGACGTACGGCGGTGCGAGTGCGAAATGCTGTTGCCGAAGCTCGGCCCCTTGCCGCAAACGTCGCAGTTGGCAGCCACGGGTCACTCCAAAACTTCAGATGCACTTACAGTGAATTCCGGCACGCCGGATTCATTGACTGAAGTGGCGGTACCGGGGGATGTTCCCGACTCTCGCCGGGCAACCGAAGCAGCATACAACGGCTGCGTCGGAGATACGAAACTACCATGGGTGCACAGCCGCCCGCCCCGCCCCCGGACCGCCCCGGCCGTCGGCCGGACC
>NZ_JAELVH010000140.1 GCF_019399235.1 Streptomyces poriferorum | reverse complement strand
CGGTCGCCGCGTCGACGACGTCTACCACCTTCGAAAGCAGTTTCGCAGTGTCCTCGTTCCCGGACGCCGATGCCAACTGCACCGCGCGGCCCAGTTTGGCCGTCGCGCCGTCGAAGTCTCCCGACTTGCGTGCATCGAGCCCCTGCTGGATGACTTGTGCCAGTTCCGCCTGACCCGTGTAGTGCGCGACCTGCGGATTGATCGAGGTCGACGCCACCATGTCGTCCGTCCACACCGCCCGTACCAGCCCCTGCGAGAGCGTCCGGGGCGCGCCGCCGGCCGGGTCGGGGAGGATCAGTGAGACGCGCGCCGCCAGCATCTCCTGTCCGATTCCGGCCTCCGGCACCTGCACGCACACGTGGTAGTCGCGGGACTCGTCGCCCCAGGAACCGGTGGGGTAGTCGCCCGCGCGCGGACCTGCCTCGGTCCTGCGGTCGGTCAGCTCGGCAACCGTCGGCGCGACCTGCTTCACGTACTTGATCTGCACGCCGACCGGGGTCCAGAGCCGCAGCGCCACGTCCGCGACCTCCTTGCCCATCGCGTTCTCCATCATCTGCGTGAAGTCCGCGGCCAGCCCGGCCGGGTCGGCGACGATATCGGCCGTACCGAGCAGCGCCGAGGCGATCGCTGTGACCTCTTTCACTTCCCAGTCGGTCCCGACGCCGCGGGCGTCACACGTGAACCGGCCGGCGCACGCGTCGAGCGCGGCCCGCAGGTCCTCGGGTGCCTCGTGCTCGTTGCGCCCGTCCGTCAGCAGGATCCCGTGCCGGATCTCCACATCGGCGGCGCCGAGCAGCCGGTCGGCCAGCCGCAGCCAGGTCCCGATCGCCGTACCGCCGCCCGCGCTGAGCCGGCGCAGGGCCTCCTTCGCCTGGGCCTTCGTCTGCGCGTCCGCGACCGCGAGCCGACCGTTGCCCGGGTACACGTCCTTGGCGACGTGTGTCCCGGCCACCACGGCGAAGGACGTGCCGTCGCGCAGGGTGTCGACGGCCGCCGCCGTCGCGTCGCGGGCGTTGCGCATCTTCGTCGGCGGGTAGTCCATGGAACCCGAGCAGTCCACCATGATCACCACCGCCGCGTGGGTGGCCGCACCGGGCCGGCGCGGGGTCGTCGAACCCGTCAGCGGAACGCCACCGGTCGTGCCGCCCCCGGTCGAGGTGACCGTGATGATGCCGTTGACCTCACGGCCGCCCTCGGGCAGAAATTCGTTCTGATACACCTCGACGGAGAACTGCGGCACGTTCGACTTGGAGAAGTTGGCCATCTGATCGGCTCCTTGAGGCTCCACATGTCAGATGAAGACAGATGTGCGGGCAACGGCATCGGAGGTGCAGGGGCGGACGGAGCGGGACTCACCCGCTGCTTCAGGCGGATCCTGCCCCTTGCGGTGGTACGGCGAACGGCAGCAGGGCCACTGTTACGTTGTCGTGGCCCCCGCCGTCGAGCGCATGGCCCACCAGCACCTGGGCCCCGTGCAGCGGCCGTTCGTACGCGTCCTCGGGCACGGCGGCGGCCATTTCGGCCGCGGACTCCGCGTAGTTCCACAAGCCGTCGGTGCAGACCACCACGAGTCCCGGCCGGTCCGGTTTGAACGACGCGGTGTGCGGCTCCAGTTCGTAGGCGTCCGCGCCGAGCCAGCCCGTGATGGCGTGGGCGCGCTCGTCGGCGTACGCCTCCGCCTCGTTCATCAGGCCGGCAGCGACCATCTGCGCGGCCCAGGAGTCGTCCTCGGTGAGCCGTGCCGGTGCGGTGCTGCGGTCCTCCGGCACCCAGTACACGCGGCTGTCGCCGACCCAGCCGACGACCAGCAGACCGCTCGCCATGATCGCGCCGACCAGGGTGCAGGCCGGAGCGTTCTGATGGCGGTGGGGATCGTGCTCCTGCGCCTGACCGGGGTCCTGCGCCAGCCGGTTGACCGACTCGGCGGCGGCGACGATCGCCTCGTGCATCGCCTGCTGCGGATGCGTGCCACGCGGCAGCGACTCCAGCAGTGCCTCGTTGGCGGCGTGCGCGGCGGCGGCCGAGGCCTCGTCGGGACGGCTGGCCGACGACACCCCGTCGCACACGATCGCGACGACGGCCGGCGAACCGTCCGGCAACGCGGTGGTCGACACGGCGAACGCGTCCTCGTTGCGGTGATGGCGCAGCCCGCGGTCGCTGACCGCGGCGACCGATTCGAGCTCCTGCTCCATGTGGTCGCGCTCGCGCGGCTGGGCGTGGCCGCAGTTCTCGCAGTAGCCGTCGTTGTCGACCCGGCCCGCCCGGCAGGCCACACACACCTTGGTGCCGGCCGACGGGGTCAGAGCCGGGTCGGGGGAGGTACGGGGATCCGGCGCCGCCCCGGCGGCCGCGGGCGCGGCCAGCTCGAAGTCGCCCGACGCGCCGGGCCCGTCGACCCGGGTCCCCGGTGGCACCGAACGCTCAGCACCCGGCGTGGAACCGGGAGCCTGCCACGGGGCGGGCTCCACCGCCTCCGGAGCCGGTCCGGAGCCGGCGCCCGGCGGGGGCTCCCCGGCAGGGGTGGCGATGGCGATCGTCGGACGGTCCTGCGGCGGCTCGGGCACGGCCGACAGGTCGTACCCGCACGCACCGCAGAACAGGTCTCCCGGCTCCAGCGGCTCCTCGCAGCCGGGACACCTCGACAAGGCAGTCTCCTGTGGCTTCTGCGACATGTTCACACCCACGTTCGGGGGCGGAAACGGTTGGCCCGCTCCACCAGTTCGATCCTCTCGGCACCGGGCTCCGCCAGCCGGGCGAGCATCCGGTACGACCGCTCCAGCCCGAAACGCAGGCCGCGCTCGTCCAAGTCACTGCCGAGCAGCGTCTTCGGCCCCTGCGCCCCGGCGTACGGGGCCGACTGCGGGTCCGAGGACCGAGCCGTGGGACTACCGGAGAGTACCCAGTCGAGCGCCGTCCCCAGCACCTCGGTCGACAACTGCTCGCGGCGCACCGCGTCCAGGCCGAGCCCGGCCAGCCCCGAGACCTGCGCCGACGCGGCCATCAGGTCGTTGATCAGCGGGTCGTCCGGGGCCCGTTCGCGCAGCCGGGCCCGTACCGCGGCGACCCGGGCCGCCGTGAAGTGGATCGACGCCTCCGGCACCGACTCCAGGGTCCGGACGGCCCCGCTCCGGTCCCCGGCCGCGATCTGTACCCGGGCCAGGCCGAACGCCGCGCTCACGAAGCTCGGGTCGGTCATCCACACCAGCCGGTAGTACTCGGCGGCGTTGTCCAACTGGCCCAGGACCTCCGCGCAGATACCCAGGGCCAGCTTCGGCGCCGGCTCCCCGGGAAACGCGTCATAGACCGCGTCGAAGGACAGGGCCGCGTTCTCCTTGTCGCCGGACACCAGGGAGGTGAGCCCGCGGTACCAGACCACCCGCCAGTCGTCCGGGTGCTTCGCCTCCAGCGCGGTCAGGGTCTCCGTCGCACCGGCGAGGTCGTTCATCTCCAGGGCGGCCCGCAGCTCACGCAGCCGGGTCTCCAGCGAGGCGGCCGGTACGGCCTGGAGCGCGGCGATCAGTTCGGCGGGTGCCGAGGCCATCACCCCGGCGAGGAAACCCGCGTTGGGGTCGCTCGCGTCGACCCGGGGCACCGGCAGGGCGAGCGAGGTCCCGCGCACATCGAGCCCGGCCAGCCGGGGCACGTTCGCGCCGTACGGCCCCGGAACGGCGGCCGGATCCGCGAGCGGCACCCGTGGTGCCGGAATGGCCGCCTGGTTCCGCGCGTACGGGAGCGGGGTGCCGCCTCCGTGGCCTCCCTGGGGGCCGCCACGGACATGCGTGGTGGTGGACGGCACCGGTCCGGCTCCCGCGGCGAATCCGGCAGGCGGGCCGGCGGGCAGGGCGCCCGGAACACCGCCGGGCGGCGCCACCGCCGCGGGCGGGGGCACGGGCGGTGCCGGCGGCGCTCCGCCGCCCCGCCGCCGTCCGAAGAGCCCGGCCCGGCCGGGCTCCGGCGCCCTGGCCCCCAGACGCGAGACATCACCGGTCCGGATCGTGAAGAGCTCCGTGTCGGTGACCCGCAGCTCAGCGCCGAACAGCGTGGACAGCGCCGGGCGCGGACGCCCCGTCTGCAGCGACACCACCTCGCGCAGCACACCCGTCAGCTGCTCGGCCATCTCCGCGGCGGAGGCGAACCGCCGCGCCGGATCGGGGTCGGTGGCCCGCACCAGCAGCCGGTAGAACGACTCGTAGGTGCGGAACACCTCGATGTTGTCCGGGTCCGGCAGCGAGTCCACGAAGACGTTCGTGTACCCCTGGAAGTCGAAGGTGAGCACCGCGAGCGTCCGCGCGACCGTGTACAGGTCGGAGGCCACCGAAGGGCCCGCCTCCGCGACCTCCGGCGCCTGGTACCCCACCGTGCCGTAGATGGCCGACTCCTCGTCGTCCATCCTGCGCACCGCGCCCATGTCGATCAGCTTCAGCTGGTCCTCGGTCTGGATCGCGTTGTCGACCTTGAAGTCGCAGTAGAGCAGGTTGCGGCTGTGCAGATGACCCAGCGCCTCCAGGGCCTCGATGCCGAACGCGCACGCCTGCTCGACCGGCAGCGGATCGCGCTTCCCGGCCGGGGTACGGCGCTCGTTGGCGATCTCCTTGAGCGCCTTGCCGCCGACGTACTCCATGACGATGTAGCCGTCGAGCGAACCGGTCCGCTGGTCGAGGTGCTCGACGAAGTTGTAGATCCGGACGATGTTGGAGTGCTCGATCTCGGCGAGGAACCGGCGCTCGGAGATGGCCGCCGCCATGGCGTCCTGGTCACCGGTGTCGAGCAGGCCCTTGAGCACCACCCAGCGGTCCGAGACCGCACGGTCCACCGCGAGGTAGACCCAGCCGAGCCCGCCGTGCGCCAGACAGCCCGCGACCTCGTACTGGCCGTGGACGATGTCGCCGCCCTGGAGCTTGGGCACGAAGGAGTACGGATGGCCGCACTTGGTGCAGAACCCCTCCGTACGCCCCGGCCGCTGCCCCCTGGCCCGGCCCACCGGCGCCCCGCAGTCCGAACGCGAACAGAACCGCTTGCGCTCCGGCACCTCCGGGTTCTCCATCACCGCGGTACGCGGATCGGGGCGCGGGACATCCGGTACGAGCACCAGCCCGGCACCCAGCCGGTTGCGTCCCGAGGCGCCGGTGGACTTGGCCGACGAACGCACCGAGACCGAACGCGAGGTGGCGCTCCCGGACAGCGCGCGCGAAAGCCGCCCCGACACCGACCGCCGCGACGTCGACGAGCGCGAGGAGGACCGCGAGGACGCCCTCGACGAGGCCTGCGAACTGCTGCGGGCCGAAGAGCTGTTGCTGCCCCTGCTGCCCCGCCCGCCGCCCGCGATACCCGTGGGCGGCGAGCTCACCATCCCGTTCGGCGAGACGACCGGCGCCAGACCGCACGTGTCGCAGTACAGCTCACCGCCGCCCATGTCCTCGTAACTGCCCTCGCACGCGGGGCGCTGGCACTGCGTACTCATGGTCATTCCCCCTGTTCGCCCCGCCGCCGCGGCGGCCACGACGCTCCGTCACTACCCGTCCCGCACACCATGTGCCCCGAAGTCCCCGCACCTGTCATGGGTGCCCCCGCCGGTCCTCGGGGCCGGACGGCCCGCGCCCGGCCAGCATGTCCAGTGCCGCGTCCTGATAACGCTGCACCGTCAGCGCGGCGACCCGCAGATCGCACGGGGCGCTCCACAGCATCCGGCGCGCCGCGTCGTACCGCTCGATGAGGACCGGGTCCTCCGCCAGCCCGTGCCGGGCCACCTTCGCCTTGTACGCGTCGAGCCGGCCACGCAGCTCCGCCCGCACGGCCAGCGGCGCCGTGACCGCCGTCAGCTGCTCCCGGGCCCGCAGCAACTCCTCCTCGGCCTGCTGCTCCAGGGACTCCAGGAGCGGTGAGAGCCGGTGCCACTGGGCGTGCCTGCGGTACTCCGAAGCGGCGGCCAGCCGCTCCTGGAGCGCCGTCGGCGGCCCGTTGACAGCGGGCACCTCCGAGGCGGCGATCTTCGCCAGGACCTCACCGCGCGCGGCCCTGGCCTCGGCCAGGGTGCGGTCGGCCCGGGACAGGACGTCGCGCAGCTGGACGAGGCGCTGCTCGGCGTCCTGCCGGACCGCGAGCACCGCCTCGACCTCCCGGCGCACCTCGTCCAGCGCCCGGGCCGCCCGGTCGTAGCGCGTCGTGTCCGGGCGTCCGCCGCCCGGTGCCGAACTGCCGGGCCCCGGCAGCCAGAACGCCAGCGGGTCCGAGATCACCTGCACCCGCAGTGTGGTCAGCTCCTGGACGATCGACTCCAGGTCGTCGCCCGCCGGGTGCTCGCCGGGCCGGACGCCGACCGAGTGCGCCAGCGAGTGGGTGCGGCGCAGCTCGGCGGCGAGCAGGTCTATCCGGGCGGGCATCGCCGACCACACGGAGTCGGAGGCGACGACCATGTCGAGCGAGCGCGCGTACAGCTCGTTCATCCGGTGGACCAGGTCCTCCAGAGTGAAGTGCTCCGAGAGCCGGGCCGGGCCGGTGATCGAGGGATCGTGGCCGGTGGCGGCGTGCGCCACCGTGACCCCCTGGCCGCGCAGCAGTTCGGTGAGCGCCACCAGGTCCTCGCGGTTGGGCTGACGTCGCCGGGCCCGCACTTCGCGGGCCCGGTTCAGAGCGCCCGCGTACGCGTCGAAATAGCTCCACAGCAGCGTGATCGACTGCTCGGTGGCGCTCCAGCGCTCCTTGGTGACACCGGTGAGGTCGGCGCCCTCCAGCAGCCGGCGCCCGGCGTGGTCCTGAAGGGCGAGGAGCGAGGTCTCGATCGCCTCGTGCTCCGCACCGAGCCGGGCCAGCGCTCGGTCGGCCTCGTCCCGGTCCATGACCGGGCCGGGAGGCCGGGCCGCGTAGCTGGGGAAGGGGCCCGCGACGCCCATCGATCACCTCTCCGCTCTTCCTGCCGGGCGGGGGCCCGGCAGGATCAGTACTGTCGACCGCCGGCCGGCCGTCAGTTGCTCGCCGGCCGCAAACCAGGTCCTCAGGGGGTGTCCGACACATGCCTGCGGCATCGCACTCATCTGTCAGACACCCTCTAGTTCCGGTACTTGGGCGCCGGCGGCGCCGTTATCCCGGGCAGACCGTCCTTCAGCCAGTTCCGGTACGACTGCATCCACGGACTCTCCGCGCCACCGGCGCGGTAGTCGACCAGCACCTTGTTGACCCGGGACACCAGGTCGTCGGCGCCCTTCTTCGTGGCCACGCCGTAGTACTCGGTGGTGAAGGGGGCGCCCTTGAGCTCCACGGCAGGGTCCTGGGCGGCCTGGCCGGCCGCGAGGGCGTTGTCCGTGACGACCGCGTCGACCTCGCCCATCTGGAGCCGCACCAGGCAGTCCAGCTGGTTGGGGACGGTGAGCTTGTCCTCGTCGGCCGCGCTGCCGTCGTGCTCGTCCTTGAACACGGAGCCGAACGACTCCTTCTCCAGCGCCTCGTACGCGGTGGAGCCCTCGGCGGTGCAGACCCGCTTCCCGGCCAGCGAGGAGTTGAAGCCGGTGATCGGCTTGTCCTTCGCCGGATCCTTCTTCGGGTCCTCCTTCGGCGCGAGGACCTGCTGACCGGCCTGGAAGTAGGCCGTGGAGAACGACACCTGGTCCAGCCGGGCACAGTTGATCGTCATCGTCCGGACGACGACGTCGACCTTGTCGTTCTGCAGGGCGGCGATCCGCTGGTTGGTGGGGATCGCCCGGAAGATGACCTTGTCCGGGCTGCCGAGGATGTCCTTGGCGATGGCCCGCACCAGGTCGATGTCGAAGCCTTCGAGATTCCCGGACTCGGGGTTGCGGAAGCCCCACTGGAAGCTGTTCTGGTCGACGCCGGCGATCAGCTTGCCGCGGTCCTTGATCCGCTTGATCGCGTCGCCCTCCGCCCGGCCGGGCAGCAGGCTGGCCTCCGGGTCCGTGCAGTCGTCGGCCCGGGCCTGGACGGCGTGGGTCGTCTCCGATCCCGTCCCCTGCGCGTCGAAGGCGTCCGCGCCGCTGTGGGAGAGCGGCAGCAGGGTCAGCGATGCCGTCACCGCGCAGGCCGCGGCCATGGCGGTCACTCCGCCCCACCCGCGCAGCCGGTGCGGACGGCCCACACGGGCCGTCCCCGGGCCCGTCCTCGGGTCCTTCGCTGTCATCGCTCCCCCTGTCACCGGAACTCCGAGAGCCTGCGGTTGACGCCGACGATCGCTGCCACCGCGCCCAGCACGGCAAGGGCCGCCGCGCCGATCGGCAGCCCGCCCAGGGCCCCGCGCCCGTCCTCGGCGGCCCGGGTGAACTCGTTCTGCTCGTGGGCGAGCGCCTTCCTCAGCGCTTCGTCCACCCGGCTGAAGGACTCACCCGTCGAGTTCTCGGCCCCGATGATCTGCTCCAGCGCGGTGTCGTAGTCGCCGCTGTCATCGGTCTTGCGGGCGGTCCGGTGGCGGCTCTGCCACTCGGTGACCGCCGCGATGGCGTCGGCCACGGGCTTGCCGCCCTCGGTGTCGTCGGTGTCCTCGGCGAACTTCGCGGCCCTGCTCAGCTCTTGTCCGAGTGCCTTCATGCCTGTGCCGTAGTCGGTCTCGTACTTGTCGCTCTTGCCGTCCGCGGTGAGCACCGCACCGCGGGCGACCACGGTGAGGTTCTCGCTGGAGCGCGCCTTCAGCGAGTCGATGCGCGCCCGGTTGAGCACGTCCAGGGACTGCTGGCCGTGCGTGTTGGCCTCGGCCAGATCGGACCGGGCCACCGAGTGCCCCACCGCAAGCCACAGCAGGACCACGGTCGCCGCCGCGGTCGCCGCGAGCAGGCCGTGGTTGAACACCCGGTTCGTCCTGCGGTAGTTGCGCCGCTGGGCCCAGAACAGCACGGCCAGCGCGATGACGCCGATGCCCAGGGAGAAGAACGGCCACGTCCGTGCGGAGTGGTAGTCCTGGTCGAGCCGGTCCGTCTCCGCCGTGTACAGCCGCTCGGCGGCCGGCAGCAGCTCGTTGGCCATCTTCTGGTTGGCGTAGCGGAGGTAGGCGCCGCCCAGCGGCAGTCCCTGCCGGTTGTTGGCACGGGCGCGCTCGATCAGCCCGGTGTAACGGGGCAGTTCCTTGTTGAGCGTGGTGATCTCGTGGCCGGACTTCGTCGACGCGTCCGTGTTGGCCGCGGCCTTCACCAGCAGCCGGGAGGCGTCGTCGATGTCCTTCACGTACTGGTCGTGCACCGCGCGCGGTTCCTGCGGTCCGGCCAGGAAGCCGCTCGCGGCCGCCGCGTCGGCATCGGCCAGCGAGCGGTAGATGCCCGCCGCGTCCGCGCTGAGCGGCTGACTGCGTTCCACCACGTCGTTCGCCGCAGCCGCGCGGTCGCTGATCTCGAACGCCGTCACCGCCCCGAACGCCACGACGAGCAGCGCCAGCACGGCCCCGATGATCTGGAGCCGGCCCGGCTCGGTGGTCGCCGCGGCGCGCAGCCGCTCCGTCACGACCGCCCGGACACTGTGCGGCGGCGGCGCGGGCACGGCCGCCGGCGCAGGCTGCTGCTCCGGGGCGTGGTGCGGCGCCGGGCGTACATTCGGCGGGTATGTCACTTGACCTCCCCCTCGGTCACTGACGGTGGCCCGCCCCCCGGCCGATCGGGGGGACTGGTACCCGGCCAGAAGTATGGCCGCAGGGACCGGCGTCCACAGGCGAACGCACGGATCCTGCACCGGTCCACGAAGCAGCCGACTGTGATCAGCCGCGGTCACACAGCATTCGATCAAGGTCGACGCCGCCGATCAAGGCGATCGGCGGAGCAATCCCCGAAGCATTCCCGAAGCAATCCCCTGAGCAGTCCCCGAAGTAGTCCCCGAAGCAATCCCGAAGCGATCCGGTGATCGGATCGATCTCCCCACTCATGAACACGTCCGGGGCAACTGATCGGTTCCCGAGCGAAGAAGACGCCCCGTAACCCGAAGGCTACGGGACGCCTCCGACACCCGGCGCGTCCGTCCCGTCAGACGTACTGCGTCCGGAGCCTGGCGTGCACCTCCGGCGCCGCGCCCGTGTGGTCCAGGCCCAGCAGCCCGGCACCCAGCACGGGGGACTCCTGCACCACCCGCACCACGGCCTTGGGGGCGCGCACGGCGAGGAGTTCACCGATCCGGTCGTCCAACTGGGGGTGACGGGCGGCCAGCACGCTGCCGCCCAGGACGACCGGCGCCGCCTCGTCGAGCAGGCCGAGCCGGGACAGCGCGACCGAGGACAGCGCCACGACCTCCTCGGCCAGCCGGTCCACCAGCCCGCGCGCCACCGCGTCGCCGGCCGCCGCGGTCGTGAACAGCACCGGCGACAGCTCATGCCGCCGCTCCTGCGCGATCCGGCCCAGATGCAGCGCCTCGATCAGCGCGTACATCGAGCCGAGCCCGAAGTGCGCGGGCAGCGTACGGGCCAGCTCGGTCGGCTCGCCGCGGCCGTCCTCGGCGCGCGAGGCGAACCACATCGCCTCCTCGGACAGCCCCGAACCGCCGCCCCAGTCACCGGATATCCGGCCGATCGCGGGGAAGCGCGCGGTCCGCCCGTCCGGCACCATGCCGACACAGTTGATCCCCGCACCGCAGACGACGGCCACCCCGCGCGGCTCGTCGGCCCCGGCCCGCAGGATCGCGAAGGTGTCGTTGCGCACCTCCACCGTGCGACCCCAGCCCCGGGCGCGCAGGGCCTCGGTCAACTGCTCCTCCTCGACCGGCAGGTCGGCGTTGGCGAGGCAGGCGGACACATGGGCGACGGACCCGGCGTCCGCACCGGCGGAGTCCAGCACCCGCTCCACCGCCGAGCCGAGCACGTCCACCGCCGTGCCGATCCCGACCACCGGCGGCTGGAACCCGCCGCCACGGGCCGTGGACAGCACGGTGCCGTCCTCACCGATGAGTGCCACATCGGTCTTGCTGTTCCCCGCGTCTATCGCGAGGACCGAACCGTTCACGCCCACGCCAGGTGCTCCCGGTTGTGCGCGATCAGCTTGTCGGTGAGCGCCTCGGCGTACTCGAACTGGCCGATCAGGGGGTGCGCGAGCAGCGCCTTGAACACCCGGTCGCGGCCACCGCGCAGCGCGGCCTCCAGCGCCAGGTCCTCGTACGCCGTCACGTTGGCGATCAGGCCGGAGTACAGCGGGTCCAGTTCCGGGACGGCGAGCGGCGTCGCGCCGGTCCCGTCGACCCTCGCCTGTACCTCGATCACCGCGTCGTCCGGCAGGAACGGCAGCGTCCCCTTGTTGTACGTGTTGACCACCTGCACCGCGGAGCCGCCGCCACCGAGCAGCGAGGCCGCCAGGTCCACGGCCGCCTCCGAGTAGAAGGCGCCGCCGCGCTTGGCGAGCAGCGCGGGCTTCTCGTCCAGCGCCGGGTCGCCGTACATGGCGAGGAGTTCCTTCTCCATCGCGGCCACCTCGGCCGCGCGCGAGGGCTTGGTGCCGAGCTCCCGTACGACCTCGTCGTGCGCGTAGAAGTAGCGCAGGTAGTACGAGGGGACGACGCCGAGCCGGTCCACGACCGCGCGCGGCATGTGCAGGTCGTCCGCGATGGCGTCGCCGTGCTCGGCGATCAGCCGCGGCAGCACGTTCTCGCCCTCGGGGCCGCCGAGGCGCACCCCGAGCTCCCAGCTCAGGTGGTTCAGCCCGACGTGGTCGAGGTGCACCTCACCGGGGGTCACGTCGAGCAGCGCTGCGAACTTGCGCTGGAAGCCGATCGCCACGTTGCACAGACCGACGGCCTTGTGCCCGGCCTGGAGCAGCGCCCGGGTGACGATGCCGACCGGGTTGGTGAAGTCGATGATCCACGCGTTCGGGTTGGTGCGCCGGACACGTTCGGCGATGTCCAGGACGACGGGGACGGTGCGCAGGGCCTTGGCGAGGCCGCCGGCCCCGGTGGTCTCCTGGCCGACGCAGCCGCACTCCAGCGGCCACGTCTCGTCCTGGTTGCGGGCGGCCTGGCCGCCCACGCGCAGCTGGAGCAGGACCGCGTCGGCGTCGGCGACGCCCGCGTCGATGTCCGAGGTGGTGACGATCCTCCCCGGGTGGCCCTGCTTGGCGAAGATCCGCCGGGCGAGGCCGCCGACCAGTTCGAGCCGATGGGCGTCCGGGTCGACGAGCACGAGTTCCTCGACCGGCAGGGTGTCCCGCAGCCGTGCGAATCCGTCGATCAGTTCAGGTGTGTAGGTGGACCCGCCACCCACTACTGCGAGCTTCATGAATCAGCCCTTTACTCCGGTCAGTGTGACGCCCTCGACAAATGCCTTCTGTGCGAAGAAGAAGACGACGATCACAGGGGCCATGACCAGAACGGTCGCGGCCATGGTCAGGTTCCAGTCGGTGTGGTGTGCGCCCTTGAAGGACTCCAGTCCGTAACTCAGCGTCCAGGCCGCCGGGTTCTCGGAGGCGTAGATCTGGGGGCCGAAGTAGTCGTTCCAGGCGTAGAAGAACTGGAAGAGGGCGACGGCGGCGATGCCCGGCTTGGCCATCGGGATCACGACGCGCAGCAGGGTGCGGAACTCGCCGCAGCCGTCGACCTTCGCCGCGTCCAGGTACTCGTTCGGGATGGTCAGCAGGAACTGCCGCAGCAGGAAGATGGAGAACGCGTCGCCGAACGCCATCGGGATGATCAGCGGCCACAGCGTGCCGGACATGTCCAGCTGCTTGGCCCAGAACAGGTACATCGGGATGACGACGACCTGCGGCGGCAGCATCATCATCGAGATGACGAGCATCAGCGACAGATGCCGGCCGCGGAAGCGGAACTTGGCGAGTGCGTACGCCACGGGCAGCGAGGACACGACCGTGAGGACGGTGCCCAGACCCGCGTACAGCAGGGTGTTCCTCCACCAGGTCAGAAAGCCCGGGGTGTCGAACACCTCCTTGTAGTTGCTCCACTCGAAGGGGTGCGGCCACAGGTCACGGGTCAGTGCCTGCTGGTCGCTCATCAGCGAGGTGAGGAGGAGGAAGACGAACGGCAGCACGAAGAAGAGCGCGGCGGCGACGCCGAGCGAGTGCACGGCGATCCAGTGCAGCAGCGACTTGCGGCGTGCGACCCGCTCGGCCGGGGTGACGGGGTCACTCGCCGGGCTGGCGGCCTTCGGGGTGTCGAGTACCTGCGCCACGTCACTCACCTGCCTGGATCAGTCCGCTGCGGCGCCGCATCAGCAGTGCGGTGAACGCCATGGCGAGGACGAAGAGAACGAGCGCGACCACACAGGCCGAGCCGTAGTCGAAGCGCTGGAAACCGAGGTTGTAGACCAGCTGCGGAAGCGTCAGTGTCGACTTGTCGGGATAGCCGGGCTCGAACTGCTGCCCCGAGCCGCCCATCACACCGGACGCGACCTTCCCGGCCACGAGCGGCTGGGTGTAGTACTGCATCGTCTGGATGATGCCGGTGACCACGGCGAACATGATGATCGGCGAGATGTTCGGCAGCGTCACGAAGCGGAACCGCTGGTACGCGGACGCCCCGTCCAGTTCCGCCGCCTCGTACTGCTCCTTCGGTACGTCGAGGAGCGCGGCCATGAAGATCACCATCAGGTCGCCCACCCCCCACACCGCGAGGGCGGTCAGCGCCGGCTTGGACCAGGTGGCGTCCGTGAACCAGCCCGGGGTCGGCAGCCCGAGGTCGCCGAGGATCGAATTGACCGGTCCTGTACCCGGGTTGAGGAGGAAGACGAAGCCCAGGGTCGCGGCGACCGGCGGGGCCAGGTACGGCAGGTAGAAGAGCGTCCGGAAGACGCCGGTCCCCGTCTTGATCCTGGTGATCAGCATGCCGATGCCGAGACCGAAGATCACCCGGCAGGTCACCATGACCAGGACCAGCCACAGCGTGTTGCGCAGGGCGGGCCAGAACAGCGGGTAGTCGTTGAAGACGTACGACCAGTTCTTCAGCCCGCTGAACTCGGGGGCCGAGAAGCCGTCGTAGCTGGTGAAGGAGAAATAGAGCGTGGAGATCAGCGGGTAGGCGAAGAAGACGCAGAACCCGATCAGCCACGGCGACATGAAGGCCGCCGTCCGAAGCGCCGAGCGACGGCGCTTCGAACGGAGTGTGTACGTGCTCATCGCGTCGGCTCTACTTCGCCTGTGCGATCGCCGCGTCGATTTCCTTCGCGGTCTTCTCCAGGCCCGCCCCGATGTCCTTCTGGTTGCCCTTCTCGACCTCGAAGCCGAGGTTCTGCAGGGACGTCAGGTACGCGCCGCCGTTCACCGAGGGCGGGGTGGTGGTGGACTTCGGGTTGGCCGCGATGTCCAGGAAGGTCTTGAAGCGCGGGTCGTACTTCAGCTTCGGCGACTTGAGCGCCGCGAGCGTCGAGGGCACGTTGTGGATGGCGTTGGCGAAGTTCACCACCGCGTCGGTGTCGGTCGTCATGAACTTCACCAGCTCCCAGGCGGCGTTCTGCTTCTCGGAGGTGGCGGCGATCCCGGCGATGGTGCCGGTCAGATAGCCCTTGCCGTACGTGTCGGCCTCGTCGTCGGCGACGGGCATCGGGGCCACACCGATCTCGAACTTCGGCTTGGTGTCCTCGGCCATGCCGAGCCGCCATTCGCCGTCCATCTGCATGGCCACCTGGCCGGTGTGGAACGGGTGCTTCGCGCCCCACTCGTCACCGAAGCCGGTACGGAACTTCTCCAGCTTCCGGTAGCCACCGAGCGAGTCGACCAGCTTCTTCTGGCTGGTGAGCAGGGAGGCGAACGCCGGGTCCTTGGCGATGTTGGACTTGCCGTCCGCGTCGAAGTACGACGGGCTCCAGCTGCCGAGGTAGTGCTCGGTCGTCGACTCGTAGCCGTGGTAGTTCGGCATGAAGCCGAGCTGCTCGTACGAGTCGCCCTTGGTCTTCGTCAGCTTCTTGGCGTCTGCGGCGAACTCGGACCAGGTCTTCGGCGGGCTCGTGATCCCGGCGTCCTCGAACGCGTCCTTGTTGTAGTACAGCCCGTACGCGTCGCCCAGCAGCGGCACCGTGCAGCGCACGCCGTCGAACTGCGTGTACTCGTTCATCGCCTTCGGGAAGGTCGCGTCCGCGTCGATCCCGTCCTTCTTCAGGAACGGATTGAGGTCGACGAACGCCTTCGACTTGCAGAACTTGCCCACGTTGTTCGTGGTGAACGACGAGACGACGTCCGGAGCCTTGGAACCGCCCGCGCGCAGCGCCTGGTTGATCTTGTCGTCGGTCATGTTGCCGACGATCTTCACGTGGATGTTCGGGTGCGCCTTCTCGAACGCGTCGACCGTGTCCTGAATGCCCTTGACCTCGCCCGGAGCGCTCCAGCCGTGCCAGAAGTTGATGGTCGTCTCCTTGGACGCGTCATCACTGGCACCGGAGCCGCTCTGACCGGTACAGGCGGAGGCGAACAGGGCTATCGCGGCGGTCGCGGCGAGCGCGACGGCCGGCTTCCGGCGGTTTCCGGACATGGTGATGTCTCCCGATGAAGGGTTGGGGCGGGGAAAGGGGGGCGTACGGAAAGGTGGGACGTGCGGGGTCAGCGCGAGGTGTCGAACACTTCGTCGCGGGTGGTGGCGAGTGCGCTCTCCAGCGCGCCGCGCAGGACGGGGCGGTGGGTCACCTCGCCGGTGATCAGCTTGGGCCGGGACGCCGCCAGTTCGGCGAGTTCGGCGGCCACCCGGGCGCGCAGTGGTTCGCCGCCGCGCGCGATCAGCTCACCGGACAGCACGACGACCTCGGGGTCCAGGACGGCGACCATGGAGGCGAGACCGGTGGCCAGACCGGTGGCGAACCGGTCGAGGAGCCGGCCGTACGGCCCGCCCTCGCCCTGCTCCACGGCCTCGGCCGCCCGGCCCACCAGCCGGGCGGCGATCTCGTGATGGGTGCCCGGGCCGCGCACCGCCTCGTCGTCGATACCGAGCTCACGGGCCAGCCGGGCGAGCACCTGGGCACCCGCCAGTTCCTGGAAGCCGCCCGCGTTCGCCTTGGTGACCTGGCGGACCAGCGGGGCGCCCGGTACCGGCAGGAAGCCGACCTCGCCGGCGCCGCCGGTGAAGCCGCGGTGCAGCCGGCCGTTGATGACGAGGGCGGCGCCGAGGCCCTCCTCGTTCCACAGCAGCACGAAGTCCTCGTGCCCCCGCGCCGCGCCCAGCCGCTGTTCGGCCACCGCGACGAGGTTCACGTCGTTCTCGTACTCCACCGGCATCGGCAGGAAGGCCGCCAGCTCGTCCAGCAGGGTGGGGGAGTGCCAGCCGGGCAGGTGCGAGGCGTACCGCAGCCGGCCCGTGCCCGGGTCGAACGCGCCCGGCGTGCCGATGACGACCCGGTGCACGTCGGACCGGGTCAGCCCGGCCTCCTTGACGGCCCCGTCCAGCGCGTCCGCGACCTGCCGGATCACACTGTCGGCGCGGCGCCCGGGGGTCCGCAGCTCGAACTCCCCGACCGTCTCGCCCGTCACATCGGCGACGGCGGCGACGATCCGCTGGGCGTTCACGTCGAGCCCGGCGACATGCGCGGCCGACGCGTTGACGGCGTACAGCTGCGCGTTGGGTCCGGGCCGCCCGGCCGCGGTCCCGGTCGCGACGACCAGCCCGGCCGCCTCCAGCCGGGCCAGCAGCTGGGAGGCGGTGGGCTTGGAGAGACCGGTCAGTTTCCCGATCCGGGTCCGCGACAGGGGCCCGTGTTCCAGCAGCAGGTCGAGGGCGGCGCGGTCGTTCATGGCGCGCAGAACGCGGGGGGTACCCGGTGTGGTTCCGGCCATGGTCACTGCACCTGCCCTCTGTTAGGAAAGTTTCCTATTCGGTGGGAGGACCGTAGGCCGCGCGCCACCGGGGCGTCAATGGTCTGCACCTCGGTGGCAGCCAAAGCGTTACCTGCGCGGGGCCTGTGCGGCCCGGGGCGGCGCGGCGTCACGGAGTCGTGGATACCCAACGCCGTACATGACGAACCGAGTTGCCCCGGAAACACGGATGAGGGGCGCCCCGCGGACTTCGCGGGGCGCCCCTCATCCGTGCGGCGTACGGCAGCGCGCTACTTCGTGATGTTCGGCGTCGCCGGGGGGATCGGGGTCGCCGCCAGGGACTGGGGCGAGGTGGCCGAGGCGTACGCCGAGGGGGCGGCCATCGCGGCCGTGGGGTCGGCGGCCGAGGGCTCGTCCGGCTGGGCCGGGATGCCGCCGACCATCCGGATGCCCGCCTCGTCGAAGGCGCGCTTGATGCGCCAGCGCAGCTCGCGCTCCACGCCCAGCGCCTTGCCCGGCATCGTCTTCGCGGTGACCCGGACCGTCATCGAGTCCAGCAGCACGCTGTCCAGGCCCAGGATCTCCACCGGACCCCACAGGCGCTCGGTCCACGGGTCGTCCTTGGCCATCAGCTGGGCGGCCTCGGCGATCACCGTACGGATCCGGTCCAGGTCCTCCGTGGGGCGCACCTGTACGTCGACCCCGGCGGTGGACCAGCCCTGGCTGAGGTTGCCTATCCGCTTCACCTCTCCGTTGCGGACGTACCAGATCTCGCCGTTGTCACCGCGGAGCTTGGTGACCCGCAGGCCGACCTCGATGACCTCTCCCGAGGCCACGCCCGCGTCGATGGTGTCGCCGACGCCGTACTGGTCCTCGAGGATCATGAAGACACCGGACAGGAAGTCGGTGACCAGGTTGCGCGCGCCGAAGCCGAGCGCCACACCGGCGACGCCCGCGGAGGCCAGCAGCGGGGCCAGATTGATCTCGAACGCGCCCAGGATCATCAGTGCGGCCGTGCCGAGGATCAGGAACGACGCCACCGAACGGAGTACGGAACCGATCGCCTCCGAGCGCTGCCGGCGCCGCTCCGCGTTGACCAGCAGGCCGCCGAGCGCGGTGCCCTCCACCGCCTGGGCACTGCGGTTCATGCGTTCGATGAGCTTGGTCAGCGTGCGGCGGACAGCGATGCGCAACGCGATCGCGATCGCGGCGATGAGCACGATCCGCAGACCGGTGTTCAGCCAGGTGGACCAGTTCTCCTCGACCCAGCTCGCGGCGTTGCCGGCCTGCTTCGCGGCTTCGTCCAGCGAGCCGCCGGGCTCGGGTGACGGGGCTGCGGCCAACAGGGCGGACAGGGGCACGGCGAAACCTCCAGTTGGGCGAGCGCTGAACAACCACACTAACGGGGTATCCGGAATGCTCCGTTGCCGTGATGGAGGGGAGAGACGCGTCTCACCCGGGGATATGGAAGAGGTAAGGGACGTGTCCCGCGAGGCGGTGTGTGCGAGCGGCCTGTGGCCGATCGCACAACGGGCGCGCTCGCGGCGGGCAGGCCCCCGAAGCGCCTGTTCCCGGCGCGTCCCGTCGTACGGGCGGCAGGGTCTTGGAAGAAAACCCTTCCGGCCCGTTACCCGCACGTGGTGGCGCTTCGACCAGGCAGGAGGGGAGACTGAGACCGGATCGTCCCGGCGCGAGCCACGCGCCGCCGGCGTACAAGGAGGCGTCCACGTGCCGCATGTCCTGGTTCTCAACGCGTCGTACGAGCCACTCGGCGTCGTACCGCTCCGCCGCGCGCTCGTCCTCGTCCTCGAGAACAAGGCCGTTTGCCTCGAGGAGTCCGGCGCCTTCATACACAGTGCCACCCGTGCCGTTCCGGCCCCGAGCGTCGTCCGGCTGAAGCGGTTCGTACGCGTCCCCTACCGGGGGCCCGTCCCGCTGACCCGCCGGGCGCTCTTCGCCAGGGACGGCGGGCGCTGCATGTACTGCGGCGCCGCCGCGACCAGCGTCGACCACGTCATTCCGCGCAGCCGCGGCGGACAGCACGCCTGGGACAACGTCGTGGCCGCCTGCCGCCGTTGCAACCACGTCAAGGCCGACCGCCATCTGCCAGAGCTCGGCTGGCGGCTGCACCAGCAACCCGCGCCGCCGACCGGACTGGCCTGGCGGATCATCGGCACGGGGCACCGCGACCCGCGCTGGCTGCCCTACTTGCAACCGTTCGGCGCGGACGACGCGATGGCCCGGATCGACGGCATCTCAGCCTGACGATCCGGGCTCCCGTGTCTGCGGGCCCCCGTGCGCCCGGGCGTGCCGTGTGTCGGGTGATCCGCGGCTCCGCCTCGTGCCGTGTGTCGGGTGATCCGCGGCTCCGCCTCGTGCGGTGCTTCAGGCGAACCGCAGCTCCGCCGGGTGAGCCATGCGGCGCAGCAGCGGCAGCGAGGTCGCGGCGGCCAGCAGGCTCGCGGCGTAGACCGCCACGGGGACGAGCAGCGGCAGCACGGACGGAACGGTGCCTGGCGCGGCCACAGCGGTGTACGCGAGGTGGACCGCCATGCCGCCGATGGTCGCGAGCAGGACCGCGGGGGCCAGCGGGAGTGCGGTCTCCAGGAGTGTGGCCCGGGCCAGCACCGTGTGCGGCACCCCGGCCGCGGTCTGGGCGGCGAGGCCCCTGCGCCGGGTGGCGAGGGACTCCGCCGTGCCCACGGCGAGGCCGAAGAGGCTGATGGCGAAGGCCACCAGGATCGCGGCCCCCGTGAGGTCGATGCCGGTCGTGTAGAAGGCGATGCCCTCCGGCGTGTGGATGCCCTTTCCGCGCAGGTCGGCGAGCACCACCTCCCGTACCCCCACGAAGGCGATCCCGACGACGGTCACGAGAAGCAGCGTGGCATGGGTGCGCGCGGCGGCCCACGGGTCGTCCCTGAGGCGGCCCGCGGCGATCATGACCGCCGGGCTCTTCGCGCTCTCCGCCAGCCGCCGGCCGATGTGGGCTGCCGACGAACCGGCCGTCCAGACGGCACCCGCGCCGGTGAGGAACACCAGGCCGAACACCAGCATCGGGAAGGACGCCGCGGCCGGGCTGCTGCCCCGCACCACGAGGGCGTACGCCCCGACGGCGATCGGCAGCGCCGCGACGGACAGGACCAGCAGCGTCCGGGATCCGCGCTCCGGCCGCACCCGGCGGACCTCGCCGAGCGGCGACGCGACCACCCGGCGCAGGGCCAGCACACTCACCAGCGCGCCGGCCACCGGCACGCCGAGGACGACCACCACGAAGGCCACCCAGGCCGTCGCGGGCGGTGTGTGGCCCTGCACGGCGAGAGCCACGGCGACGGCGCCGAGCCCGCCGGCCGACCCCGCCAGGCAGGCCGGCGCGGACTCCAGCGCGCTGATGCGGCGCACCTGCGCGGGCGACGCCCCGGCGAGCCGCAGCCCGGCCATCCGCCGGTCGCGGTGTACGGCACCGATCCGGGCGCACTGGCCGAGGAGGCCGAGCACGGGGATGAGCAGGAGCAGCAGGGCGACCACCACGCCGGAGCGCTCGCCCGGCTGGTTCAGCAGGCCCTGTCCGAACGGGATCGACACCTGTCCCCGGACCGAGGCGACCGTGATCGCGGCGAGCGCGAACACCGTGGCGAGCAGGGCGCCCACCGCGGTGAGCGCGATCCGCCACCACTCGCGGCGGTCCGAGCCACGGGCCAGGTTCCAGGCGATGCGTGCGTCAGCCCTCATGGTGGGCGGCCTCCTGAACGGCGAAGGGCGTGGCGCCGGAGTGGACGGCCCCGTCCCGGAGCCACACCTCCCGGTCCGCGTACGCCGCGATCTGGGCGTCGTGCGTGATGAGCAGCACCGCGGCGCCGGACTCGCGGGCGGCGTGCACCAGCGCGGTCATCACCTGCTCCCCGGCGAGCGAGTCCAGGGCCCCGGTCGGCTCGTCCGCGAAGACGGCCTTCGGACCCGTCACCCACGCCCGTGCCAGCGCCACCCGCTGACCCTGGCCGCCACTCAGCTCCCCGGGCCGCAGCGCGGCCTGGCCGCGCACACCGAAGCGCTCCAGCCACTCGTCCGCCCGGTCCTGCGCCGCGGCGCGGTCGGTCCCGGCGAGGAGCAGCGGCAGCATCACGTTGTCGCGCACGGTGAGTTCGGGGATCAGCTGCCCGAACTGGAAGACCACACCGAAGTCGGTGCGCCGCAGCTCGCTGAGCCGGTTCTCCGACGCCCGGTCGAGCCGCTCCCTGCCGTACGACACCTCGCCCTCGTCGGGGCGGACGATGCCCGCCAGGCAGTGCAGCAGCGTCGACTTCCCGCTGCCGCTGGCCCCGGTGACGGCGAGGATCTCGCCCGCCCGGAGGGTGACGGAGGCGCCGCGCAGGGCCTGCGACCTTCCGTACTGTTTCGTCAGGCCGGTGGCTCCGATCATCGGTTCCGCGGCCCCGGAGGGGTTCTCGTTCCGTGTGCTCATACTGCGTCGACCTCCGCGGTCAGGGTGGTGAGACGGGTGGCCGTCGTGGCCATCCACCGCACGTCGGCGTCCAGATGGGCCAGGGCGTAGTCGGCCGAGAGGACGGTGCTCAGGTCGGCGCCCGGCGTGGTCTTGAGACCGGTCAGTTCGTGCATGCGCACCATGTGGGCGGCACGCTGGGCCTGGAGGTACATGGCCGCCTCCGCCGTCCGGTCGCCGCCCTCGGTCCCCGCTACCAGGAGCGAGATGACGACCTTGGCGAAGATCTCGTTCGTGACGAAGGGAGCGGGCGGGGTGACCCCTTGGGCCCAGGCGGCGAGTTCGTCCGCTCCCCGGTCCGTGGAGCGGTACAGGGTGCGCTCGGGGCCGCCGTCGGAGTCGGTGCCCTCCACGGCGGCCAGGTCGTCCCGTACCAGACGTTGCAGGGTCGTGTAGACCTGCCCGTAGGCGAGCGGGCGGGCCTGGGGGAACAGTTCGTCGTAGCGCCGTTTGAGGTCGTAGCCATGGCAGGGACTTCCGGCAAGCAGGCCCAGAAGAATGTGACGGGTGCTCATGGGGCATGACTATATACTCGGTATATGTACTGAGTGAATACTTCGGCGTGAGCGAGGCGCGCGAGGCGGTGGGGGAGTGATGGACCGGGTGTGGTGCAACGGCCCGCCGGGCGGGCTGCTCCCCGAGGGCGTACGCCTGTCGGTCGGGTTACTCCGCGACGGCGTACGCCTGCCGGTCGGGTTACTCCGCGACGGCGTACGCCTGGACCGACCAGAGCGAGTAGCCGTACTCGGTCGCCCGTCCGTCGCCCTGGACCCTGATGAAACGGGTGTCCTTCGCGTCCATCCGGACGGACTCGTGCCCGCCCCCGCCGTTGCGGACGGTGGCCGCCGTGCGCCAGGTGCGCCCGTCGGCGGAGACCTGTATGCGGTAGCGGGAGGCGTACGCGTCCTGCCAGTCCAGCACCACCTGGCCGACCCGGGCCGGGGCCGGCAGTTCTGCCTGCCACCAGGCGCCGTCCTCGGGCGGCGAGGACCAGCGGGTCTTCAGGTCGCCGTCCGAGGCGGCGGCCGCCGGGAAGTCCGCGGTCTCGTCCCCGGACGAGGAGGCGGTTGCCGTACGCAGCAGATCGGGGCCCGCCGTGCGGGGGAAGGCCCGGACGGTCAGGGTGGTCTCCTCGGTGCCGAAGGAGAACGGCACCGCGTACTCACCCGCGGGCGTGTCCGCGGGGACGGTGATCTCCACGGGCACCTCGGTACGGGAGCCGCGCGGCACGGTCGTCTGCTTCGGCACCCGCACCTTGATGCCCTTGGGTGCCTTCGCGGTGAGCGCGCCGCGCACCTCGGCCGGGCGGCGCGCGGAGAGCCGGGCCTCGACCCGCAGCGGATCGCCGCCGATCTCGGCGTCCGTCTCCCCGCGTGCGAGATCGAGCCGGGCGGCGGGCTCGTCGCCGAACCACGGCACCAGGGAGCGCACCCCGGGGGCCGTTCCGGCAGACGGGGCCGCACCCGCGAGCGGCGGGATGATCAGGGGCGGTGCGCCGGTGAGCGCCGGGGTGGCGGTCGGCCAGCTGACCCGGACCGCGTCCGCCCGCACGCCCTGGCCCGGCGACTGGGTCCAGCCCCGCGCCGACAGGACGCCGAGGCTCCGCCAGCCCTCGCCCGGCACATGGGCCTGGACCGTGGCGCCCGACACCGTCGAGTCGTCGCCGGGCACGGTCATCGCGGTGACGGCCTCCAGCGGGCGTGCCCGGTCGAAGCGCAGGGTGTAGCTGCCCGGGGCCTCGGCCACCGTGCCGTTGTCGCGGTCCGTACCCGTCCAGGCGGCGGACTCCTTGCGTGCCCGGTCGAGGAACGGGCCGAGCACTCCCTTGCCGACCGTCGCGCCGCCCGTCTTCACGGCCCTGACCGCCGGCTCCAGGGCCAGCGAGGCCTCCCAGGCTGCCGCTCCGTCGTCGCGCGCCTGCGCCTGGAGCAGATCGACGGCCAGCTCGCCCGCCCGGCCGTAGCGGGCCAACTGCTCGCTCCACGGCCGTACTTCGTCGTCGAGGCGGCCGTCGGCCAGCCCGGAGAGCCGCTGCGGGGTCTCGCGCATCACCGTGAACGCGGCCCGCAGCCGGCGCGCCGCCTCGTCGCGGGCCGTGGCGTCGTCGGCCGTACGGGACTTCCAGAACGCGGCGAACAGCGGCCGCAGATAAGCCGATTCGTCACCGCCCAGCACGGACCCCGCGCTGTTGCCCGCCAGGGCGCGCAGCGCGTCCCGGCTGCGGGCGTCGCCGGCCGCGAGATCGTCCAGGGCCGCCTGCCAGGACTCCTGAGCCTGGTACGCCTTCGGGTTCCAGGCGAAGTCGGCGGCGGTGAACAGCGGGATCCGGGACGCGGACGGCTGCTCCATCGCATTGGCCAGCAGCGCCGCCGAACCGATGGCGACCGCCGGGTCCCGGCCGGTGTACGGGCCCAGGAAGATCCGGTCCTGGGCGTAGTCGTTGACCGGATAGTTGTCCATCGTGACCAGCGGATGGCGGAACGTGGTGCGGGCACCGGCCAGTTCGCCGCCGGTGATGGTCCTCGGCACCACCCCGACGCCGGTCCAGGCGACCTGCACCCGCTCGTCGAGCTCCCCGGCGAGCGCGGTGCGGTAGTCCGTCGCCCCGTCCTGGTAGAACTCCGTCGGCATCATGGACAGCGGCTCCGAGCCCGGATGCCGCTCGGCGAGGTGGTGCGCCACCGCGCTCACGACCCGGGCCTGCGCCCTGGCCGCCGCCTCCGGGCCGCTGCCGAACGTGTCGGCGTCGGCCGAGCAGTGCCACTCGCTGTAGCTGACGTCCTGGAACTGCACCTGGAAGACCCGCACCCCCAGGGCCCACATCGCGTCGACCTTCTTCGTCAGCGCCTTCACATCGCGGTCCGAGGACAGGCACATGGACTGACCCGGAGCCACGGCCCAGCCGAGCGTCACATGCTCGGCGGCGGCCCGCTCGGCCAGCGCGCGGAATTCGGCGCGCCGCTCGGCGGGGTACGGATCGCGCCAGCGGGCCTGCCGGTACGGGTCGTCGCCGGCCGCGTAGAGGTAGCGGTTCTGCTTGGTGCGCCCCATGAAGCCGAGCTGGGCGAGCCGTTCCTCCTGGGACCACGGCCGGCCGTAGAAGCCCTCGGTCATCCCGCGTACGGCACCGGCCGGCCAGTCCCGAACGGTGACGCCCGCGATCCGGCCGCCCCCGACGAGCTGACGCAGCGTCTGGGCGGCGTGGAACAGGCCGTCGTCGCCGACGCCGTCCACGGCGACGGTGTCCCGGCCCGCGACCCGGCCGACCGCGATCCGGTAGCCGCCGGACGGCAGATCGGCACGGTCGGGCGCGCGCAGCGTACGCAGCGCGTCCGCGGCACCGTCCCCGCCGAACCGGATGACGGGACCGCTGCCCGGCAGCGCCTCGTGGACGGTCCGTACACCCGCGTCGCGCAGCACCTGGCGGAGCGCCTCCACCGCG